>DASZZV010000410.1:0-2523 GCA_035544835.1 Thermoanaerobaculia bacterium
TTCGATTGCCAAGGGTCTAAGGCCCCCGCCCAGATCCCTCGCTGCGGCTCGGGATGACACCCACTCAGTTTCTTTTCTCAGTGGCAGCGCGCACGCTGTCCACGGCTCGGGATGACATAGGGTTCATTCGCCTTCAACACGTGGCGCGCTGTTCCACGACTCAGGATGACAACGTTCCTCGCCACGTTTGTCCCTTTTTCAATTTTCAATTTTCAATTTTCAATTCCGCTCTTTGGAAGCTATCCTCTTTTCATCGTGAAAACTTCGAGGCCGCTGACGATTCTTTGCGTCTCCAGCTACTTCAAAGGAAACCGATTCATCGAGACCTGTAAGAAGGATGGCTGTCGAACCTTCCTCTTGACGGTCGAGTCGAAGCTCACCGAGCCATGGGCTCGCGAATCGCTCGACGAGGTCTTCGCACTCCCGTCTTTCGCGAACTGGCAGCATGTGGTAAATGCCGTCAGCTTTCTGGCCTGGGAACATCAGATCGATCGTCTGGCGCCCCTCGATGACTACGACGTCGAATTAGTGGCGCGACTCCGGGAACACCTCAGGATTCCGGGGATGGGGGAGACGACAGCGCGATATTTTCGCGACAAGCTGGCCATGCGCTCGCGAGCAGAGGCGCGCGGCATCTTGATTCCGCGTTTCGTGCACGTTCTAAATCGTAAGAAGATGCAGGAGTTTCTCGACACCGTCCCGGCACCCTGGATGTTCAAGCCTCGCTCCGAGGCTTCGTCGGTTGGCATCAGGAAGATGCACCATGCCGACGAGGTCTGGGCGACGGTCGAGAGCATGGGAGACCTGAAGTCGAATTACCTTCTCGAAGAGATGATCGCCGGCGATCTTTACCACGTCGATTCCATCATCTCAGAGAGCGAAGTGGTGTTTGCTGAGCCCCACAAATACCGGCAGTCGCTATTCGAGATCGCGCAGGATGGAGGCATCTTTGCCACGGCCACCGTTCCGCGGAGAAAGGCCTCGACCCGCAAGCTGTTGCAGGCCAATAAGGATGTCGTGAAGCATCTCGGACTCGTTCGCGGGGTGATGCACACCGAGTTCATCAAGCGTGACGACGAATTCTATTTTCTGGAGACGGCGGCCCGGGCAGCGGGGGCGCACATCGTCGAGATGGTCGAGCATGCCACCGGCGTCAATCTATGGGAGGAGTGGGCAAAGATCGAGATGGCCCAAGGTGAGTGGCCGTACAAGCCGCCGACCCAGCGCCGCGACTACGCCGGTCTCATCGTGTCGCTGGCTCGTCAGGAAAAGCCCGACACTTCCAACTACACGGCGCCCGAAATCGTCTGGCGAGTCGACAAGAAGCATCACGTCGGTCTGGTGTTCCGCAGCGAGTCGGCGGAACGGATCGATGAGCTCATCGAAGAGTACGTTCCACGGGTGTACCGAGACTTTCACACCCGCTTGCCGGCGCCATTGAAGCCGACGGCATAGCCGGCCCGGGGGCCGGAATTGAGAATTGAGAAAGAAAAGAAACAGCTGGGCGCCGTTACTTTCTTTCTCAATTCTCAATTCTCAATTCCCTTCGGGTTCGTTCCTTTGATCGCCTTCGCGATCAACCCGATCCCGGCCGCCAGCATCGTCAACATGACCAGCGTGTTGAACAGGCTGGTCTGGCGAAAGTAGATGTCCAGGTTCGTGAGGATGCCGAGAAAGATGATCACGGCACCGGCGGCAACGAACAGCCAGCCGACGATCGATCGCCCATTGAAGAACAGCATGATAATTCCGATGATGAGCGGGAGCAGCGACAAACCAAATGAGCTGTGGCCCCACAAACTCCACGAACCACCCACGACGCTGACCTGATTCGTCAGCAGCCAGGCTCCGCCAACCGCCAACATCAGTCCGACGAAAAACGTGCCGACTCCACCCTCGGTACCACCAGCGCCACGCTGTGCAGGAACGATGTCACTCATAGCTCACCATGTTGTTTTCTTTCTCAATTCCCAATTCTCAATTCTCAATTCGCTTCACCACCGGTTATACGCCGGATGCCCTTCCTTGACGGCGATGAACGTACCACGGCAGGTGGCCGTGACCTTCCCGTTTGCCTCGAGGGTTGCTTCTACGACGGCCTTGTCGTCTGAGGATTCGACGACCCTCGCTCGAAGATGCAGCGGCGTCTCCATCGGCGTCGGCCTCTTCAGCGTTACGTGAAAGTCTGCCGTGACCGTTGTCGGCGGTTCGGCCGCCCCGCTCTTCTGCATGAGGTGATAGGCGGCGGTCCAGTTGCTGTGGCAGTCCAGCAGCGCCCCGCAGATTCCGCCGTTCAACACACCCGGGAAGGCCAGGTGATATTCCTGAGGCGTCCAATCGCAAACGACCTCCTCACCCCGAGGAAAGCTCTTGATTCGAAGCCCCTGTTCGTTGGCCGGTCCGCACCCGAAGCAGCGGTTGTGGGGAGCGAAGAGGTCCTGGAGACTGTGAGTTGTCAGCATGAATGGATTATTACAGATGAGATATATCAGAGGGAGGGTGTCATCCCGAGCCGCAGCGAGG
>DASZZV010000411.1:0-18861 GCA_035544835.1 Thermoanaerobaculia bacterium
AGGTGTCATCCCGAGCGTCGAGCGAGGGATCTGGGCGGGGGACTCGACCCTTCGGCGCCTCGCACAATCGTAAGAGAGCTCCAAGACTCCACACCGCAAGGCCCCCTCCCAGATCCCTCGCTCGACGCTCGGGATGACACCATGGTTTCTTTCACTCAGACGCCGCGCTCCGCGGTCAATCGCTCGGGATGACAGCAAAGGCCGGAGGCGCGTCTTGAGCGCCGCCACTAACTCTCACAGACGGTTGGCCTCTCACTCAACGACCCTTGCTATCATCGCGGGGAAACCTTCCGGAGCAGGAGCCGTAAGCCATTGATGGGAACTTCTCAGGTACTGGACGACCGTGCGCTCGTCGCACGGATCCTCGCCGGTGATCGTGATCTGTTTGGCGAGTTGACCCGCCGTTATGAAAAGCGGGTTATCAACTACGTCTATCGGATCATCCATCGGTACGAGGATGCCCACGATCTGACCCAGGAGATTTTCATCAAAGTGTTCATGGCTCTCGATCGTTTCGATCCGAAGTATCAGCTCTCGACCTGGATCTTCCGGATCGCCCAGAACAGCGCTATCGATGCGCTGCGGAAGAAGAGCGTGTCCGAGGTGCCGATCACACGGACCAGCGGCGAGGATGGCGAGACCACCGAGCGGGAGTTCGCCGATCACGGAGTGTCCCCGTATCGTGATCTGAAGAACAAACAGTTGTCAGCGGCCATTGATCGCGCTGTGGAGGAATTACCCGCAGACTATCGCGACCTCATTCAACTCCGCCATTTTGCGGAGCTTTCGTATGAAGAGATCGCGGAGATGAAGAAGCTTCCCCTTGGTACCGTCAAGAACAAGCTGTTTCGTGCACGAAATCTGCTGAAGACGACGCTTGAACATTTCGTGGAGCCGCTATGACCTGCGACGACTTTCTGGAAGATCCCGAAGCCTGCCGGGCCCATGCCGAGGGCTGCGAGTCGTGTCGCCGGCTGCAGCAGGATCTCGACATGCTCCGGGGAGGATTGGACGCGCCGCTGCTCGACACCGGCGTTGAGAAGCTTCCGCTCGCTCCCTGGGAAGAAGCTGCGCATCGTCCGTGGCCGGCCGTGATTGCCGTCGGCATTGCGCTCCTGACCGTGGCCTCCATTCTGTTTCTCGTGGTCGGAGTCTCACCGATCACCGGATTCGGCAAGGCGGTGCGCTCCACCATTTCCTCGGTTCTGCCGCTGCGACTCCTCCTGGTTGCCGGATCGAGAATCCGTGAGGCTCCGCTGCAGTTTCAGGTCGCTGTGGGCGCCGGCTTCGTACTGGTGAACTTCCTTCTGTACTTCCTCCTGAAACGTCCGGCGCGGGGGTACGATGCCTCGTAACACCATCGGGCGCTTCCTCGTGGTGGCGCTGGCTTTCTGCGCGCTGGCGTTGTTGTTCCCTTCCCTGGGGATGGCCCGCACCATGAGTGACGACGACTTCTTCGTTTTTGGTCGCGACACGGTGCTCAACCGTGTGGTGGCAGGCGATGTGGTGATCGTCAGTGGTTCGGTCGACCTGCGAGCGCCGGTTCACGGCGACGTGGTTGTCCTCGGGGGAAATCTGAAGATTGCTCCCGGGGTCAGGGTAGATGGCGACGTTCTCGTGATGGGTGGGTCGGTGGCGGGACTGACCAGCTACAACGTCGGCGGCGATGTCTACGCGCCTGGTGCGCCGGCGCGGCCACCGGAACAATCTGGCTCTTCGCTTCCGGCGGCCTTCACACGCAATCCGGCTTTCATGACGCTTGGCGTCAAGCTCATTCTCCTTCTGTTCTGGCTGATCGTGGCGACTCTCGTCACCATGTTCGCGGGAAAGGAAATCCGCGGCTCCTCGCTGGAGATCCGTGCCGTGCCGCTGCAGGTGGTCACGCTGGGGCTGGTCGGGTTCACCAGCTTCGTCCTTTCCGCGATCATCCTGAGCTACCTGATTCCTTACTTCGTCGGAATCCCGCTGCTCGTTGTCCTCGGCGCGTTCGCCGCGCTGGCAAAGATCTACGGCCTCATCGCTGTCTTCCATGCTGTCGGACAGAAGCTCTTTGGAACCCAGGATCGTGAAGAGCTCCTGCGGCGCCGGGTTTTTCGCGGTGATTTGGCCATGGTCCTCTCCGGGCTGATCGTGCTCGGCCTTCTCCATCTGATTCCGATCCTCGGAAACCTGATCTGGATGATGGCCTCCGTAACCGGCATCGGCACGTCACTGTCCACGAGATTTGGCCGCCGCGAGCCCTGGTTCCTGACGGCGCGCCACGCTGACGCGTAAGAGTCCCGGCCCCGTTCGCGACTTCCTTTGCTGTCATCCCGAGCAAGGGAACGACGCGAACGTCGGTGGTGAAATGGATGACGCGGATCTGTCCCCGCGCGGCGTGTAAACGCCGGCGTTGGACTAAATTCGCGGGCGCGCTTGTGGGAGACGATCTGAATCGTTTGCAGCCATCCAGCCGCGTAGCGGCGGCATCTCGTTAGCCCACGGCGTAAGCCGTGGGAACGCGACCGCACCCAGATTGTCGAGCCCCGTAGGGGCGGCATGTTCCCCGAAATTTGTCGGCATCATCGTGGTCCGAACGATATCGCCCCGACGGGGCTTGACATAATCAAAACGCACCGCAACCCACGGCTCACGCCGTGGGCTAACAAGATGCCGCCGCTATGCGGCTGAAGTCAACCCGGTGTCCTCGCTTCATGACTCCCACCGAATTCCCTCGCCTGCAATACAATCCCTCTTCGAATGACTTCCCTTACCGGCTGCGTAGCTATTGTTACCGGCGCTTCCAGCGGAATCGGCAAGGCCACCGCGCTTCGATTTGCGGCTGAAGGGGCGCGCGTCGTCCTCTGTGCCCGCTCCGCAGACAGGCTGCATGAAATCACCATCGCCGATCCTTCGAAGTTGTTCCCGTTTGTCTGCAACGTTGGCTTGCCCGAAGAGATCGATCGGCTCTTCGACTACACCGAGTCAGCCGTCGGCACTTGCGATGTCCTGGTCAACAACGCCGGGACAGTCAATCCAAAGGTGATCGAGCAGACCTCTGTGGAGGAGTGGGATGAGATGTTCGCCATCAATACCCGCAGCGCCTTTCTGACCTCTCGCCGAGCCCTGCCGCACATGAAGGCGAAGGGCCGCGGGGCGATCATCAATGTGGCCTCGATCTCGGGCGTGGCGGGTCCGCAGAAGTTTCCTGGCTTCGCTTCGTATTGCGCTTCGAAAGCGGCCTTGATTTCTTTCAGCGAGGCTCTGGCTGTCGAGGTCAAAGAGCACGGTGTTCGCGTGAATGCCGTGAGTCCGGGCTCGGTCGATACAGCCATGCTCAAGAGGGCCAGCGAGTCGCTGGTCCCGGATATGACGGCTGCGGAAGTCGCCGAAGTGATTCTATTTCTCGCCAGCGACCGATCGCGGCCAATACAAGGACAGAACCTGCATGTCTACAGTGCCTGAAACGCTTCAGCGTTTCCGCCCTACCTACGCTGAAATCGATCTCGACGCTTTCGCGTCGAACATCGACTCGATAAGAACATTCCTGCCCGATGGCTCACGCCTGATCGCCGTTCTCAAGGGCGACGGTTACGGTCACGGCGCGGTTCCTCTGGCGAAGGTTTGTTCCAGACATCATGTGGCCATGATCGCCGTCTCTCTTCTGGAGGAAGCGATCGAGTTGCACAATGCGGCCATCGATTGTCCGATCCTGATCCTCGGCCCTTTGACGCATGACCAGATCAGCATCGCTGCGGACCTGCAATTCTCGATCGGCATCACCGGTCCTGAAGAGTTGGGAGCGGTGTGCTCCGAGTCGAGGCAACTCAAAAAGCCGATCCGGATTCACGTCAAGCTCGACAGCGGCATGGGTCGCATGGGCCTCGTCGAGAGTGACCTCCCGCGCGTGTCGGCTGAGCTCAGACACGCCCCCTTCGTTCAACTGGACGCGATCTATACACACTTCGCGAACGCCTCCAATCCCAACGACCCCTACACCGAGACGCAGATCGTCAACTTCACCCGAATGATCCGCTCCCTGCGAGATGCCGGCATCCACGCCCCGCTCCATCACCTTGCCAACAGCGCCGCGACCGTTCGCAAGCTGGCCATGCCCGGTGATTTCGTACGCGTCGGAATCTCCCTCTACGGCGGCGAGCCACTGGATCTCGGCGATACGCGCCTGCTTCCCATGATGCGCTGGTGTACCCGTGTGGCCCGTCTGAAGACACTGCCCCCCGGTCACGGCATCGGCTACGCAACGACCTTCAAAACCGCTCGCGAAACGCTTGTAGCGACCTTGCCGGTGGGCTACGCCGACGGTTACAACCGGCTGTTGTCGAACAACGCCGAGGTGCTGATCCGAGGAAAGCGCTGCCCGGTGCTCGGCCGCGTATCGATGGATCTGATCACGGTCGACGTCACCGATCTCGACGATGTGCGGATCGGTGATGAGGTCGTGCTCCTGGGTCATCAGGGAAAGGAGCGGATCTCTGCCGAGGAAATCGCGAACAGGATCGGGACGATCTCCTACGAGGTTTTCTGCGCCGTCAGCAGCCGTGTGCCTCGGGTCTATGAGAGCGGCGGCCAGGTCGTCGTTCGCTCGAAATTCGACTGAGCGCAATTGCTGCCCTTTGTGTGGCACAGGCACTCTTGCCTGTGTGTCGGCCGTCGAGGCCGACTTCCCTGTTGAATTGCAACAGAAACGCCGCGGCTCGACGCCGCGGCACACAGGCAAGAGTGCCTGTGCCACACAAAAAGCATCTTCAATTTTGAGAAGAGAGGCCGAAGTTGAAAGCATAGGCGACTCTCCCGGTTTGTCGGCTGAGCTTCCTCTTCTTACCTCTATAATCGCTCCGCCATGGAACTGCTGGAGCGTCTTGGTCTCTTCTGCCTGCGAATCTTCACCCTCACCGGTGAGTGGTTTCAAATGCTCTGGCAGACCATCGTCTGGGCGTTCCGTCCTCCTTACCAGGTCGGCGAATGGTTCCGCCAGATGGTGCGCGTCGGTGTCGACTCGGTGCCGGTGGTGTTTCTCACCACCATGTTCACGGGAATGGTCATGGCGCTGCAGACCTTCAACGGCTTTCAGCGTGTGCACGCCGAGAAATTCGTCGGCAGCGTCGTTGCCCTGGCCATGCTTCGCGAGCTCTCGCCGGTTCTCTGCGGTTTGATGGTGGCCGGTCGCGTCGGATCCTCCATGGCCGCCGAGATCGGGACGATGCGGGTGACCGAGCAGATCGACGCACTCGAGGCGCTGGCCACTCCTCCCGTTCAGTACCTCTTCGTTCCCCGCGTCATCGCCGGAGTGTTGATGCTTCCCCTGCTGGTCATCCTGGGCGACGGTCTCGGAATCTATGGCGGTTATCTCGTGGCCGTGAAGCTGATGCAGGCCAATCCGGTCATCTACTCGGACAACACCTTTCAGTTTCTCGTCATGAACGATTTGTGGAACGGCGTCATCAAGGCCGCTGTGTTCGGTTTGATCCTGACCCTGACCGGATGCGTGAAGGGATACTTTACGGTCGGCGGCGCCGAAGGTGTCGGGAAGTCGACGACCAGTGCCGTCGTCACCGCCTCACTGATCATTCTTCTCACCGATTTCTTCATGACGAAACTTCTCTTCTGATGCAGCTGAATCGACAGAGGTCCGATGAGCCGCTGGCAGTCTCGCTGCGAGGACTCAATAAATCCTTCGGGACCAACCAGGTGCTGCGCGACCTGTCGCTCGACGTCGCGCGTGGCGAGTCGGTAGTGATCGTCGGCGGTTCCGGCACCGGCAAGAGCGTCATGCTCAAGCACATCATCGGTCTCATGCAACCCGATAGCGGCCACGTCATCGTCGACGGCGTCGATCTCTGTTGCATGAAGGCGATGGAGCTCAACGCCTTCCGCACCCGCTTCGGGATGAGCTTTCAGGAAGGGGCTCTTTTCGACTCGATGAACGTCTTCGAGAACATCGCTTTTCCGCTGCGACGTCACACGAAAATGACCGAGGCCGAGATCCGGCACCGTGTCGAAGAGTGTCTGGAACAGGTGCATCTGCCCGGAGTGGAGAGCAAGCGTCCCTCGGAGTTGTCCGGTGGTATGCGGCGCCGCGTTGGATTCGCCAGAGCCATCTCGCTCGAGCCGGAGATTCTTCTCTTCGATGAACCGACCACCGGTCTCGATCCCGTGTTCAGCGACGTCGTCGCCGAGTTGATCCGTGAGATGGACAAGACTTTGGCCACGACCACGATCACGATCACGCACGATATGAAGATTGCCTTCAAGATCGCCGACCGTGTGGCGATGCTCCACCAGGGACAGATCATCGAGCAGGGCTCACCGGACGAGTTTCAGGCCTCGAAGAATCCGCTCGTGCAACAGTTCATCGAGGGGAAAGCCGAAGGCCCGCTAACCGCGTAATTCCCACAATCGTAGGGGCGCGCAGAGCGCGCCGACACCCCTGTATCCTCACGGCGATCTCGCGCAACGAGCGCCGGGTGTCGGCGCCTGCAAGGCGCCCCTACTCTTCGAGATACTGATGGACGGCATATGCCACCACGAAGATCCCCGACGTTACCCAATGTCCGATTCGGCTCCCGTACTGCAGTGACTCGTTCGTGATCACCTGGATCAGATAGCCGGTCATGATCATCGGGGCGATCAACCACATCGCCGATAAGCCGCTTCTTCGCTTTCGTTGTGCCGAGAGGCGGTACTTCAGGAGGATGTGATCTCCGAAGATCCAACCGAGAGCGAAGACCAGCAACGGCGCGAAGATCACATGCAGATCGAGCAGGAATGGTTGCCAGGGGTGATTGGCGACAGCGAAAGGATCGTCGGTATGCATCCCGTATTTCATCCAGGCAAAGACGACTCCGGTGATGGTCACCATGATCGTGGAAACGTGGAGAAGAATGATCTGGGTGCGACTCATCTCGACCGCGCCAACTCGATGGTCTGATGAATGGCCAGCACGCGTCGTGTGGCGTCGATGATGGCCCGCCCACTCAAACTGGCGCCGGAAATCGGCCTGATGCTGCGACTCACCGAGAGATCGTTATCGAGCTTGCGTTTTTTCAGTTGATCGATCCACCGGCGCTTCGGCAGGTAGTCGGTTGGCTCACTGAAGGAGAGGATCTCGACATGATCCACGGCTCCCGAGGGGCCGACGACTGTCATCACGGTCTCAGGCAAAGTTCGTACGATATGCGTGTTGAAATAGGCAGTCCCGATCAGCGACGTCCCCGTGCGACCGACGTAGCGGACGATCATCTGTTCCCGCAACGGAATCCCCGCCAGCGACTCGGCAGCCTTCACCTGTGACTTCGTCAGAAAAATCGTCTCGCGGCTGACCGTCGTTCCGGCCGGAAAGGCCACATTGAGTGCCTGCTGCTGCGTGAGGAAGGTACGGGCCGGAGAGTTCGCCGCCCACACCATCACGGCCATTGCGATGAGAAATCGACGCATATTCTAAAAGATGTAGCCGAGACCGATGTTGAACTGATCGACCGAGGAACGATCACGACTGTCGTAGTTCTGGTAGTCGATCTTGATGACCGCCTGCGGAACCGGTTTCCAGGAGACTCCCGTGGTCACGAGGTGAAAGTCATTGGCGGGATTTCGAAGGAATCCGTCCGGAACGCTCTTCTGCGTCTCCACGCGCTCGTATCTCACGAAGGGAGTGAGCGACTGCTGGCGCAGCGGAAGAACGGCCGCCAGGTCATAGCCCGCCTCGCCGTAATACCCACCAAACTTCTTGCCGATGGAGTCCGCTCCATCGAGACCGTTGAGCTGATTGATCTGCGCCGCGTCGCCAATACTTCCCTGCGCCCACAGGCCGCGAAGATTGATACCCCGCAACCTCGCCTCGGCGTGCAGTTCGTTCAATGTGACCCGACCGTCGAAGCCGCGCCCCTGCCCGGAGTTTCCGCGGTAGAAGGAGCCGCCCAGAAGCGTTCCCTCGGCTGGATGCCAGTCGAGACGACCGGTAAATGCCAGGTTCTCGGCTATGGCCTGGGCACCGGCCTGTCTCCCCTCCCGAATGGTCTCATCAGCCGTGAACTCCTCGGCGTTGAGGCCCGTCACGACATAGGTGCGATAGGAAAAGCGGCCGACGTCGCCGAAGAGACCGACCCCTCCCTCTCCCCACGTCGCCGGAATGATCCGTTTTTCCAACTCGGGACGGCGCGCACCGAAGAACGAAGTCGGCTCATGCTGCTCGTTGAGGAGCCCGACCGGAATGAGGACAACGCCGGCCCGGATGTTTGCCTCGGGGCGAAGCAGGAAATCGAGATAGCCGAACTCCATCGATACGGCCCCTCCATGCTCGGTCGTGGCGTTCTCGACCTCTAGCTCGGAGTTGAAAAGGACGCGCGGCGAAAATTTGTAGCCGGTGTAGAGCACGGCGCGCAGATAGTTCAGCTGATTCGTCGCGCCGGACGCGAAACCGCGGTCCTGTCGCGACGAGGGATCCTGGTAAAGAAACTCGCCGTAACCGCCGACGGAGAGGCCGCCCTCGCCCCGATATACCTTGGAAGCTGCAGCCCCGAGTCCGTACTGCTCTGTGTCGGCTGCGGGTGCCGGTTTCTCCTGACCAACTTTGAGCGTTTCGACTTCCCTTCCGATGATCTCGATCTGCCGGCGGAGCTCTTCAATTTCGGGAGAGGTGTTGATCGACTGCAGTCGCTGAACCTGAGCTTCGAGCTCTCGAACGCGCTTCTCGAGTGCCTCCGCGGTCGGCTGCTGCGCCGCCAGACTAACGACGAAGAGACAGGTGGAGCTTGAGATCAGAAACTTCTTCAGAGTCATGTTCAGTCCTCGAGTTTGATTTTCCTGCTCAACGGTTCGATGGCCGTCAGCATCCTTAAAGTCTTGGAAGCGCGCAGCTCGATCGAGCCGTCAGGGCGCGGGGTGAGGAAGAGCGCCGCCACTCCATTTGTATCGGCCCACTCCATTCCCTCTCCCGGGCCGAGCACGAACAGCGCCGTGGAGAGGACATCAGCATCGAAGGCGCGTGTGGAGAAGACTGATACGGAACCGCGGGGAGGAAGGGCCTGCCCGGTTCGCGGGTCGACGATGTGAATAAAGGTCCTCCCCTTCACGGTGAAAGTCTTCTCGGATCCGCCCGATGTCGATAGCGATCCCTCTGGGATTCGCAGCCGAACGAGCGGTTGGGTGCGAACGAGCGGAGATGCGATTTCCACGATCGACGAACCACTACCGAAGAGCGCGATCTGGCCGCCAAAGTTGATGGAGGCGCGCGAAACGCCTCGGGCGCGGAGCAAGGCTGTAGCACGATCCAGCGCATAACCTTTCCCGAAGGCGCCTTCTTCGAAGCGTGCATCGGACAAGCGTCGGATGGTATGAGTGGAAGGATCGAGGGCAACCTGATCGAGCTGCGCCGAATCCCGCGCTGCGACGAGCGTCTCACCGTCCGGAACCGCTCCCGCCCCGCGAAGCGCCCACACCTCGATGAGCCGGCCGACCAGCGGATTGAAAGCGCCCTTCGTCCTCGCCGACCAGGCCATGGTCCGGGATAGCACTTCGAACAACTCGTCGCTCACCGTGACCGGTTGGCCTGGAAGCGATCGATTCAGCTTCGAGAGCTCGCTGTCAGGGCGCCAGGTGCTCAGGCTCGATTCCACTCGAGCGATTTCGTTAAAAGCGGCAGTCGTCGAGGCGTCGTTCCCATTCGAGGAGATCTCGCAGACCGTTCCCATCAGGTAACCGACGCGATCCGAGTGAGCGCCGCCGTCCGACTTCGAAGCGGCTGCGAGAAGGAGAAGGATCGGAAGAAGTTGCGACGTTGTCTCAACTCGGCGCGGCCGACCCTTCGGCCCTGTTTGATTCGTCGTAGTCATCTTGTGAAGAGGGTAAAGGTGGCCCGACTACCCTCGAACGGCCAGTCGCGGTGACTTCATGCGATCCATGATCGTCACCGTCGACAGCCAGACAGCACACAGACCGACCAGGCCGAGCGAGAACCAGCGGCCGTACAGACCCTCCGGTCCATAGATCTCGGTGGCGGCATGGATGGTCTCGCTGTTCGGAAGGACGCCCGCCTCGGAGAACTCGTGAACGGAGTAAAGAACGATTTGAAGCGTGAAGAGCAGAAGGAAAATGCCGGTGACCTGGAAGAAACGTTTCAGATTGATGAGATGACCGAAATGTCCCCATGCCCATGACATTGCCGCGGCGCAGGCCAGGCCGGTGAGGGCGCCGGCGACGAAGCGGGCGTTGCTGCGAACCTGAATGAGCATCAGCGCCGCTTCCATACCCTCGCGGGTGATCATGAAGATGCTGAAGAGCAGGACGCCGGTGAAGGCGAAGAGTCGTGACGTCGACGATGATGCGCTCTCGAGCCTCTGCTCCACGTTACCCTTCATCTTCGGAGCGGTGCGCCAGACGTGAACGACGAAGCTGGCAACCAGAACGGCGGCGACGATCCCGAGCACCCCTTCCCAGAAAGGCTGGTTGACGCGCATCAGGAGAAAGGCCAGGCCGAAGCTGGCGGCGACGGAGATTCCGATTCCCCAGTAAACAGCGGGACGCAGCCAATCGCGGCCGGTCTTGCGGAGGAACGCGAGAATGATGGCAACGGTGAGAAATGCCTCAAATCCTTCACGGAAGACGATGATCAAAGCTGGAAGCATGGACGTACCTCTCAAGGACCGCCGCGGCGGCCGGGATCACTTACGGAGACTATTTCGGTCGAGCTGAATCATCTGGACGCGATCCGGTGAGTCGGGGAGCTGCCCCTTCTGCCGGCAGGCATCGCAGATCCCGAGGATCTGCAGGTTGTGAAATGTGGGTGTAAATTTCTTGCGCTCGCAGATCTCGCGCTGACGGGCTTCGAGGAAGGAGTCGTGAAACTCGATCACGCTGCCGCAGGTGGTACAGACAAGATGGTCGTGATGGGAGTTCTTGGTGACGCGCTCGTAATGGTAGTGGTCCTCTCCGAGGTGGACGCGGCGGACCATACCCGACTTCACGAGGAGCTCGAGGGTCCGGTAGATGGTGGCCCGGGAAATCTTGATGCTCTTCTCTTTGAGCTTGAACAAAAGCTCATCGGCCTCGAAGTGATAGTGCGTGGCAAAGATCTCGCGGACGAGCGACTTGCGTTCGGTCGTCAGCTTCAACCCCTGTTGTTCGAGGAATCCCTGGAAGCGCGTAATCTCTCTATCAATGGTTTGCATGGATCTCTTAAGCAGACTGAGACTCTGTCTCAATTGCTGTAACCACTATATCCGTTCTGAAAGCAAACTTCAAATACGCTCTGCCGAGGGAGAGGGGTTGGTGGCCTGCAGCGTCCCGCCTTCTCATTTTTCAATTTTCATTTTTCAATTCCCCCGGTTAGACTGTGCACCCTTTCTGAGGGCGACGTAGCCAAGTGGTAAGGCAGAGGTCTGCAAAACCTTCATCGTCGGTTCGATTCCGACCGTCGCCTCCAAAGAAAGCCTCATGCGTTTTTTCGCCATCGCCTTCGTCGCTATCCTCATATTTCTGCCTCTCAATATTCTCGTTGTTACGGTCCTCCGTCGTGCTCATCCCCGCTGGCGCACGCTGACCACGGCCATTACGGTGGCCGGCAATCTTCTCTGGCCATTTCTCGGTCTGGTGCTCCATACGCCGTCGACTGCCCTTTCGCGTTTTCTCCGGGCCACGCTTGGCCCGCCATGGTTCGGCTGGATTCTCGTACTCGTTCTATATGCCTCCTGGATCGCAGCCATGGCCGTCCTCTGGCTGGCCCTGAGTCGGTGGCGCGGCGTGGGCTTTGTCGAATTCGTCGCTCCCCGCTCAGGGCGTCTGATCGTCGCCTGCGCGATCATCGGGGCGATCGGTCTGTATCAGGCCCTCGTGCCATTACGTATCGAAAAGGTGCCGATCAGGATCACCTCGCTCGATCCGCGCCTGGAGGGATATCGCATCGCTCTGATCTCCGACCTGCATGTCGGTCTCTTCAGTCGCCCTTCCAGACTGCGCCAGATTGTCAGCGCGATTTCCGAATCGCACCCCGATGCGGTCCTCGTCGCCGGGGACAACATCGATGACGATCCCTTCTTCGACGCGAAGTTCGCCGCTCCCTTCGCGCTGCTGCCATCTTCCCTGCCGGTTTACGCAGTCCTCGGCAATCACGAGATGTACGGAGATCCGCACGATGCCGTCCGGAGACTTCGTGGTAGCCGGGTACGTCTCCTGGTGAACGAGGGAGTGCAACTCCGGAAGAATGGAGGCTCCGTCTATCTGGCCGGAATCTCCGATTACGCGGCCCGAGGCCTTGGCCGGCGCGACCTCCTTCCCGACCCCGACGCGGCACTGGCTGGCCGATCCCCGGGACAGACCGCCATCCTGCTCGCTCATCAACCGAAGGCATTTGGCGATGCCCGCAAGCGAAACGTCGAGCTCACGCTTTGCGGACACACGCACGGCGGACAGTTCGCGATCCGCCCGCTGCACTGGACGCTGGCCGGCGTTTTCCTGCCGTTCGATATGGGCCTGTACAACCGGGAGGGACATCAGCTCTACGTCAACACCGGTACCGGTTACTGGATGCTCCCCTTTCGCTTCGGCATCACACCGGAGATCACGATCATCGAGCTCCATAAGTAAGGACAGATGGCGAAGGGACGCCGCTGGATTCTCGATCTTCCACTCCCGCCCGGCTTCAACTTCGAGGCGACCGTGGAATCCCATGGCCGGCATTTCGTGCGCAGTCGCTACTTTGCATCGGACGACAAAGCGACCGACGTTAGAGCGGTGGCTCGATATGAAAAGTGGGGACGCTGGAAGTACCTGGCCTATTGGTCTGAGCTCTGGGAGAGTAAACGGGTCGCCGGGCTCGGACAGCGTTACGAAGGACAAATAGTGTACGCCGATCGGAGGCGTTTCGGAATATTGACCGCGGCGCGAACCGTTTGGGATAATGGCCGAAATCGATCGCGAATAAGTCTTTCAGAAAGAGGTAGTTAGGCAATAGACCGGGATCCCATTGGACGACAAACTCAAGCAACTTCTCAAGGAGCTCGGAGACGCGATCAACGAGTCCATCTCCGCCTCCGCCTACGTCAATGACCAGATCCAGAAAATCCGGGATGAAGGTTACAACCTCTACGTTTTCCTCGACGCTACGATCGGCCTGAACCGCGAGGAAGAGGAAACGGAAGCTGCTACATCTGCAGTAAAACAAATCCCGGCCTTGCCTTCCGGCACCCGCGAAGGCGAAGTGCAGTTCCGCATCAACTTCAACGACCTTACGTTCCTTCGGGGGATGGGCATCGATCCGACGCGTAAGGTGAAGGCTCCCAGGCGTCTTGAGGCCAAACGAAGCGACACCGAGCAGTCGTAACCTCTACGATCTTTCCCCTGCGCAACTCGAGGCGGTCGTCGGAGAAGTCGTGTCGCCGGCGTTCCGCGTCAAACAGATCCGTGAGTGGATGTATCGAAAAGGCGCCGGCTCGTTCGAGGTCATGACCAATCTCCCGGCCGGTCTTCGTCAGGAGCTGACCAATCGATTCGATGTGGCCCTTCCCGAAGTCAGGGAAAGGACAGCGCCGGCTGAAGACGGAAGCCAGAAGTATCTCTTCACTCTTCGCGACGGAGCACTCATCGAGGCGGTGTACATGCCGATGGGCAACCGCACGACGCTGTGCCTTTCGTCGCAGGCAGGATGCGCGGTGGGATGCACCTTCTGCGTCACCGGTTACTTTGGCGCCGGCCGCAACCTGACGCCGTCTGAGATGCTCGGACAGTCCAACGTCATCCGGCTCGAGAAAAACATTCCGACCGAGCGCCTCAACGTCGTATTCATGGGAATGGGAGAGCCCTTGCTCAATCTCGAGCATGTCGTGACGACTCTCGACGTTCTCTACGAGACCATCGCTCCCCGGCGTATCACCATATCGACATCCGGGATCATTCCCGGCATTGAGGATCTGGGAAGACTGCCACGGCGCCCGAATCTCGCAGTTTCCATCAACGCTCCGGATCGTGAGCGGCGCGAGGAGATCATGCCGATCACGCGGAAGTATCCGCTCGAAGAGCTCATGGATGCGCTGCGTCACTTCCCGCTCGACAAGGGGCGGGACATCACCGCCGAATACATACTGCTGGCCGGCTACAACGACTCCAACGATGACGCCAAACGGCTGGCGAGGCTGCTTCGCGGGATCCACTGCAAGGTGAATGTCATTCCATTCAATCCAGACCCGAATCTGCCCGACTGGATGAAGAGACCGGGAGAGCGCGACATCGATCGCTTCGTCGACGCCCTGGTCCGCAACGGTACGCCGGTCACGGTTCGCCGCTCCAAAGGCCGCGACATCGCCGCAGCGTGTGGCCAATTGCGGGGTACGACCGACCGCAAGCGGCCGGCGCGCGCGTAGTTGTAACGCACCGGAGTGGCGGCATCCTGCCGCCTGGCTCGGCGGCGTCCCGCGCCGCCGTTCTGCGGCGGTTTGATGGATCCCGGTTTCGACGCATGATCCGTCGCCAAGGCGTCCCGCGAACGTTCTTTCAGAGCGGGCGAGGCGCCCGCTCCCCTTCGGGCGAAGAGCGGCGGCGCGGGACGCCGCCGAGCCAGGCGGCAAGATGCCGCCACTCCGATAAACATCCTCAGAAATTTTCTGCCTGGTCAGCCCCCTGGTCACTCCCTATCGGAAAGGTCAACGTGTAGATGAACTGACCCCGTGCGACTGACAGCACGATCGATGACCGGTCGGCACCACTGGCCACTCGATCGTTGAGCTCGCGCACCGTTCGCACATCACTGCCGTTCACAGCGACGATGTAATCACCCTCGGCGAGTCCAATCGCCGCGGCTCGCGTTCCCGATCGCACGCCTCGAATCACCACGGCACCATCTCCCTGCGTGACCTCTACACCGCTGACAGCCGACAGCACCTGCAGACCGAGGTCTTTCGGTGGCTCGGTGGCCGTGACCGGAACCACGAGGGTTTCACCGCCGCGCTGAACCCGAAGCCTGAGTGTGCTCCCTCCGGCCGCCGTCGCCGTGAGGGTCGTGAAGGATTCCCGCGACTCGACTGGCGCGTCAGCGACTCCGACGATCACGTCTCCGCGGCGAATACCGGCACGCTCGGCCGGTGAACCGCCGAACACCCGAGTCACGAGTGCCCCGTGGGTCGCCTGCAGGCCTCGACGACGCCCCTCCTCGGGCGTCACCGTGGCCGTACCGACACCGATCCACGCCGCATGGACTTCTCCATACTTCCGCAGGTCTTCGACGATCTTCCGCGCCCGGTCGACCGGAATGGCGAAACCGATTCCCTGAGCCTCTGCATAAATCGCGGTGTTGATCCCGATCACTCGCCCTTCGATGTTGAGCAGAGGGCCACCCGAGTTGCCAGGGTTGATCGAGGCATCGGTCTGAATGAAGTCAGTGAAGGTTCGATTGCGTTCCTTCGATGGCACCGAACGACCCGTCGCAGAGACGACGCCAGTCGTCACCGAGCCGCTGAGGCCGAATGGATTTCCAACGGCGATCACAGTCTCCCCGATCAGCAGATCGCTCGACGATCCGAGCGGCGCCGGTACGAGGTTCTTGGCATCGACATGCAGAACAGCCAGGTCGCTGTCGGGATCGACTCCCAGCACCTGCGCCGATGCCTGCCGGCCGTCCTGGAAGTTCACCGTTATGCGTGAAGCACCCTCGATGACGTGGGCGTTGGTGACGATGATTCCATCGGAAGCCCAGACGAATCCCGACCCGAGCGATTGCGTCCGGTAGGCGCGATCTCCGCCACCGCCGAAGATGCCGAAGAACGGATTGACCTCGCGCTGCCGGATCGTGGCCTCGCTCTGGATGTTCACCACCGAGGGTAGTGTGGTGTGGACTGCGACCACGACAGGTGTCCGGCGGCTCGCGCCGACTGAAGCGGGGATCGCTGCAGCAGGCCGCTCAGGCGCAGGAAGCGCGCTTGATTGCGCATCGCGCCGGCAGCCCGCCAGCGCTACAGCGAGAAAAACCACCCTGGAAAGAAGAGAGTTTCTTTTCATCAAATCTGCACCTCGAAATAAAGAGAATCTGAGTCTCGTGTCTGACCCGACGGCACACAGGCGGCGGTATAAAATCCAGTCAATGCCCCCGAAGACGAGCGACTCGACGAGTTGGCACCTGAAACGCGCCGACGGTGTTTACATCCTTGCTCTGCTCGCGGGGATCGTTGTTCTCTATCGGGGAGTATTACAGCTCTGGTGGTGCCTCGACGACTTTTACCAGATCGAATTCATCACCGCGCATCCGCCTTCTGAATACCTCTTCAGCCCAGCCGTCTGGCAGCAGCTTCCCACGCGCCTTCTCACGCCATTTCTCTTTTTCTCGCTCGACATTGATCGTCACCTTGATGGTCTTCGACCGGAGTTGTTTTACGCACATCAGTTGATTGCTTTCATGGCTGCAATGATCGCCATGTACCTGGCCCTTCGCCCCTGGCTGGAACCCTCATGGAGTGCCATCGCTTGCGCAATCATCTTTCTGGGAACGCCGAGCTCTTCGATCGTGCAACAGCTCATGCAGCGTCACTACGCTGAAGGAATCATCTTTGCCTGCGTAACCGTCTTATCGTTCGTTCGGGCTTGCAGAACAGGCCGGGTTGGTCTCGCCGTATTGTGCGTAGGCGCTTACGTGGCGGCAACGCTCGAGAAAGAGATCTTCGTTCCTCTCCCACTCCTTCTTTTTGCCTTGCCGCTCGAACGAAACGAGCCGAGAAGAAAACTGCTGTGGGCACTCGGCGGCGCGCTCGTTTTTTACTCAGCGTGGCGGTATCACATGCTGGGCACGTTCGGAGGTGGCTATGCCTGGGTGGTGAGTCCGTCGGACTACCCGCGGCTAGTGATGGAACTTCCTCGCAAGCTGTTCACCGCACTAGGCGGCGTCAACGCCCCGGTCGTTTCAATTCTGATGCTCTCATTATTAGCCGCATTCACGGTTTATGCCTCTACGCGCCGTGAGTCGCTTTGGGTGACCGCGATGGCTCTGGCTGCCGCGGTCGCACCCATCGTACCGGCGTCCACGGTCATGGAAAATCGCTATGCGCTTGGTATATCAATTCTACTGGCAGTGGGATTCGCCGTCGGTTGCAGCCGACTTGCGGAGAGAGGCCGCCCGTGGCGCAACGCGGCTGTCGGCGTCGCTCTGGCAGTGGTATCCCTTGCGCTGATCTCCAACCGCACGGACTGGCGCTCCACGTTCTCGAGAATGAAGCAGATGAGTGCAGAGGGTCGTGGCTTCGTAACCCTGGGAGCAAACGACACTCTGGCTCACCCGCGCATTCCGCCGGCCGCCATGAGTCAGCTTGTCTGGATGAAGCGGGAGCTGCATGGATCGGAGGGGAGCGACTGGTACTACGACGACATCCGCCTTTGCACCGAGCCTCTCGCCAGTCGCCGAATCTGGGAACTGGACCAGAATGTCATGAAGCTACACGACATTACGCCGACCATCGCAGCTCGTGCTCATGTGTACTGCGCCTCTATCCGTAACGATGTCCCTCTATCTGCGGGATTCACGCATCAGGGAGGGGTGCTCGGCTGGAAACTCGGCCCTTACGAACCAGGTAAGTATTCATTTGTTCTCGCCAACGGGCGAGTCAGCTATGAGATGCCGCGCGCGCAACGCTACGATCTAGGACCGCTACCCGGTATCACGCTACGCGTCCGCTATGAGTCTCCGGACGGGTGGGTAACCTATTCGCCGGAGCTTCAACTGGACTTCGCGAGACAGCATCAATGGATCTGGGAGCGCCCCGGCCTGAATCGTCATCGAAGCGTTACCCAGGCCACTTCCTGTAATCTGGCCAGGTGCGGGTGATGCTGCTCTTCAATCCGACGGCTGGCAAGGGGAGAGGTCTGAAAAAGATCGAGCTCGTCCAGGGATACCTGCGGAAGCTCGGGGCCGACGTCGAGTTCCAGACCCCGGGGTCACGTGTTGCCTTTGCGGCCGCGGCAGCCAGGGCATCAGACGGGAGCTACGATCGTGTCATTATCGCCGGAGGCGACGGCACTCTTCACGTCGCCCTCAACGCCATCGATCTGACGCGCACGGCATTGGCGATCATCCCGATGGGATCGGGGGACGACTTCGCTGGAGCGATGAACATCCCCAGGGACATCGAGAAAGCCTGTCGTATCGCCCTGGAATCGCCTCTTCGAAAAATCGACGTGGCGACGGCCAACGATCGACGCTTCCTCGGCGTGGCCGGTGTTGGCTTCGATTCGGTGGTCGCCTCGCACGCCAACACCGTAAAGAAGCTCACCGGACCGATCCTCTATCTCTACTCGCTCTTCAAGGTTCTGCCTCGCTTCCAGCCGATTCCTATGTCGATCACTTCAGCCTCCGGCAGACGGGACGAGGCGGTCATGTTTGCTGTAGTCGGCAACTCATCACGCTACGGTGGGGGAATACACATCGCCCCGACGGCCCTGCTCGACGACGGCATTCTCGATCTGTTCGTGGTGGGCAAGAGCACGAAGTGGGATCTGCTGAAGACACTGCCCTATGCCTACAGCGGGAAACACGTCCGCAGCCCCTTCGTTTCGACAGAGCGTGGAACCCGCTTCACCTTCGACAGCCCGGAGCCCCTGGAGGTATATGCCGATGGCGAGCTGGTAGCAAAGACGCCGGTCACGATCGCGGTGCTGCCGGAGAAGCTGCGAATCGCGGCGCCGTAGCTTCTAGCTTCTAGCTAAAAGCTAGCAGCTAGGCACCGGGCGGAGCCCGGTGTGTGAGGCCCGGAGGGCGGCCCGGAGGGCCGCGGAGCTGGTAGCCAGTGGTGAGCGAAGCGAACCACTGGAAGACGTCACGAATCAATCATTTGCTTGAAGTTTCACCGAGCCCCGGCAGGGGCGAAAGCCGCCACCGGATGCCTCGATTGGACGCGC
>DASZZV010000412.1:0-12725 GCA_035544835.1 Thermoanaerobaculia bacterium
TTCCATCGTGGTGCTCGCAAACATTTTCGATGGCCAAGGGTCTAAGGCCCCCGCCCAGATCCCTCGCTGCGGCTCGGGATGACACCACTCAGTTTCTTTTCTCAGTGGCAGCGCGCACGCTGTCCCTTGCTCGGGATGACAGCAAACCCCGGCATTTGCCCCTTGCCTCTGACATCTGAGATCTGACCTCTGACATCATTCCAACTCATGGCCGGACCAGATCTTGAAAGAGACGAGTCTGTGATTTCCCCCGAGCTCGCGGAGCCTGTCCTAGTCTTCGATCGGACGCCGGTGGCGCGTCTGATCTCATGCGCTGCCGCGTTCGGATCGGCGGCGCTGTTCTTCGACTATCTCTCCCGTGGTGCGGGGAGGATCCACGTACTCCCGCTGATTGGCCTTGGGCTGCTGGTCATTGGTACGTTGCTGTCGGCTCTTCTGCAGTATGGCGATCACATCTATATGACACCGAAGGGCGTGCTCTATCAGAACAAGCTGCTCCCGTTGTTCGGCCGGACCGCGAAGGGGCTGCTGTGGGAAGAGATCATCGAGATTCGCGAGATCCGGAGAAGAATTCTCGTGCTCCTCTCGGCCGACGGCCGGCGCATTCTCGTCGACGCCATTGCCGGTTACACGCTGGCGCGTGCCGAGATTTTGCGCAGGGCCCCTCACGCCGTCGTGTCGGGTACTCTGGCCCTCGAAGAGTCGAAGTGAAGAAGCGCGTTCTCCGGGTTAAGATTCCCGGACCCGAGGAGACAGCATGGGAGCACTGACCGAGAAGATTCGCGCCGATCTGACAGAATCGATGAAGGCTCGCGATACGGGTCGGACATCGACTTTGCGCATGATCCAGTCGGCGATCAAGAACGAAGAGATCGACAAAAAGCACGCTCTCACCGATGACGAAGCGCTGGCGGTGATTCGTCGGGCCGTCAAACAGCGCCAGGATTCGATCGAGCAATACACCAGGGGTGGCCGCGAGGATCTCGCTGCCAAAGAGAAATCCGAGCAGGAGATGCTGGAGGCGTACATGCCTCAGCAGATGACCGAGGCTGACTCCGAGAAAATCATCGGCGACATCATTCAGCAGGTGGGAGCGGCTTCCAGAAAAGACACTGGGAAGGTGATGAAGGAAGTCATGGCGAAGTACAAGGGTGTCATCGACGGCAAGCGCGTACAGGAAATTGTGGCGCGCCTGCTGCCTGGCTGAGCTGATCCGATGAACCTGGAGCTCGATCGCCTTCTTCACGAAACCGGAGCGCTGCTTCAGGGCCATTTCCGTCTTTCATCGGGGCTTCACAGTCCGAGCTATGTGCAGTGCGCCCGACTCCTCGAGCATCCGTCATTTGCCAGCGCCATCGGAGCAGAGCTGGCCAGCTCTCTCCATCCGGCGGGCGTGCAGAAAATCGTGGCTCCTGCTCTCGGGGGGCTCATCGTCGGCTACACCGTTGCGGCGGCGCTGAACATCCCGATGGTCTTCACGGAGCGTAAGGATGGGGTGATGACATTGCGGCGCGGTTTCACGATCGCTCCTGGCGAGCGGATCGTGATCGTCGAAGATGTCGTCACCACCGGAAAGTCGACTCGCGAAACCGAGGTGGTCGTGACTTCATCCGGTGGGGAGGTGGTCTCCTTCGCGGCCATTCTGAATCGCAGCACGTCCGAAAATCCCTTCGACAAGCCCTTTTCGTTTCTGAAGCGGATGTCGCTGGAGGCCTTTCCTGAGGAGACGTGTCCCCTCTGTGCCGACGGGCGACCACTCGATGCTCCCGGCAGCCGGTACTCGCGATGACCGAACGGACTGTCAGCGTCAATGGGCTGGAAGAGAAAGTAGCGGTCAAGTCTGCTGCCGGCGAGTATGTAGTCACTCGCGGCGAGCGCAACGATCAAATCCGGATCATCAGAATATCCTCGGATGAGGTCGAGCTCGATCTGAACGGGGCGCACCTGCTGGTGCCATACGTGCGTGATGGGAGCGTCATCCGGTTTCAGTATCGAGGCGAGCAGTACGGGGCCGAAGTGTCATCGCCGGGGCAGCGCAGGAAGGCGCGAGGCCGTGACCATTCCACGGCTGCTCCTATGCCCGGCCTCGTGATCAAAATTTTCGTGGCTGTCGGAGAGGTTGTGGAGAAGGGCAAACCTCTGCTCATTCTCGAGGCCATGAAGATGGAACATCAGATTACGGCGCCGTATGGCGGGATCGTTCGCGAGCTTCACTGCAAGGCTGGAGAGATGGTGCAGCCCGGAGTGGAACTGGTCATGATTGAGAAGCAGGAGACATCATGAAAATCACCGTCGAGAAGGTGAAGGTCGTCGAGGTTGGCGCCCGGGACGGACTGCAGAATGAGAAGGTCATCATTCCGACCGAGGTGAAGATCGATTTCATTACCGCGCTTCTCGACGCAGGACTCACGACGGTCGAGGCCGGAGCATTCGTGCACCCGAAGTGGGTACCTCAGATGGCCGATAGCGCCGAGGTCTATCGCGGCATCCCCAAGGATCCTGGCGTCGATCTGCCCGTACTCGTGCCGAACATCAAGGGACTGGAGCGCGCCATCGAAGCGGGGGCTCGATCGATCTCGATCTTTACTGCTGCCTCGGAGACGTTCAACAAACGAAACATCAACATGTCGATCGAAGAGTCGTTCGAGACCTTCAAGCCGGTCGTCGAGAAGGCCCGTGCCAACGACATGAAGATCCGCGGATACGTGTCCTGCGTCTGCGGATGTCCTTACGAAGGTGACGTCGCGTCTGAGAAGGTTCTCGAAGTGGCGGCGCGTCTCCTCGACCTAGGCTGCTACGAAGTGTCCCTCGGCGATACGATCGGCGTCGGCACGCCGCTGCAGGTGCAGGGGCTGATCGGACTGTTGCTGCAGGTGATCCCGAGTCCCCTGTTGGCGATGCATTTTCATGACACGCGGGGAACAGCTCTGGTGAATACCCTGGCCGCTCTCGACATGGGGATCGCTACATTCGATGCCTCGGCGGGGGGGCTGGGCGGCTGCCCGTATGCGCCGGGAGCTTCAGGAAATCTTGCCACCGAGGATCTCGTGTACCTCCTCGACGGGATGCACGTCGAAACGGGCGTCGATCTGAATCGCCTCGTGGCCGCCTCGGCCATCATCGCGCCTTACCTCGATCATCCGCTGCCCGGAAAATACCTGCAGTCCTGCAACAAGGGTCAGCAGAGCTTCGGCGTAAAGACGGCCGTGCAGTAAAGGCGTTGCCGGGCCTCTTGTGTGGCACAGGCACTCTTGCCTGTGTGCCACGGCGTCGAGCCGTGGCGTTTCTGTGAATAGTTACAGGGAAGTCGGCCTCGACGGCCGACACACAGGCAAGAGTGCCTGTGCCACACAAGAACAGTTCCCGTCAGTTCAGGTCGAGCCACGCTCTCAGATAGTCGATCTGATCTCTTACCATCTGACGGTCCTCGGCGTACGGTGCGATCTCGAGGTAGCGCGTCAGGAAATCGATGGCCTCGCGATAGGCGTGAATCTGCATGGCCAGGATTCCGCGATCGCGTAGCTCGAAGGGATCGCGCTCGTCGAGTACGAGGATGCGATCGATGGCCGATACTGCACCGGCCAGATCGTGCCGCGACATGTAGACCGACTTCAGGTGCGCCAGGAGACGCCCGAGGATCTCGCGCTTGGAAACGGAGCGGAGATGATGTTCACGGAGTTTTATGCCACCACCGTAGATCTGATCGAGGAGCTTCTGACACTCGCCGGTCGACAGAATGCGTCCATCCTCGGCGGGATCGATCAAAATCTCGCCCCACGTGCCGGCCAGCTTGACCAGGAAGTGACCTGGCAACGACACGCCGGTCATCGGAAACCCAAGGCGTCGCGAGATCTCGATGTAAACGATAGACAGCGTGATGGGCGTCCCGGCGTGGCGATCGATGACCTCATTCAGGAAAGCGAAACGGGGATCGTAGTAATCGTCGGTCTCTTCGTGAAAGCCTTCCTGTTCGAAGAGAAAGCGGTTGATCTCGGCGACGACCTTCTCCACATCGCGCGAGCCTTCGATGCGTTCGCGGATGGCGTCACTCCAGACGTCGATCCGCTGAAGGTACTGATCGATCTGCAGTGCTGGATATTCTTCGAGCGCAATGACCAGCGAGGCCTCGGTCAGATCGAGAACGGCCTCACTCTGGTCGGCGATCTCACGAAACCTGCGGCGGGCCATGGTTGGATGCGTAAGAACTCGTCCCGGCATCTTCACTCACTCTTCTGGAACGTTGCGACCATCCTTCTTAATTCATCGGTGATGGGAAGCTTCGACTTCGCGCCCCAGGAATAGAGCACCACGACCACCGTTCCCTTTGCGGCAAGCTTGTCGCCGTCGTGGCGAATCTCATACTCGAAGTCGAGTGAGGTGCGGCGCATTTCTCCGACTCTGACAAGAATCTCGATCTGCTCCATCAGCTCGAGCTGCTCGAGAAAAGCGCACTCGGCATAGGCCACGATGAAACCGATGGAGAGAGGTCCTGATCCCCCGGTCATCTCGAGCCAGTAGCGGGTGCGGGCCGATTCGAAGTAGGTGAAGTAGACGGCGTTGTTGACGTGCCCCACCGCGTCGAGGTCCTTCCACGTTACCTCCTGCGGAAGGACATACCAGCCATCTCGCCATTTCGCGGGAACCAGTGAAGAGCCCATCACACCTCCCGAGCTACCAAACTGATTGTACGACGGAGAGAGGGAAAGGGAAGGGGAGGGAGCCGGATCAGATGAGAGCAAGTAGGGACAAAGCTATCTGTTAAACTTTGCTGCTCATCAACGTTAAGAGGCGCACCGGTGATCACCGGCTTCAATACTGACATCAAGCACAACGAGAAGGTCTACCACATCCAGACCGAGGATAAGGGGCTCCAGAACCCTTACATTGAGTCCCTTGTGTATGTCGGTGGTGAGATCCTCGCGTCGAAGAAGACCTCCTACGCCGACAAGATAAAGGAAGGCGTCGACGAGAAGTTCATCGGTACGCTCATGGAGCACCAGCATCGCACCATGATCGCGGCCATCAAGCGAGGGAAGCTGGACGCCGTTGCGCTCGACAATACCCAGACCGGGACAGAAATCGCGAAGTCGGCGAAGACGATGTCGCAGCCCCTTCCGCCGGAAGTAGCAGTCCCGGCCGAGGAGAGGACTCTCGATCAGGTCATCATCGACTACCTCGCGTCGGAGGCCGAAAGTGAGCATCTGGAGTTATCGCTGCTCAATCCGGTCGAGTTCGTGAGCGGTCAGTCCATCGATCTGCGCGTCAGCACCAAGCGAAGCATTTCCCAGCAACCGATCATGGGCTCAGTGGTGGAGATGCGGCTCATATCGACTGTTGAGCCTCCCCGCGTGATTTTCAAGGGAAAGAGTGGACCGGACGGAGTCGTGTCCATCCGCTGCACAATTCCGAATTTTCACGAAGGCACGGCGGCAGTGATCATTTCGGCACAGAGCACGTACGGCAATGACGAAGTCAAGCAGCTCGTGAAGCGGAAGAAATAATGACCACCTCCTCAGAGGTTCGCGCAGTCACGGTCGACGTAAACGGGACCTCTCGCCAACTCCCCGAAGGATCGACGATCGCTTCGCTGCTCGATCAGTTGGCTCTACGTCCGGAGCTCGTGGCGGTGGAGCGTAATCGCGAGCTGGTTCGGCGAGTCCGCTTCGGCGAGACCTTGCTGGCGGCCGGGGACAGGATCGAGATCGTCGAATTCGTCGGTGGCGGCTAAACTGGCGAACCTTCTGCATTAGGCAACGCGATGCCTCGTAGACGTCGTCTTCAATTTCTCCTGATTCTGGCTGGCCTCATTGCGTCGATGTACGTGATGATCAGCCTCTATCTGCCGTCGTCCCGCAACCTGGTCTTCGGCGTGAACCGCTCCTCGGGGAAGGTCCGTGTGGTGAAGCAGAGCATCTCCTTTCTTCCGCCGCACGAGTTCTACCGGCTTCGGTTCGAGAAGCGCCAGGGATCGGCACAGCGCGACGGCGTCATCGTAATCTCTTCGAAAGACCAGGTCCCGGTGAAGATGACGTATCGGATCCGCTTCGGTGTGGAGCCGCAGATCCGCGACTCGAGGCGACTGGTGCGCGAGGGATGGAGTGCGTGGCTTTCCGCGAGGGTCACCGAGGCCGTACAGTTCGTAACGCAGGAAGTTCCCATTGAAGACTTCGCCTCGCCGCAGTCCCAGTTCAGCGCACAGCGTGGACGCCTCAGGGCCACTGTGGCGAAGCATCTGGCCGACTCAGGGCTGGCCGTCACGGGGTTCGAGATCTCCAAGATGGAGATCGATCGAAACGCTTTACTGGCCTACAAGCGCAACGAGCTGCGCCGTAAGGCACGCGGCAACCTCAACCGCGTCGCGATTTTCGGGATCGAAGGCGCTGACTGGGAGCTGCTGAGCGAGCTCATGACTGACGGGCGGATGCCCAACCTGAAGAACATGATGCAGAACGGGGCGGCCGGTACCCTGCAGACGATTCAGCCCACCATCGCGCCCCTCCTCTGGTCGACGCTGGAAACGGGGGTATCGCCAGATCGCCATGGCGTGATCGATTTCTCCGATCAAACCACAAAGGGACCGGTCGATTCTCGTTCGCGGCAGACGCCAGCGGTCTGGGACATTGCCTCGGCTTTCGGCCGGACAGCGGGGATGGTGAATTGCTGGACGGCCTGGCCGCCCACTGCCGAGAACACCTTCGTCTTCGACACGCCGGCTGCGGCGGCGAGCAATGATGTGTATCCCAAAGAGCTGGCCCCGCGGGTGAGTGCAGCGAGTGTGGCGGTCGGCACAATCGGCTACCAGCAGATCAGTCGTTTTCTGAACATCACCCCGGCGGAGTTCGAGAGCTCCATCACAGCCAGCAACGCCGCTGACCCCGTTGTGGTCTTCCGCTCGCTGCTGGCCAAGACCTGGACGGATCATCGCGTCGCGCTCGACCTTTACAGGCAGAAGACACCACTTCTATTCATGATGGACTACGACGGAACCGATACCGTCAATCATCTCTTCGGCCCCTTTCACCCGCCTATGCGCGATGGAGTCAGTAGCGAGGGCTACCGTCGTTACTGGCCGGCCGTCGCCAATTACTATTCCGAGGTCGACCGACTTCTGGGCGAGTGGCTGACCGTGCTGCCGGCGGATACTACGGTCTTCGTGCTGTCGGCGCACGGAATGCGGTGGGGTAAGGAGCGGCCGACAGTTCCGCCGAACGGAAACAGCGCGCTGACCACGCATCGCAATCCCGGAATCTTCATCGCATTCGGCAACAACGTGGTCAGATCGACGGCTCGTCATCCCATCTCGATCTATGACATTGCCCCGACGGTCGTGACGATGCTCGGGCTGCCCGTGTCGTCGGACATGCTGGGAAAGCTGGTGCCGGGACTCTTCAAGTCGATGATCCCGGTGGAAGGAGTGCAGATCGCGAGCTATTCCGATCTCATTCCTGAAAAGGCATTGGCATCATCTGATGTCGATGCCAACGCCTATCGCGCGCGGCTGTTGCAGATCGGCCATCTGGTCGATCCATCACGAGCCTCCATTCCGATGCTGGCCGAAGACGAGACCGAACGCCCGGCCGTGATACCGCCCGACAGGTGGGGCCTGTATGCCTACGACAATAACCAGGCCATCGTCTTGAAACAGCAGGGAAGGATCAAGGAATCGGTGGAACTGCTCCATCAGGCGATCGAACTGAATCCTACGCGGCCCGTTCCCTACTTGAACCTGGCGATGTTCCTGGCCGACAAGGGGCAGTACACAGGAGCAGAAGAGGCTTTCAACGCTTCTGTAGTGCGTGGGCTGCCGAGCTCAGAGAAGTACTTTGTCGACTTCGCCGCCATGTATCGGCAAAAGAATCTGACGACTCGGGCCATCGTGGTGTTGATGAAGGGCAGGTCGATTTTTCCGCAGTCCTTTCTAATCGCACAGAATCTGGGCTCGGCTCTGGCTGCCATGGAGCGTTATACGGAGGCAGTACCAGAGTTGGAAAGGGCTTTATCACTACAGCCAACCTCGGTCTCGGCGTTGAATGCGCTGGGTCTGGTCTATACGAAAAAGCACGATCCCGGGCAGAACCCCGATCTCTCTCGCGCGCTCGATTTCTGGAACCGGTCGCTGTCGATCAATCCTCATCAGCCGCCCATCCAACAGGCCGTAGCCTCCCTGCGATCGAGACTGTGAGGGGGCGGGGGAATTTCGGATTTCGGATTTCGAATTTAGGGTCAAACCCAAGGCACAAGACAGGAATTTCGGATTTCGGATTTCGAATTTAAGGTCAGAGTCCAATTCGAGATCCTTCAAATTCTTGATTCTGCCTATTTTGCCTTTAAATTCGAAATCCGAAATCCGAAATCCAGACCTACATGACCTCTCTCACCGAAACCGACCTCGTGCGCTATAGCAGGCAGATGCGTCTGCCGGAGGTTGGCGAGGCGGGACAGGGGCGGCTCAAGGCCGGATCCGTTCTGCTGGTCGGGGCGGGCGGTCTGGGGAGCCCGGCGGCGCTTTACCTGGCCGGTGCAGGTGTCGGCCGGATTGGAATCATCGATGGAGACACGGTCGACGTCTCGAACCTGCATCGGCAGGTTCTGCACGGCACGGGATCGGCGGGTCAGCCAAAGACGGCATCGGCCGGTGAACGGCTGCGCGATCTGAATCCGGAGATCGAGGTTGTTCTCATAGAAGAGGCCCTGACGTCTTCAAACGGGCTGAGGGTCATTGCGGATTTTGATCTGGTACTCGATGGCAGTGACAACTTTCCCACGCGATATCTGACCAACGATGCCTGCGTGCTCCTCGGGAAACCAAACGTGTACGGGTCAGTTTTCCGCTTTGAGGGGCAGGCTTCTTTTTTTCATGCCTCAGCAGGCCCCTGCTATCGGTGCATTTACAGCGACCCTCCTCCGCCGGCATTGGTGCCGTCGTGTGAGGAGGGCGGTGTGTTGGGAACGGTCCCCGGAATCATCGGGCTGATTCAAGCGACGGAAGCGATCAAATGGCTGGCCGGGCTGGGCAGCTCGCTTCTCGGCCGCCTGCTCCTTTTCGATGGCAGGTCGATGCAGTTTCGCGAGCTGAAGATCCCGAAGAATCCTCGCTGCAAGGTCTGCGGCGAGAATCCCGAGATCAAGGCTTTGATCGATTACGACGCCTATTGCGGGACTCCGAAGTCGACAGCAAATCCGGGGGAGATCACGGCAGGGGAGCTTCGCGCCGCACGAGCGGCGGGACGCCCGGTGCGCCTCATTGATGTTCGCGAGACCCACGAGTGGGCAGCGGCCCGAATCGACGGGGCCCAACACATTCCTCTAAGAGAGCTGCCTATGCGCCTGAGTGCGTTGTCGCCGGATGAAGAGATCGTTCTCTACTGTCAAATGGGTGGGCGAAGCGCGCGAGGGCGCGACGTACTTCGCGAGGCTGGTTTCAGACACGTGAAGAGTCTGGCCGGCGGCATTCAACAGTGGCTGCGGGAGCTCAGCGATTCGACGCCGCGAGCGGAATGACCATCTCCCGGCCGAACATCACCACCACTGATTTTCCGATGGCGCGGCGCTCGGTTGCTCCCTCGATGATAGCGATCCCGGCGTGCTCATAAGCAGAAAACAGGATATTGGCTCGATGCCCTTCTGATTCCATCCATGCTTCGACCAGCACTTCTGCTGTCTCGAAACCCTTTGCGAGATTCTCACCGGCCCTCGAATAGTTGTAGCCGTGTTGACGCATGAGGCGGAAAGGGAGATCGCCGCTGGGCGAGACATGGGCCCAATAGCCGAGCTCCGACATCTCCGTCATCCGGTCCGCCGCGGCCGCATCGATGCGGGAATCCTCGATCAGAGGCGCAAGGCTGTGGCGCTCCCGGTACACATTCATCACCTTCATGACATTCGCGCAGGTGATTTCAGAGGCGCGGAGCGGTGCCAAATTCAGAAGAAAGAAGGAGACGCTGATGACGAAAGCGACTCGGGCAAATCGCGATGGAGTTCGAACGGAACGCCAATTGAGAATTGAGAATTGAGAATTGAGAAATAAAAGCAGAGTCGGGCGAAGCTCGGCGCCTTTATTTCTCAATTCCCAATTCCCAATTCTCAATTCGCTGCCTCAGCGTGAAGCGTCAGGGCGGACTCGGAGAAAGAACGTGCAGGCTTTCTTGGACTCTACCCATACCGAGCCGCCGTGCGCGGTCGCAAAATCGCGCACGCGCGATAGTGCCCGTCCGCCGCGTTTCTCTTCGTTCGGGTGCCAGGCGAATTCCGGCGTGAAGATAGCCTCTTTCAGCGCCTCGGGGACCAGTGGTCCGTTGTCCATGACGAAGAAGAGAATCAGCGGTTTACCTTTGTGCTCGAGCATGCGCACGCCGAGAACGATCTGCCCGCCCACCGGAACGTAGTGGAGAGAATTCTCCATCAGGGTGACCAGCACTCCTTCCAGGTCGTGATGATCGCGGAGGCTCTCGTTGGTCTCCTGAATGTCGAGTTGCAGCTGGACCTTTTTGCGCTCGGCAACGGAGGTGAAGCGGTCACTGACGCGACGGATGACCGAGGTGACGCTGGGAGCAAGTCCGCCTGAGGTCTCGGGAGACTCTTCGACACCGGGCGCGAGCTCGAGCGATGAGAGGATCTGATCGATCGTCGACGCCGAGTCCTCGAGAATAGGATCGTTCTTCCGCCCTTTTGAGGCGGCGACGAGAGATTCATGAAGACCGCGAAGAGGAACGAGCACAGCCTCACGGACATAGCTGATGAACGAGGAATGCACGGCCTGATTCGGATCCTGAGGCCTGAGGATCAGCACCGAGCCGCTGGCGCCGCCGGAGAGGGGAACGAGCGAGAAGTTCCCGGCCTTACCGCCGATCTCGGCCGTTGCCGACTGCGCTTTTTTGACGTCCTCGATCTTCACCTTCAGCCGCTGCTCGATGTCGGACAGAGAGGGGAGCGGCGCCGCAGGATCGATGCCGAGCAGAATTCGGGCGTCGGCAGAACAGAACTTCACGGAGCGATCGCTGCCGAGAAGAACTGATGGCACGTGAGCGATGGTCAGGACATCGCAGATGCTGGTCATCGCCAGCGATGTCGACTCGATCGGGAATGGCAATACCGGTGCTTTCGGGAACGGCTCCGGCGATGGTTTCGTGGCGGCGTGCGCTGCGCCGTGTCCTCCCCCGGAGCTGCCCGGCGCACTGGCCTGGCTCATTGGCGGGGGTTGCGGAGCGGGCGGCACGGCTGCCGGCGCCGGCGCAGAAGCCACCGGGGAAGCAGGTTTTGGTTCCTCGACTGCAGCCGAAACGGGCTTCGCAGCCCTCTCCGACTTCCGAGGGCGATCGCATTTCTTACAGACGATGCCCTCTGAGATCGAGGTACCGCACATCACGCATTTGGCTGCCATCGTTTCTCCGGACCGGGAATCTTATCAGGGAAGAGGGAACGGGGCACAGCGGAGAGAGGGGTGGGATGGTTCCGGGCGGTTTGACGGTGGGTCTGCCGCCCACACTTGAGAGACGAATTGTGAATGTTGAATTTTGAATTGTGAATGCTGAATTGAGGTTCAGCCAGCCTGTCTCTCGGGGCACCAAATTCACAATTCACAATTCACAATTCAACATTCACAATTCGCATCTCCTCCCCCGTCCCGTCCTTTCTCCTGTAGACTCCGCCCGTTTTTTTGGAGGAGATATGCAAAAGGTGACGGTGATCGGCGCGGGCACGATGGGCAACGGAATCGCTCATACCGCGGCTATGAGCGGATTGGACGTGACGCTGATCGACATGGCCCAACAGTTTATCGATCGCGGCATGGCTGCCATCTCGTCGAATCTCCAGCGCGGGGTCGACAAGGGCAAGATGACCGCTGCGGAGAAGGAGTCGATCCTCGGTCGCATCCTTCCGGTCACCGACATGAGCCACTGCGCCGATTCGGATATCGTCATCGAGGCCATCGTCGAACAGGTCGACGCCAAGACATCGTTATTTCGACAGCTCGACGAGATCGTGAAGAAGGACGCCATCCTCGCTTCCAACACCTCTTCCATTTCCATCACGAAGATCGGAGCGGCCACGTCGCGTCCCGACAAAGTGATCGGCATGCACTTCATGAATCCCGTTCCGGTGATGACGCTGGTCGAGGTCATTCGGGGAATCGCTACATCAGATGAAACCTATACCCGCGTCGAAGAGCTTTCGAAGAAGATGGGCAAGACCGCCATCGAGGTGAAGGATTACCCGGGGTTCGTCTCCAATCGTGTGTTGATGCCGATGATCAACGAGGCCATCTTCACGCTCTACGAGGGTGTGGCCACGCCGGAGTCGATCGATGGGGTCATGAAGCTGGGCATGAATCATCCGATGGGCCCGTTGCAGCTGGCCGATTTCATCGGCCTTGATGTCTGTCTGGCAATCCTGCGCGTTCTCGAGCAGGGCTTCGGCGATCCGAAGTATCGCCCCTGTCCCCTGCTCGTGAAGATGGTCGACGCCGGCTGGCTCGGGAAGAAGAGCGGAAGGGGGTTCTACATTTACAGCAAGTAGCGTGACGACCGATCGCCTTCGCGCACCCAGCCGGTGGTTTCTAATGAATCTCAGTAATGACGCGGGTCTGCCGTTGCTGTCATCCCGAGCGATTGACCGCGGAGCGCGGCGTCTGAGTGAAAGAAACCAGGGTGTCATCCCGAGCGTCGAGCGAGGGATCTGGGAGGGGGCCTTGCGGTGTGGAGTCTTGGAGCTCTCTTACGATTGTG
>DASZZV010000413.1:0-3353 GCA_035544835.1 Thermoanaerobaculia bacterium
CACAATCGTAAGAGAGCTCCAAGACTCCACACCGCAAGGCCCCCTCCCAGATCCCTCGCTCGACGCTCGGGATGACACCCTGGTTTCTTTCACTCAGACGCCGCGCTCCGCGGTCAATCGCTCGGGATGACAGCAACGGCAAAGGCCGCGACTCTTGGATCTCGCCGCAACGGTCAGCTATCGATACTTGAAACCTTCCGGATACGTGAAGGCCACGGTCATCTTCGTGACGCCGAAGGAGAGAACCGTGGCGATGCTTGGTGAGATCGAGTAGAAGGGGCGCAGATCGATCCGGTTTCCGATGTAGATCGATCCTGCGATCGAACAGAGGTCGCCGATCCTCATGACGTCCAGCGGTTTCTTCACCCTCATGGTCGGATAGAGCTTCTCGATGAGATCGCGCGTCGCCGAGGAAGGTTTGGTGGCGAAGGTCTTGGTGAAAGAGGTCACGGCGAATTCCTCTTTCTCGACGCGGGCGGCGCTGTCGTATGTGAAGGCCAGCGTTGCATCCCATCGAGTATCGGGACTTCCCTCGTTCTGGTAGCCGACGTAACCGCCGTGGAACCTGACGGTCGTAAGCTCCTCGTTGGCGTAGGCGTAATCGGCAGTGACCTCGATGACGTGATCGCATCCAAAACCGTCGAGGTAGGAAACCTTTTCCTGACTGATTCGGCCGCTCGAATCGTAGGCGTAGGTCTTCGTGTATTTCTGACTGTCGATGAGGAGATCCTCTCGATCGAGAAGCCACACTCGCTCGCCGGTCTTGTGGGCGTTGAAGCGGAGGACCTCTCCGGTGGTGAGTGCCAGCAGGTGCTCGAGGTAATCATTCTGATCAAGCCGGATCTCGGTGACGTCCTTGGAGGTCTTGTCGGAGAGCACGTCACCCTGATAGGACCAGCCCTCATTTCTCCGAGCGGTCTGAATGGCGCGCTGTTTGAGCGGCGAGTAACGAAGCGATTCGAGGAAGTTTCCTCCTCGGAGAAGACAGGGAAGGTCCTCGTTCTTTGCCAGCCTGCCGTCGAGATAGTAGGTTGATCGCGTCGCCGTAGCGCCATTGCCGCAGGGACGGCTGTTCCAGCGCCCGGTGTTGACGAGATACGGCCCGTGCCAGCAGCGTGGGCACCAGGTCGCACCAGCTGGAAGCTTGTAGCCGCAGAAGGAGCAGACGATCTTGCTCCGCATGTCCTCGTTCTCGTTCTGGAGGGTGAAGAGCTTCTGGTCGATGAGGCTCTTGTCGCCGGCGCTCTGATTGAGCTCGAGATAGCGGCGGTAATGATCGGTGGCCTTGCCGAAATCGCCGAGCTGCTCATATGCCAGGGCCTCGTTATAAACGACGGCGGCGTCAGTCGGTTTCTGCTGCTCGGCCTGTTCGAAGACCTTCAGGGCATTCTCGGTCTCACCTTTCTGCAACAGGAACTTTCCACGGTTGAAGAGCTCCACGTAGTCATGATTGGCCTGTTGTTTTTTTTCGACTTCCCGCTCAAAGTCGAGCTCCAGAAGCAGCTTGGCCACCATCGGTGCCTCGGGACCCTTGGAGAAGAGCTGGTTGTAACGATCGATCCTGGCCTGCGCGTCGGTGAATCTGCCGAGACGGGTGAGGACGAGGGCGGTGTTGTAGAGGACGCTGCTCTGATCGGGAAAGATGGCGTCGGCTTTCGCGAACTGTTCGAGGGAAGACGAGTAGTCGTTGCGCTCGAAGAAGCGTTTGCCGAACAGGACGGCTTTACTGAAGTCTTCCCGCGATTGCGCCAGCGGCTCCTGGGCGACGGCGCTCATGGCGATGGCGATGCTGAGGAAACAAGTCAGAAGGATTTTCATGAATTTCTCCAGATCAGAAGAACGACTCGATCACCCCGGCCAGCCAGAGCTCCTCGTTGGGAGTCAGGGAGGGGTTGCGCGACAGGTGGGCGAAAAGCGCCAGCCGCTTGTCGTCGACCGAGTAGCGGCCGCTCGAATCGCGCAGGACGGCTACTGGATCATCGGCAGTCGCCGGGGGAATGTCGACCAGGATCTGTGATGCTTCGCGCGGGGCCCAGTGCGACACCATCGAGGCGCCGAACACTCGCTGAATGAAAGCCAGGCGACTCTCTTCGTTCGTGGTCTGTCGCGCCGCCACGCCGAGTTTGCTCTTTGCGCCTGCGCCTTCGATGATGGCTCGGAGATTCGACAAAAGCTGCAGCCGCTGCATCGCCGCGGCGAAGATCTGTCGTTTGCGCGACTCGTCGGTGACAGCGTTGTTCGCTTTCAAAACTGCCTGGACCCGCGCCGTTTCATATTCGATAAAGCGATCGATGGCCTCGTCATCGCCCGAGGCCGCTTCCTGCGCCGGCGCTGTTGCGGCTGGTGTCGTATTCTCGCTGCCCTCCGTATTGGTGGAGGGCGCAGGTGGATATGCTTGAACGTCCACGGTCGTCGCGGCGGGTGTCGACGTCGAAGCGGCAGCGGGGTTTGAGGCCGGGCGCGCGGCTGGGGCGCCCGTCGGCGCCGGAACATCGACCAGCGTCAGTTCCGTGGCGCCTCCGGCAGCCCGGAGTCCTTCGGTGGCGACGGCCGTGTCCTTGATCTGCTCGGCTGCAACCGGGGCCGTGGGAAGGCGCGACAGTGCCGCTGGATCAGGGGTGGTCAGTGCTTTGTTCCACGACAGATCGCCACCAGGACCCAGCAGAGTCAACGAACGAACGAGGTCCGAATCCGGGGTCTGCTTTTCGGAGAGCAGCTTTTCCTTCACCTTGCCCATCAACTCTTCGGCCGTTCGAATCTGCGCGGCGCGGGTGGCGTCGGTGAGGTAGTTCGCATTGGATGGCACCAGAGTCATGTCGCAATGACACGGTCCGAAGCGATTGGGCTGGAATGACGGGTTGTTGTCGATGCGGTGGATGTAGTCGACGACGGCCAGATTCGTCTTCATCTGTGCTGCACGCCCCGACTCGCATGCTGACAGTGATCCGAAGCTGTTCAGGCCGAACAGCTCCACGAAGGTCTTCGTGTCGGGTTTCCACATCTGTAAGTGGTAATGAAAGACCTTGCAGCCGGGCGCGTCGGCCTCGGAGCTGTTCGGACAAATCAGAACCTGTCCGGGCGTCTGTGCGAGAACGACCGAGGTCAGGCAGAGAAAGGTGATTGCGAACTGGGCGAAGAGCTTTGGCATAGTGAACTCTGTCTAAAGGAGTGGCGGGATTATGTCAGATGTGAGAGGGCGGAGGGCAGAGGGTGGTGGAGGAGGTCACAATTAGCAGCCGTTCGCGTCGTTCTTGTTGTCATCACGAGCCGGGGACAGCGTGCGCGCTGCCACTGAGAAAAGAAACTGGGTGGGTGTCATCCCGAGCCGCAGCGAGGGATCTGGGCGGGGGCCT
>DASZZV010000414.1:0-2387 GCA_035544835.1 Thermoanaerobaculia bacterium
GAAGAAACGACAAGAAGAATCTGTAGATGAATCAAACCTCAAAGAAACGGCCCACATCGGCCGCCACAACCATCAAAACTCCGAGCGACTGTTACCCATGTCTCCGGATCGAAGTGTTACCTATGTTCCAGGTTAAACACGTAGCGCCGGGTGAGGGGCGTAACAGTCTGGCATTACGTTCGAGGGCACGACAGCGTGGGGTCTTCTTCTTCGCGTTTCAAGCTCAAGCAGCGTCATCGTGCGGCCCCTCACCCGCCGCTGCGGCGGCACCCTCTCCCCGCCGGGGAGAGGGGAGAGGTCGCGCCGAAAGCGACGTTGTGCGCATGCCCAGTTCTCACTTCGAAATTCAAAACTAAATTCAACATTCACAATTCGCTTCTCGTCTTCCCCCGAGCAGAGTCGGCAGGATGCCGCCTCCCCCCTAATCTACCTGGCTCGCCACGGGCGTCGCTCTTTCTTCAAACTGCCGCGCCGTGATAAAACCTCTCGCGCCTATGAAAGTACATGAATATCAAGCCAAAGAGATCCTTCGGCGCTACGGCGTAGCGGTGCCGCGGTCCATCGTCGTCGACTCACCAGATGCGGCACGCGCCGCGGCCAAAGAGCTCGGCGGGCGGGTCGTTGTGAAGGCGCAGATCCACGCCGGCGGACGGGGAAAAGGTGGCGGCGTCAAGCTGGCCAAAGACCCCGAGGAAGCCGCGGCCATCGCCGACAAGATCATCGGCATGACTCTGATCACGCATCAGACCGGGCCTGAGGGGCAACTGGTTCGCAGGGTCCTGATCGAGGAGGCGCTCAACATCGATCGCGAGCTCTACCTCGGCATCACGCTGGATCGCAAGCTGGGCAAGCCGGTCATCATGGCCTCCAGGCAGGGAGGTATGGAGATCGAGGAGGTCGCCGAGCGTGACCCAAAGGCGATTCATCGCGAGCCGATCGATGCGGTTCTCGGCGTTCAGCCCTTCCAGGCACGACAGGTTGCCATGGCGCTGGGACTGACCGGAAAGGCCTACAAGAGTGCCGTCGACTTCATTCAGAAGCTGATGCGAGCCTACCTCGAGATCGACGCCTCGCTGGCTGAGATCAACCCGCTTCTGGTCACTAAGGAAGAGGAGGTTTTTGCACTCGATTGCAAGATGACCTTCGATGACAACGCGCTTTTCCGCCACAAAGACATCCTCGAAATGCGCGACCTGCACGAGGAAGACCCGCTGGAGGTCGAGGCTTCGCGCTTCGGCCTGAATTACATCAAGCTCGATGGCAACGTCGGCTGCATGGTCAACGGCGCCGGTCTGGCCATGGGAACCATGGACATCATCAAGCTGGCCGGCGGTGAACCTGCGAACTTCCTGGATGTCGGCGGTGGTGCCAACGCCGAGCAGGTCAAGAACGCATTCCGCATCATCCTCAGCGACAAGAACGTGAAGGCCATTCTCATCAACATCTTCGGCGGCATCATGCGCTGCGATCGAATTGCAGAAGGGGTCGTGCAGGCTTCCAAGGAGGTCGGCATCCCCGTACCGGTCGTGGTGCGACTCGAGGGAACGAACGTCGATCTCGGAAAGCAGATCCTGGCCGACTCCGGCCTCAATCTGATCACAGCCGAGGGGATGGAAGATGCTGCGGCGAAAGTCGTGAAGGCAGCGAAGGGACAGTAACGATGGCAATCTGGGCGGATAAGAACACGCGCATTCTGGTGCAGGGCATCACGGGGCGCGAAGGCACGTTTCACGCGACGCAGTGTCGCGACTACGGCTCCAAGGTCATCGGTGGGGTGACGCCCGGCAAAGGCGGCACGACCCACGAGGGCTTTACGGTATTCAACACCGTGCGCGAAGCGCGCGAGAAGGAAGGCGCCAACTGCGCGCTGATCTTCGTGCCGCCTCCCTTCGCGGCCGATGCCATCATGGAAGCGAGTGAGGCCGGCATCGAGTTGATCATCTGCATCACCGAGGGTATTCCGGTGAATGACATGGTGAGGGCGCTCGACTTCCTAAGGAAAAACAACGCCGAGCATGTGGCGGCGGGGCACTCCCCTTCGCGTCTGATCGGACCGAACTGTCCTGGCATCATCACCCCGGGTCAGACCAAGATCGGGATCATGCCGGGCCACATCTGCAAACCGGGTCCGATCGGCATCGTATCGCGTTCGGGTACACTCACCTATGAGGCGGTCGGGCAGTTGTCGCGACGCAACATCGGTCAGTCGACGGCCGTTGGCATCGGCGGCGATCCGCTTCCGGGAACGAACTTTATCGACTGTCTGGCGGCCTTCGAAGCCGATCCGCAGACCGAGGCAATGGTCATGATCGGCGAGATAGGCGGCACGGCAGAGGAAGACGCCGCCGCATTCGTGAAAGCGAACGTGAAGAAACCGGTCGTTGCCT
>DASZZV010000415.1:0-16889 GCA_035544835.1 Thermoanaerobaculia bacterium
AATGCGGGGACCAACGACATCCGTTTCGGTTCCGACCCCACTCTGGCCTTCGATACGCGCGGGAACCTGTTCTACGGCTACATCGTCGTTTTCTTCGGAGGCGGCTCCGGAGTGAACGGATCGGAGATGGGCGTCGCCCGCTCGGCCGACGGCGGCCAGACTTATCCAAATGTCACCTTCTTCTCGTACGAAGGCGGCTCGAATCATTTCAACGACAAACCGATGATCACGACCGACACGAACCTGAAGAGCGCATTCCGCGACAACGTCTACATCGCCTGGGACGCGGCTAGTGGCGGATCCACCGGCGGCGGAATTCGTGTCGGTCGATCGACCGATCATGGTGCGAGTTTCCAGGTGAACCGCGCCGACGATCCGAGCGGACCTGGACGCTCGATCGGAGCCGTTCCCTTTGTCGGACCGAACGGTGAGCTCTATGTCGCATGGAACGACTATCGAGCTAACATCGTCGCCTTCAATCGCTCCTTCGACGGCGGCGTCACCTGGGGCGCGCAAAGCGTGATCTCCAGGAAGACGCTGCCCTTCGATATCGCTATTCCGGCCGAAGTGACCCGTGGTGCTCTGGTTTATCCGGCCTGCGACACGGACCGGTCGGGCGGAGCGAACACCGGCCGTCTCTATTGCTCCTGGATGGACCTGATGGGAAATGGTACGACCGACATCCTTCTCTCCTATTCGGACGACAAGGGAACGAACTGGTCGCTCCCGAAACCGGTGACGGATCCATTGCCGTTTGCGGTTGATCGCTTCAACCACTGGCTTTCCGTCGATCAGGTGACCGGTAGCGTGAACGTATCGTTTTACGACACTCGGAACGACACGACCGGGAAACGCTATATGACCGATACCTACCTCTCCAAATCGGTCGATGGCGGGAAGTCCTTCGGGATCAATCAACGCGTTTCCACCATCAGCTCCAATGAGCACGATTGCAACGGAACCTATCCCTGCCCGGCCATCAATTACGGTAATCAGCAGGGAGATTACTCCGGCCTCGTCAGCTACGGCGGCGTCGCCCATCCGATCTGGACTGACACCCGCCGCAACACCGAGAGCCTCGGTTGCAAGGCTCCGGCGATGGAGGAAGTCTTTACTGCGACGGTGAAGTAGAGGCGGTTCCATCCCCAGGCAAGGAACTCGGGAGGCGGATCGAACTGATCTGCCTCCCCTGAACGCCACCATACGAAGGGGACTGTATACGGCGGTTCAAGTGGCAGCAGGGTTATCTCCAATTGTCGTCCGGCCCCGCAAGGAGCGGCGCCTGACTCCTGGTCCGCTTAGAATAAGCGACTAATGCCCAGCGACTCGATGCCCGGGTTCGTGTCGCGCCTTGCGGCGATCTGTGGCGAGCATCTGCTCACCGAGAAGATCGTCGTCGCTCCCTCATTGGCGATGGGACATCAGATCGCCGACATGGTTGCGCTGGGCGGGACGCCGTGGGTGAATCTGCGCTTCGAGACCCTGCGGACTCTGGCCGACCGCGTGGCGAGTTTCGAGATCGCTGCGCGCGGCATGACAATTCTGTCGCGCGCTCAGGCGCTGGCTTTCGTGGGACGAGCTTGCGACCGCGTACTCGATTTGAATTCCTACTTTGCGGCGCTCGCGGATCGGCCAGGCCTGCACCGCGCCATTCAGCGAACGCTCGATGACCTGCGGCACGCCGGGGCTGATCTGTCCAGTGTTCCGGCGTCGGCTTTTGAAGATCCGCGCAAGGCCGCGGACCTGTCCCGCATTCTCGAGACATACCAGGAAGAGCTGACCAACGCGAAAGCGGTGGATCGTTTCGGAGTGACGGCCCTCGCTGTGGAGATGCTCGAGGCTGGAGCCGTTCGTCCGGGAGTTGCCGGCACGATCTGGATCGTCCTGGACGACACCGAACTGACGGAGATGGAACAGAGGCTGCTGTATCTCGTTGCCGGCGATTACGAGTTGATCCGCACAGCCGAGGAGGAAGACCGAAAGCGGGGCCAGCTCGTCGACTTCCGTCGCGCGCTTGGCGAAGAGAACGAGGTGCGTTCTGCCTTTCGATCCATCCTCGCGGCGAAGACACCTTTCGACGAAGCCGAAATCGTCTACTCAGTGCGCGATCCTTATCTTCCTCTGGCCTTCGAGCTCTCCTCGGAATATGGGATCCCCTGCACGTTCGCCGAGGGAATCGCCGCACATTTCACCCGTCCCGGACAGGCCTGCCTGGGGTTTCTCCGATGGATCGGCGAGGGGTGGCGTGCCGAGGCTCTCCAGAAAATCGCACGAGCGGGAGCGATGAAGAACAAGGCCGATGAAGATGCGTCGTTGAGTCCGACCGGCTTCGCCCGGGCTTTGCGAAACGCTGCGATCGGATGGGGACGCGACCGCTACCTGGCGCGCATCGACGGATGGATCGACGAGCGTGAAGCGGAACTGGCCGCGGAGGAGCAAGAGGGGCGACGGCGGGCCATCGAGCGCTCCCTCGCCGACGCGCGCCATTCCAGGCCGATCATCGTCGAGCTCCTGGAAATGACCAATGCTGTTGCCGATGGCGAGCAGTCCGGCCTCGGCAACATTGCCCGCGCCGCATCGGCTTTCGTGAAGCGATTCGCGGCCACCGCGAATCAGACCGACGCCATGGCCCACCAGGCCATTCTCGGGATGCTGAGAGAGCTGGCCGAAGTTGGTGATCAGCCAGGAGCTTTCTCGGTCTCTCGATCGGAATGGGTTTCCCGTCTGTCCGAGGCGGTGAAGGAAGTGCATGTCGGCGCTAGTAACCCACGGCCTGGGTTCCTGCACGTTGCGCCGATTCGCGCTGCCGGCTGGAACCGCCGGGCGCGGATGTTCGTCGTCGGCCTCGATGAGCAGCGGTATCCCGGCAGTGGCCTGCAGGACCCGATCATGCTCGATGCCGAACGCGATGCCGTGAATCGAGTGATCGATCCGAGAAGCCTTCCGCTGCTGAGCGATGCGCCGGCTCGGATGACCGAGCAGTTTCGGCGGCTGATGTTGCGCACAGCGCATCGCCGGATGACGCTCTCCTTTCCGAGTCTCGGGATTCGCGATCGGCGCGACAGATTTCCGGCGAACAGCCTCCTGGAAATCTACCGGCAGGAGCTGCGGCCGGACGCGACTTACGCCGCGGTTGCGGAGGGCGTAATCAAAGACGGCTTTGTCGGCCCGCAGCCGATTACTGGTACTGACTGGTGGTTGACGCAGCGATTTGCGGGATCTGGAGAAGGAATCGCCGAAGCGATTCGCGATTCTTATCCGGGATTGGCGGCCGGAGCTGAGGCGCTGGCGGCGCGGGCCAGCGATGAGATCACCAGATACGACGGCAAAGTGATTGCGAGCGACGGAGATCTCGATCCGCGTAGAAACGGGCGTGTCTATTCCGCTTCAGGGCTGGAGACGATCGCCAGATGTCCGTATCAGTATTTTCTCAAGAGTGTGATTCACGTCGATCCGCTGGAAGAACTGGAGTTCGATTCCGACGCCTGGCTGGCTGCCAATCAGTTCGGGCTGATGCTTCACGAGCTGCTCCAGAAAACGATGGACGAGATCTGCGCCGCCGGGAAAAAACCGGCGCTGACCTTTCTTACCCGCATGCAGGTCCTGGCCGAGGAGGCATTGACGGGTTGGCGAATGAAAGTTCCGCCGCCGGGCGAGGCCGCGTTCCAGCGCCGGCGGGACGAACTGCTCGAGTCGTGCGAGATCTTTCTGCGCCGTGAGGAAGAGGAGTGCCGGACGCTAACACCGAAGTACTTCGAAGTCTCCTTCGGTTTTGGAGAAGCTTCAGACGACAGTATCGCCATGCCCGATCCGCTCGTGCTCTCGCTCGGCGCAAAAACGTCAATCCGTATTCGAGGCCGTATTGACCGCGTCGATCACGATGAGGCGCGCGACGAGTGGTATGTCTGGGACTACAAGTCAGGTAGCACCTATGAATACGAGCGGGGAGGGAGCCTGCAGTGCGGGATGAAACTGCAGCACGCACTCTACGCCCGGGCAGTCGAGGCGATGCTGGCGAGGAAGGGCATGACCGGAAAGGTGGCGAAGTCAGGCTACTACTTCCCGACGCCGAAGGGACGTGGCGCCAGGATCCCTCGAGAATGTACGGATGCGGAATTGAAGACAGCTTTGACAGATCTCTGCGACGTGATCGGGAGCGGTTACTTTCTGCATGCCGAAGGGGAACGCTGCAAGTGGTGCTCGTACGGTGAGGTCTGCGGAGGAGCGAACGTCGCCGCGCAGCAGGCCTGGGCGAAGATGGCCGCCAATCCGACCGACCCGGCTGTCAGGGCGTGGCTGCATCTGCAGCAGATGAATTGAAAATTGGAAATTGAAAATTGAAAAACAGAAAGCGGCTGGGGTTTCTGATGTGTCATCCCGAGCCGCAGCGAGGGATCTGGGCGGGGGCCTCGACCCATTGGCGCCGCGTACCTCCAGTATCTACGCGGGTTTCGGAACTTGTCATCCTGAGGGAGCGCGCGCAAGAGTAAAGGATCAGTAGGGAGTGAGTGCGACCGAAGGATCTTTGGTGACATGAGAAAAATTGCCAAGCCAAACCCGGTGATGTCACCAAAGATCCTTCGCTGTCGCCCAGGATGACAAGCTTTGTTTCTTCCCTCCTCGGCGGCGCAGCGTCATGCCTTGCGCGGCTGGCAGGCGCGAGGAACCGCGTAATGCGGGCAGCTTTCAGCAGGAATCTGCCCGCACGCCGCGTAGGAGTGCGATCATTAGCGTCCGGAGGAGATTCCCATGCCTCACATGACCATCGACACCGGTAACACTGGCTTCATGCTCCTGTGCTCCAGCCTCGTCATGCTGATGACGCCCGGCCTGGCCTTCTTTTACGGCGGACTGGTCGGCCGCAAGAACGTGCTGGCGATCATGATGCAGAGCTTCGTCTCCATGGCCTGGACCACGGTGATCTGGTGGGCCTTCGGCTTCTCGATGTGCTTCAGCGGTGACTTGAAGAGTGGAACCGACCTGGCCGGAATCATCGGCAACTTCCACTGGGCTTTCCTGTCGGGGATCACTCTGGACATGCCCTCACCGATCAACGCTACGATCCCGATGATCGTCTTCTGCGCCTACCAGATGATGTTCGCCATCATCACTCCCGCCCTTATCACGGGCGCCTTCGCCAATCGAGTTACCTTCAAGGCCTACATGCTCTTTCTCACGGCCTGGCTGATCTTTGTCTACTTCCCCTTCGTGCACATGATCTGGGGCGGCGGAATCATGGCCGGTTGGGGCGTGCTCGACTTCGCCGGCGGAATCGTGGTGCACAACATCGCCGGCATCGCCGCCCTCGCTTCCGTTCTCTATGTCGGCAAGCGCAAGGTCGAAGATCGCGGGCCCCACTCCATTCCCCTCGTGGCCCTCGGTACCGGCCTGCTCTGGTTCGGGTGGTACGGCTTCAACGCCGGCAGCGAGTTCCGGGTCGACTCCGTCACCGCCGTCGCCTTCCTCAACACCGATATTGCCGCCAGTTTCGCGGCCGTGGCATGGCTCTGTCTCGACTGGAGGCAGTTCAGGAAGCCTCGCTTCCTCGGGCTACTGACCGGCGCGGTGGCCGGACTCGCTACCATCACGCCTGCAGCGGGATATGTCTCTCCGGCCACCGCCTGTCTGATTGGACTCATTGCCGGCGTGGTCTGCTTCTACGCCGTGGCGTTGAAGAACAAGCTGCAGTGGGACGATGCGCTCGATGTCTGGGGCGTTCACGGAGTGGGCGGCTTTCTCGGCATCATTCTCTGCGGCATCTTCGCCACGACGGCCTTCAATCCTGCCGGCGTCGACGGTCTCCTGCGCGGGAACCCACACTTCTTCCTGGTGGAGCTCGCCGCCGTGGCCATCTCCTCGGCCTGGGCTTTCCTCTTCACGTACGGAATGCTCTGGTTGATCGATCGGATCACGCCTGTCAAAGTCCAGGACGCTGATGAAGTCGAGGGCCTTGACCAGGCGCTGCATGGCGAGACGGCCTACCTCGAGGGGATTTGATCGAGGATCGGTGATCGGAAGGCGGCGCTCCGAACGGCGATGCAGCCGAGGACTAGACATTGACGCGGATTCCTGACGACCAGGGCGTACGCGACGCCATTGCCAAGCGGCTCGAGACGACCATGCTCGTCGAGGCGGCGGCGGGGACGGGAAAGACGACCAGCCTCGTGGAGCGCATGACGGCGCTGGTGGCGACCGGCAAGGCGCGCGCTTCCACGCTTTCGGCAATCACGTTCACCATCAAATCGGCGGCGCAGCTTCGTGAGAAGTTTCAGGAGTCCGTCGAGCGGAAGCTCCGCGGCAGCGAAGAGCCGATGGTGCAGGAGCGTCTCAGGGCCGCGTTGCACGACATCGATCGCGGTTTCATCGGCACGACGCACGCGTTCTGTGCGCGTCTCCTCCGTGAGCGGCCGGTGGAGGCCGGCCTCGATCCGGAGTTCGAGGAGGTCGAAGAAGTCATTGCCCGGCAGATCACGCACGAGTTCTGGAACAACTGGTGGGCGGAAGAAGCTGCAAAGGGGAGCGCGCTCCTTGCCGAAACGCGCGCCATTGGCCTCGACCGACAGCTCTTGCGCCAGGCCTTCGAGAAGATAGTCGAGCACCCTGACGTGACCTTTGTCTCGAGCAGGGCCACTCGGCCCGATCTTCGAAGCGTGTGCGACGAGCTGTGCGCTTTTATCGATGAATGTAAACCGCATCTGCCGACCGATGCCGATCGCGATATCCCGGACGACTTCGAAAGGATGATCGTCGCTCTTGGACGTCAGCGCGGGAGCCTCGATCTGCATGACCTTTCGTCACAATTGAGATTTCTTGATGAAGGAAATCACGCCAGCAGGAAGCCAACGCAGAAGCGCTGGCCAGATGGGAAGGTCGCAAAGCGACTGGGTGAGGACTACAAGGCCTTCGCAACTGGCACGTTGCGTCCAGCGCTGCAGCGGTGGCGTGAGTACGTTCATGGAGTGGCGATCGAATTGCTGCGGCCCGCGGCCATCGCCTTTGCCGCGGAGCGACGACGAAAGGGGACGTTGACGTTTCAGGACCTCCTCCTGTGCGCCCGCGACATGCTGCGTGATCATCCCGCGGTCCGCCGATACTTTCAGAGACGGTTCACGCATCTGCTCGTCGACGAGTTTCAGGATACCGACCCATTGCAAGCCGAGGTGATGCTGTTCCTCACCGCGGGCGACACTCTGGAAAGGAACTGGCGGAAGCTCGAGCCGCGGCCTGGCTCCCTCTTCATCGTTGGAGACCCGAAGCAGTCGATCTACCGCTTCCGCCGGGCCGACATCACGACGTATCTCGAAGTGAAGAGGAGGATCGAGGCCAGCGGCGGGGTCGTGATGCAACTCGGGACCAACTTCCGCTCGGCACCATCGATCTGTTCGTTCGTCAATGAAGCGTTCACTTCGATCTTTACCGCAGCTGACGTCGAAGCGGGCCGGCAGGCTGTGCACGTTGACCTCCATCCTTTTCGGGAGGCCGGGGCTCCCGCCGGCGTCTATTCGCTGGAGACGGCTCCGGGTCGAAACGAGGATATGGCCGAGGCTGAGGCCAGGTGTGTCGCCGATTGGATCCGGCGGTCTGTCGATGCCGGGATGACGATCGACGACGAGGGAGTCAGTCGCCCGGTGCGCTGGAGTGACTTCCTCCTGGTGAGCTGGGGACGGAAGCGGTTGCCGTCGTACGCGCGAGTGTTCGAGGAGCTGTCGCTGCCGTATGAGATCACCGGCAGCCGCGCTTTCGACGGCGCTCCCGAGCTTAGGACAGCCATGCCGCTGTTGCGCGCCGTGGTCGATTTCGATGACATGGTGTCGATCGTGGCGTTCTTGCGAGGTCCGCTTTGTGGCGTCGATGACGATGCTCTTTATCGGTTTTACAAAGCGGGAGGACGGTTCTCTCCTTTTCGCCCTCCGCCCGAAGGAACAGACGCGAAGATTGTTCACGGACTGAGTGTTCTTCGGGAGGCTATCGAGGACTCACGGCAGCATCCGCCGGCGGCAGCAGTGGGAAGGCTGTTCGAGAGACTGGGTCTCCTTCCCCTTTCGGTCTCCGGCGACCAGGCCGGTACGCGAAGCGGGGCGCTGGTTCTGGCGCTGACGATCGCTCGCGAATTGTCGGCACGCGGCGAGTCATTGGCCTCTGTCGTCAACGCCTGGGACGACCTTCTGAATTCGCCACCCGACATCGAGGAGCTGGATATCGATCCCGCTCGCGCCGATGCCGTGCGGCTGATGAATCTTCATCAGGTCAAAGGGCTGGAAGCTCCGATCGTTTTCCTCATCGATCCGGCCGACGAGTACGACCATCCTGTCGACCTGTTCGTCGACCGGAGTAGCGACGAATCGCATGGCTACTTCGTCCTGTCGAAGGAATGGGACCGAGGGTCGAAGCCGATCGCGCAGCCTCCCGATTGGGACCGGCACGTTCAGACGGAGACAGCCTTCAAAGCGGCGGAGAAAAATCGGCTGCTGTATGTCGCGGCGACGCGCGCGAAGCATTTGTTGATCGTCGGCTTCCGCAAAGATGCCTCGGGGGTGGCGGGAGCATGGCGAGAGCTGGCGGTTCGAGCGAAGCAGGTTCTCTTTTCGCCCCCCAACGCTGGCGTGCGAGGGGTCGTCACCACTGCGGTCGTGCATCAGTTCGAGGAGGCCCGAGCGGATCTGGCGTTGCGTTTCGAAACCGGACGAGCCAGCTCGTACTCCGTTCTTCCGATCACGAAGATCGCGCACGGAAGTCATGCTGAGCTCGTGCGTGCCGAAGAGGGCCTGGGAAAAGGGACGTCGTGGGGACGCGTGCTGCATCGGATGTTCGAGGCCATGCTCTTGAATGACAACGTCGATGTAGCGCTTCTGGCATCGAACCTTCTGAAGGACGAAGAGCGCGATTCCGTCGAGTTGGACGAAGTGATGCGGGTCGTCGAGGCCGTTCAGGGATCGCCGTTGTGGGCTCGAGTGAAGGCCGCGCAAGAGCGCTTCGTCGAGGTACCCTTCGCCTTGCTCGTCCCGCGCAGTGAAATCGGCCTGGAAGGGGAGGGCGATACGCTGCTTCACGGCGTGATCGATCTCGTCTTCCGCGAAGACAGTCGATGGTTTGTGGTGGACTACAAATCAGATTCGACGAAGGGAAGACTCCCGTCCCTCATCGAGTATTACCGCCCGCAGGTAGAGCATTACACCAGGTTCTGGGGCAGGCTCACCGGAGCCGAGACGACCGGGGGGCTGTTCTTCGTCGATATTACGAAGGACGTATGGTTGTGATTTATTGGGTATTACCCATTTGACTTCAGAACCCACAGGGCGGACACTTGCGGCATGAGCGGGTCGGCTCGGAAAAGCGGTGAGACGCTCGTTGCGCGCGACGTCCGGCCAGATAGCCGGGGTCGCGTGGCCTTGGGCAAGGCCTTGAGCGATCTGGGCGACGTCACCTTCCACGTCTATCGGGACGATCGCGGCCGGATTTTTCTCGATCCCCAGGTGTCGATTCCGGCTTCTGAGGCGTGGCTCTACCGCAACTCGAAGGCACTGGCGTCCGTTCGTCGCGGCCTCGCCGATGCGGCCGCAGGCAAGGCGAAGCCCCGCTCGTTCGCCCGTCACGCTGACGAAGACGATGAATCGTGAGCTGCGACTCACGCCTGAAGCCTCACGAAACCTCAAAGAGCTCGGGGCCAGTTCCGCGAAAGCAGGTCTGCTCAATCAGGTTCTCAAGACCCTCGGACTGCTCGAAACAAATCTTCGTCACCCATCACTGCACACCCATCGATTTCATTCATTGCGGGGACCCCGAGGCGAGGAAGTGTTCGAGGCTTACGCTCAGAACAGGACGCCCGGCGCGTACCGGATTTTCTTCTACTACGGCCCCGATCGAGCCGAGGGTAAAAGACGGATCGCGGTGGTGACCATCATCGCCATCACGCCGCATCCCTGAGGAAACGGATGCCCGTGGGAGTTCTGGGCGAAGCTCACCGGAGCCGTGACGACCGGGGGGCTGTTCTTCGTCGATATTACGAAGGACGTATGGCTGTGATTTGCCTGGGAAAAGAAAGGCAGAAGCCCGAGGGCACGAAGACTCATCATTTCTTGTTGCTCACGAACTAAAAGCTCCTCACGACTGCGACTGCGCTCCTCGTGCCTTGCTCATCGCGAGCACTCCGCTCAGAACCAACAGGAAGCCGAAGATGCAGACGATGGTCGGACCGGTTGGCAGATCCATGCTCGCCCACTCGGTCGAGAGAGCCAGTCCGCCGATACCGGCGATCATTGCCACTGCCCAGCCGATGGCAAGGCGCACCGCGGAGCGGGAGCTCAGCAGAGCGCCGCAGACCGCGGGCACGATGAGATAGGAGAACACGAGGTAAACGCCCGCCATACGTACAAAGCTCGTGACGACGAGGCCAAAGGTTGCGTAGAAGATGAAGTCCCAGAGCCTGACCCTCATCCCCAGGCGTTCCGCTTCGTCCAGATCAAAGGAGATCAGGTAAAACTCTCGCCGCAACCAGAAATGGAGCGCTCCCACCCCAGCGAAGAGGGCAGCCGTACGGAGCACTTCCCCCCGTGAGACGAGCAAAATATTACCGACGAGGAGGTTCTTGATCTCCTCATCCCCAGCCGCGGTCCGGCTCAGGAGAAGTGTCGCGGCCGCGGCCGAGACGATGTAAATGATGCCGATGATCGCCTCTTGCGGCACGAGCGGGTGGCGAAAGCGTGTGAGCGAGAAAAGAGCGGCACCCGCCATGGTGAAGAGGATGGCCAGACCCCACGGCAGGATGCTGTGGTCGGGGTCGGCGCCGAGCAGGACCGCCGTGGCGATTCCAAGTGCGGCGATCTGAGCCAGAGCCAGATCGACGAAGATGATGCCGCGTCCGACCACGTGCAGGCCGAAGTAGACGAGTGCTGCAGGCAGCACGATGAGGGCGACCAGCGGCCAGAACCAGAGCGTAAAAAGGTCCACGGTTGTCTCCTTAGGATTTTGTGGCCAAAGCCTGAGCCACGCGCTTTACGACGGTGTCGATGAGCTGGATGTAGGTGCCGGTTCCAGGCAAGGCGCCTGGAAACTGACAGACCTCAACGAGAACACCATGGGTGCGAGAAACCACGGCCTCGGCGGTTTTGCGAGGTTGATAGGGCTCAATGAGCAACACGCGGATGTTCTCCGCCAGCATCTTCTGCATCACCTTGGCAAGGTGCGGAGGGGACGGAGGAATCCCAGGTTTTGGTTCGAGGAAGGTGTCAGCCTTCAAGCCGAAGCGGCGGCCGAAGTAACGCCAGGTCGGATGATAGGTCACGATTTGACGGCCAGCGTAGGGCGCCAGGATGGCCGTCCACTCTTTCATCTTCGCGGCGAGGCTCGTTTCGAAGCTCGCGACGTTGGCCTTGTAAATTGCCGCGCCAGCCGGGTCGAGCGCAGTGAGCACTCTCGCGATGTGTTGCGCGACGATTCTGGCGTTCAGCGGATCCAGCATGAAGTGTGGATTGCCCGCCACATGCGTATCGCCTTGAGAGCGGTCGGCCGCCATCGGAATGTCGAGAAGTTGGACCCCTTCCGAGGCCACGACTCTCCCCGGCGCTCCCGCCAGGATCTTGGAGTTGCGAGCCCCATCGAGCAAAGGCGGCAACCAGCCGACCTCGAGCTCTGCGCCCCCTTCGATCAAGACGTCAGCACGGCTCAGCGCCACAATCTGGCTTGGACGAGCATCGACGAAGTGAGGATCCTCGGTGGGTTTGGCAATCGTGGTCACGGAGACTCGGTTGCCTCCGATTTGGGAGGCGAGAGCGCCGTATTCGCCAGTCGTGCTGACAACCTTCAGCATTGCGGCGGGAGATGCAAATGGAAGCAGCGTGGCGGCAAGGATCGCGAACGTAATTTTCATGTTTGGCCTCATTTCTTAGAACTTGTGAGCTGCATGGGCTCCGAGCAGGAATTCGAGCTGTAGCCAGAGCGAGTGCTCGGTCTTTTGAAAGGCATCGGAGCGGTCGAGGTTGTACTGGAGACGCAGTTTTGAGAACTCCGTCGGGAACCATGTGAGCGCCGGTGACAACCGCCACCGCGGGGAGAGAGCATCGTCATGTGGATCGCCTTGATCGCCGTCCACTCGATCGACCCGGAACCCCAAAACGTGACCGGCCTTGTAGCCCCAGTTCACCTGCAGATAGCCGCCCCAGTCCTTGAAAGTAGCTGCGGCCGTTTGTTGCGGCACCGCTGCAACAGAGGCGGAGCGCCGCATCACTTCTCCCTGGATCTTGACGAACGGAAATCCCTGAAAGGCGTTCGACGGCTTCCATTTCCAGAATCCATCGAGGCCGTAGATACGAGTCCGGCCCGAGTCCCCGGTGCCGTTCGGGCCCAAAGCGGCCGAGCCCCCCAGAAGAAGCGTCTGCGTATCGCTGAGATCGAACGACGCCGTGTAGCGAGGGACGATCAGGAGATCGGAGATGCTCGAGACTGCGCGTTCCTGGATTGTCCGGCCGAAAAGAGTGTCGCCTGGCACGCTGCGGAAACTGGTTGCGGTTTCGCCCTGACTGTTCTGCAGGGCCACAAACGCTTCAGAGTAGAAGCTGGTGGGAAGCAGCCAGGAAACTCGTGCTCCCGCCGAGCGCAGTCCGTCTGGCCCAAAGAAGCGTCCATTGACGAGCGGCTGGTCCACGAAGTCCCAGGAGTGAGGATGCTGGGGATTGAGCCGCCCGAACTCCGTGAAGAATTGGCCAGCCTTCACCTGCAAACCCTTTGGAAGCGAGGTCGTGGTCGCGTAGGCCTCTTCGAGCTCGACCTGGGTCCCTCCTTCAGGGGTAATTTGGAGGACCAGGTTGGCCTGGCCTCGGAAGTACGGATCGACCGCGCCGTCGAAAACCGTTTCAACGTTCTGTACCGTGAACCCGCGCTGGGCGGGGTCGTGTCCGCCGGTTTGCAACGCTGCAACATCCCGCGCTGTCGAGGTGCCTGCTGCGAACAGCCCGTCGAGCGACAAGTTCAGAAAGTTCTTACCCCCGGCACTGGTCACGATCGTGATCGGACTTGCCGTTGGAGCTTCTGGCGCGGGGAGAGGAAGCGCGGGAGATGCGTTGTCGATGACGCTCGCGTCGGTTACAGAACTCTGATCCTGTGAGTTCGCGACCGGAGGAGGCGTGCCTGCTCCTTCCGCAGACGGTGCTTCGCTCGCCGGGCTCGGGGACGGGTTAGGCACGGCTTCAACGTTGCGTTGATCCTGGGTTTCTTTGGCTGCAGCGGGCATCTGAGAACTCTTTACGCTCCCTTTCAAGCCGTCGATTTGTTTCTTGATCTCGGATGCCTGTTGCAGGAGTTGATCGAGCTTCTGCTTGAGTGCGTCAATCTGCTCCTGGCTGACCGACGGCTGCTCCTGAGCCTGCGAAGAAACGGCGACGAACAGGATTGCAGTCGCGAGCAGGACGAGGAATGGGTTTCGAAGCACACGAAACATTGGAGTTCCCCCTTAGTTGGAACGAGGTTGCTATGAGAAGGGGAGCGGACTCAGAAGCGAGGGGGGCCGCGGGAACCGAGAGAATCCCGGTCGATCGAGGAAGGTGTCAGGCCGGCTTTCGATGAAAGACCGGTCCACTGAAAGTCGACGGCGAGGGGGACTTGAACCGGTTCGATGACGGCGTTGGTGCCGCACGCACAAAGCGCGCAGAGACTCGACTCGCCAATCCCGGAAACGGTCCCGCGGCCACTACCGGACGGCGTGAGGGGATGAACGTGGATGATCGGGGTCAGGATCAGCAACGCCGCCAACAGCAGGTTGGCGATGGAGGCGAAACGAGTCCTTGTCGAGAATGGCCGGGTCATCAGGTTTATGTACCATAGCTCCAAATGGACGGAAGCCGCGTTAAATTTCCGTAACCGTTGGAAGCGCGGAACGTCGGTTGCTTCCTCGTTCCTGCTATCCTTCTGCCATGGAGCCGAATACCTATCACGTTCAGGCGGATTGGGACCCTGAAGCGGGGGTCTGGGTCGCGGCCGATGGATGATCAGCTGCAACATGTTCGTGGATCTCACGCAACCAGGTGAGCGCCTCGACCGTCCAGACTATTTCGACCACGACTTCGTTTCACGAAGGACGTCGTCGTGCGGAATCAGGCGACCAGCATCGGCATCACTGACACCGCGCTCGATCATGCGCGCAAACGCCAGCTCGGAAAGAATCTCGTCGAACGAGCTGTCGTCAGGCTGCTGCTCGACGATCGCACGAACCCGATCCTTCGGCGTACCGCTCACTCCCTCTTTCATTCTCCGATCATACCTCGGTGTGAGCGCTCTATTTCTCTGAAAGCGTCCAGATGCCGGACCAGTCCTGCGGCGGCGGCTCGGAAAGGTAGTGCCTGCAACGGTCGAGGTACATTTTGGAGACCTTGTCATCCTCGCGCAGGCCGAGCGTCTCGGTGAAAGTCGAGATCGCCTCCTTGAACTTGCGTCCGCGGTATTGATCCATACCCAGGCGGAACATCTGCAGAAAATCGGCAAGAGCCGGGAAACTGACGTCGTCGTGATAATCGAGAATCTCGTAAATGGAGACCGACTGAGTCTTGCCTTTGACGATGACATTGTCGATGAGCCGTGCCCGATAGGTGCCACGAAGCCGCTTGAACGTGTTTTCCGAGACCAGGATCTGGGCGCCGTATTGCTTGCACGCCGATTCCAGACGTGAAGCGAGGTTGACCCCGTCTCCGATCATGGTGAAGTCCATTCGCTTGAGCGAGCCGATGTTGCCGGCAATCAGGCTGTCGGTGTTGAGACCGATGCCGATATGAACCGGCAGCTTTCCCTCCGACACCCGTTTCGCATTCCATTCGGCGAGCTGGGCGATCATGCGGATGGCCGCGCGCACGGCCCGGTCTTCGTCGTCGTTCTGCGGAACCGGTACGCCGAAGCCGGCCATGATGGCGTCGCCGATGAACTTGTCGAGCATGCCCCCATGCTCCTGGATAGTCTCGACCATCAGCGTGAAGTACTCGTTGAGCAGGCTGACCGTCGCGGCTGCGCCGAGATTCTCGGTCAGTCCGGTAAACCCGCGAATGTCGGAGAAGAGCACTGTGGCGGTGATGGCCTGGCCACCCAGAAGATCAGCGCCAGACAACAGGAGCTGATCGGCAATGTTGGCGTCCATGTAGCGGGACATCGTGGCCCGGACGCGCTTTTCCGAGCTGATGTCGTCGAGCAGGATCATCGTCCCCAGCGCCTTGCCGTCCACGCCCTTGAGCGGCAGGATGGTCAGGTTCACCGATACCTTCTCTCCCTCGAATGCCAGAGTTCGATCGAGACTCGATTCCGGGGCCTGCGCTTCGGTGACGCGCTTGACCTTGTCGATCACCCATTCGTTTTCGTCCTGGAACAACTCTTCGGCCGGCCGCTGGATGATGTCCCGGAGACGACGCCTGAGGATGCGCAGGCCTGATGTGTTGCAGGTCACCACATGGCGCATTTCGTCGAGGGTGATTACGCCGTTGGACATGCTCTCGAGCATGTTGTCGTTGTAGTTTTTCATGGCCTGGACGTCAGCGAAGAGCTTGGCGTTTTCCAGCGCGATCGCCACCTGGGCAGTGAAGGCTTTGAGGCGCTGCTCGTCTTCGGGACCAAACGGCCCGCTGCGCTTGTTGAGCACCTGCGTCACGCCGATGACCTTGCCCTGCTGGTTGACCACCGGAACGCACAGGATGGAGCGGGTGAAAAAGCCGGTCTTCCTGTCGAAGGCCGGATTGAAGCGAAGGTCGGCATAGGCGTAGGGAATGTTGATCGACTTGCCAGAGGTGAACACCAGGCCGGCGATGCCGGCATGATTCGGCAGGCGGATCTGAGCGGAATCGAGTCCCTGACTGACCTGAGACCAGAGCTCACCGGTTTGCTCGTCGTTGAGAAACAGCGTCGAGCGCTCGGCGTCGAGCATGCGCGTAGCCTCGCTCATGACTTTCTGAAGCAGCGACCCGATCTTGATGTCGGCAGTCATCTCCGACACCATGTCGAGAAACTGCTTCTCCTGCTTGCGAATCGCTTCCATGCGCTCGATGTTCTGGGCGTTCTGGAGAGCGATGGCCCCTTGCGCGGTCATCTCCGTGAGCAGTTCCATGTCCGCCCGCGTGAACTTGCCTTTGATCTTGTTGACCGCCTGGGCGACCCCGATCAACGCGCCCTGGACTGTGCGAATCGGCACACACACGATGCTGCGTGTCTCATAGCCGGTCTGCTCGTCGATCTCGCGGTTGAATCGCGGATCGGCATAGGCGTCGTGAATGATCAGCCCCTTGCCGGTTTGGAATACGGTGCCGGCAATGCCGTTGGTGTTGAGGAGGCGGATCTCGCGGCTGCTTGTGCCCTGGGCGGCGCGCGAATAGAGCTCGCCGGTCGACTCGTCGTTGAGAAAAAGGCTTCCCCGCTCGGCCCCAATCTGCGTGGTAGTCAGCGCCACGAGCGTGTACAGGACGTCGTCGAGCGAGTCGACCACCGCCATCCGGCGGGTGACCTCCAGCATCAGCTCGGCATGCCGCAGGCGCGACGCTTCCCCCGAGCGACCCGGGGGCTGAGTGGCCCTGGGCGCTGGGTCAGCCGCGGCCTGCTCACCCTTGCCGGCCAGGGCCGCCTTACTCTTGATCACCTTCAGATCCTTGCTCACGATTTCCTCATCCGCTTTTCCATTTCATCCCGGAGATCCTGAATCGTTCTCTGCAGCTGCACCCGCTCGGCCTGGTGCCGGCGCTCCGAATCCGCTGCGCGCTCCATCTCATCCGCGCGCTGCCGTTCCATCGAATCACGCAAGGCTGATGTCGCGCCTTTCAACTGCCCATTTTCCTCGGACAATGCCTTGACCCTCTTCTGGACGGCACCCTCGCCCTCGGCGCGACTTTGCTCCAGCTCCTCGCGCAAGGTGCTGGCCATGGCTCGCAAGT
>DASZZV010000416.1:0-16744 GCA_035544835.1 Thermoanaerobaculia bacterium
CCACCCACCCGCCCTTGCTCGGGATGACACAAAAACGAGCAACGAGCGACGAGCAACGAAACTTTGGTATCGTCGCAGACGGTGAAGGAAAGACTGACAGACGTCGAGCTCCTGCGCCGACTCGTCGGTTTCGACTCCACCAGCTCGAACAGTAATCTGCCGATCGCCGATTTTATAGCCGACTATCTCCACCACCCCGCCGTCGTCATCGAGAAATTCCCGGGGCCCGACGAGACGAAAACCAATCTAATGATCTCCGCCGGACCGGCCGTTGAGGGGATCGAGGGACTCGTACTCTCGGGACATCTGGACACGGTTCCGGCGGTCGAGGAGGGTTGGGAGAGCGAGCCATTTCAGCTGTCCGAGCGCGACGATAAGCTCTTCGGCCGCGGAACGGCCGACATGAAAGGCTTCCTGGCCGTAGCCATGAACGCCTTCGCCGCCATCGATCCTGCCGACCTTCACGCGCCTCTCGTCCTGCTTTTTACCTGCGACGAAGAGGTCGGCACTCTCGGCGCCCGGAAATTCGTGGAGACGTGGCCCTCTGGTCGCCCGCTCCCCCGCTCCTGCATCATTGGAGAACCGACCTCACTTCTGGCCGTGCGCATGCACAAAGGTCACCTGAAACTCCGAGTCCGCACGCAGGGACGGAGCGCGCACAGCGGCTATCCTCACCTCGGCATCAACGCTATCGACAAGGCCGCCGAGATCCTGCTGCGCCTTCGACATCTAAGAGAGACTCTGGAGTCAGAACGGAGTGAGAGCAGCGTCTTTTTCGGAAAGGTTCCTTTCGCGCCGCTGAACGTCGGCGTCATTCGGGGAGGAACTGCCGTCAACATCATTCCCGACAGTTGTGACATCGAGCTCGGAATCCGGCTGCTTCCGGAGATGAAGACTGAAGCGATGCTGGATCGGGTTCGCGAGGCGTTGTCGGGACTCGACTGCACGGTCGAGGTGATCAACGACAGCCCTCCCCTGCTTCTCCGCGACGATGCCGCGATTTATCAGAAAGCGCGGACTCTGGTCGATCAGAAGCTGGACGTAACCGTCAACTTCGCCACCGACGCCGGATGGCTGCAGCAGCTCGGACTGGAGTGCACGATCTTCGGTCCCGGATCAATCGAGGTCGCGCACCGGCCCAACGAATTCATACCGAAGCAGCAGCTAGCGCATGCAGCACTTCTCATGGACCTGCTGATCGGCGACCTCTGTCTGAGTCCGTCAAAATGAAGACCGAGCAAATAATCGAAGCCGACCTGACGTGGTTCGAAGGGCGCTTCGAGCCCGGTATTCAGGTTGAAGTCGCGGGGGACGGCACCATCGCTCGGGCCGGGCGTCTCGGGATGACAACCACGAGTCGGCGCGAGTCTCAGGCGCTTCTTCCCGGCATGATCAATGCGCACTCGCACGCCTTTCAACGCGCCCTCCGCGGTCAAGGCGAAACGTTTGCGAAAGAGAGCGGCAGCTTCTGGAGCTGGCGTGAGGCCATGTACGGCCTGGCCGCCGATCTCGACCCTGACGCCCTGCACACCTGGACTACCCGATGCTTTCGCGAAATGCGGCGGGCGGGGATCACCACGGTCGGCGAGTTTCATTACCTCCACCACAAAGGCACGAGTAAGGACTTCGCCCTCGATGAGGTAGTGCTCGCCGCAGCCCGCGACGCCGGCATCCGGATCGTGCTGCTGCAGACGCATTACGTCAATGGAGGCGTCGGGATTCCTCTCTCGGCTAGACAGCAGCGATTCGATACGATCGACGTCTCCAAGTATCTCCAGCAACTCGATCGGCTGCAGTCGATGATGCGCGCGCGCGAAACCGCCGGAGTCGTCGCGCACAGCATCCGCGGAGTTCCAATCGATGCGATGAAGGCGCTGTACGTCGAGTCGAAGAAGCGTGATCTGGTCTTTCACATGCACCTCGAGGAACAGCCGCAGGAGATCGCCGACTGTGTCACCGCCTACCACCAGCGTCCCCTCGAGCTGGTAATCGAGCACCTCGAGCCAGGCGCGAACTTCACGGCCGTGCACTGTACCCACAGCATTCCCGATCAACTAAGGCAGCTCTTCGCGAATGGCGCGAACGTCTGCGTAACGCCCACCACGGAAGCGAATCTCGGAGACGGAATTCCGACCATCGCGCCGCCACACGCGTTACCAGCCCAGATCTGCCTCGGCACTGACTCCAACTCCCGAATCTCGATGATTGAGGAGATGCGCTGGCTCGAGTACGGCCAGCGCCTGCGACAACAGAAGCGCGGCGTCTTCATCGATGCCGGCGGAGAGCTCGGGCCTCGGCTCTTTCAAAGCGCCACCGTCGGCGGAGCGCGGTCCCTCGGCGTGCAGGCCGGGACGATCGCGGCGGGACTGCACGCCGACTTCTTCACGATCGACCTCACCCATCCATCGCTCGACGGTTACACGACCGAGTCGCTGATGAACGCCATGATCCTCGGCACGAGCGAAGAGGTGATCACGGCGACGTGCGTGGGTGGTGGGTGGGAGGAGCACCGGACGACGAAGGGATGAAGAGGATAGATAGGTTTGCAGCGCGCGAAGGCGCGCGGTAGACCTGTAGCACCGGGCGTCAGCCCGGTGTTGCGAGACCGCGCCCTCCAATCTTCAGCCCCGAAGGCGGGCGGCACCGATCTAGCCGTGATCTGCCGCCCGCCTTCGCGGGCTCGTACAACTTTGAAAGCACCTCTTGCTTCTTCGCCCGCGCGACACCGGGCTCACGCCCGGTGCTACAGGTCTGCCGCGCGCCTTCGCGCGCTGGATTCGTTCAACCTTCAAGAGTGAGATTCGGAGCCGCTGACCCGAGGCGAGTGATCCGATCGAAGCGCTCGTCGCGGGGGAATCGAGGATGTACAGTGCTTCCAGGCTCTCGAGCCGCTGATGCTCCTCGTCAGGTCGGGAGGTCTCATTCCAACGCCCTCGCTCATCTATAGTATCAACGGACTCTAGAGGACAGATGGGCGTCCCGGTTTCGTTCCGCTCCCTGGATGTGTCTAAGGGGAGTGGAGCAATATCTGGGCACATTGGTCTCTCCTCTGGGCAAGGACAGGGAAGTGCTCGAATTCGGCAACGAAGAGCGTCGTTGGCTCAAGGGGATCCGGAATGGTGATCGCCACATCGCCGAGGAGATGGTGGAGCGCACGTACAACTCTGTTTATGCCTCCCTCTATCGACTGTGTGGGGGGAACGCCGATCTGGCTGCCGACCTTACCCAGGACAGCTATCGAAAAGCCTGGGAGGCGATTGCTGAGTTCGATGGCCGCGCAAAGTTTTCGACCTGGCTGTACAGAATTGCATACACGACTTTTTTGAATCACGTCAGGCGGCCCAACCGCATCAACGCCTTCAAGGATCCGGAGAAGATGCCGCTGCCCGATCCGAGGCCGGGGGCGGAAGAAGCTCTGGAGCGAAGTCAGGACGAGGAGCGCTTGAGAGAGGCAGTCATGGAGTTGCCTGACGATCTCCGATTTACGGTCACCGCCCACTTCTGGGGTGCCCTTTCCGTCACCGAGATTGCAACGGTCGAAGGAATCACGACCGTAGCGATCCGGAAACGTCTGAAGAAAGCGTTCGGACTCCTCGAGTTGACCCTCGACAAGGATGTCGCATGAACCCTAAATTTCAAAAGGAGTTGGAGCGCCGCCTTCGACAGGTCGAAGTGCCTCCCCCGCCCGCGGGACTGTCGCAGATGTTGAAGAGTGACATCCCCGCTGATCTGAAGATCGAGCGGAGGGAAACACCGGTCCGCTTCTGGAGTATCTGGGGCCTGAGCTGGCAGTACGGCTCGGCTGTGGTCATGGTCGTCGCGTTGAGCTACGTCACTCTTCGTCTCATGCAGTCAACCGGGCTCCCCGAGTCGGTGGAGTTTCGCAGCAGGATTCCCGTTCGGGCGGCAGCGCCCGCATCAGCTCCGACCGGCGCTGAGGCCGAGACCTCAGCGGCGAATGCAGTCGACGCAGAAGCTCCGCAGGCCGCAGGGGATGCCGTCGGGCAGAAGAGCCCCACCTTTGCAGATGCACCGAAGGTAGCAACTCTGCGGGAGAGCGGGAATGCTGTGTCAAAGCTCTCCGATGAGAAACAGCGGGGCGATCAGCATCAAGGCGTAGCGGGGCGGATCGCCGGCTCCCTCGATAAGCGAGACCTCGCCGCTAAGTCTCCGCCTCCCCCGCCGCCCGCGACCTTTGCGCCGGAGCTGCAGGTGGCCGACAGAAACGAGCAAGCAGCGGCCGTTGCTCAGGCGGCTCCGTCGCCTCGCCAGGCCACCGGGCTGGAGATGAAGGACGCCGACGGTCGCGCGAACGGCGGCGTCTCGTCGGTGACGGCATCGGCTCCAGCAGTCGCGGCGAAACCACAGGTTCCATCAACGCCAGAGCGGAGGCTCGAAGCCGGACGCATGGCTCCTGCCGGTTCTGTTCGACCACGGAACGAAGCCAGCAGCACTGTGATCGTAGACCTCTTCGAATCACCGATGCACCGCGGAGAAACGGTCGCACGAATCCTCATACCAGAAGGCGTCGAATTGGACAGTCTCACGTCGGGTGGCAATGGCCCCGTGACAAGAGCGAAAGCGAACGCCACGACGTCTGACCAGATGAAAAAGGAGGTTGCCACGAAGGGTGAACGAGCTCGCTTCATGGTGTTCTCTGGAAAAGCGAAATCGCTCCCGACCCTCGAATTCAAATCGGACGGCAACAAGAACGTCGTCCGAAATCTGGCCACGGAGCGAGTCGAGCGTTGGGAATCGGCTCCGCTCGAAATGCGCCGCGAGTTTCTGACGTCGGAGCTGGAGAGGATTCTCAAGGCCAGCCCGATGGATCGAACCGAGCTCGCGAAGCTGGCAAAGCTGACCAGTGACCTCGCGGAAGTGTCGGGGGATCGAGCTACGCTTCGTCTCAGGAATTTGGTCGCCGACGCCCTCGAAGCGTCAAAGAAACGCTGATCCGGTTTGGTCTCCGAGAAGCCCGCAAGCCTCGGTGAAAGAACTCTCTCCTCTCCCGAGGCCCGGGTTTCTCGGAGACCAAACTGGAAGAACGAATGCGCATCTGAACGGGACAGATTGTCATCCCGTTGAAGCCCAAATGAACCGTTGTCATCCTGAGCCGTGGACAGCGCGCGCGCTGCGCCTGAGAAAGGAAACTAGCGCTAGAATACGAATGGCGTGGTCTTGTCGAGGCCGTTCTCGCTTTGGTGCCTTTGAGCCCGATCCTGAGCTTGGTCCCGGAAGACAGCGACCCTGAGTTGGCGACGCACGGGTTCGCCCGTTGTGATCCCGGTTGGAAGAATGCTTTCTTTCCTCAGAGTCTTCCGCTCGACCGCGTCCATGAGAAGAAAAGGAGCACTCAAAGCCGCATAGAACCTACGAGTTTCTTGGAAGCGATTGACCGCGGAGCGCGGCGTCTGAGTGAAAGAAACCAGGGTGTCATCCCGAGCGTCGAGCGAGGGATCTGGGAGGGGGCCTTGCGGTGTGGAGTCTTGGAGCTCCCTTACGATTGTGCGAGGCGCCGAAGGGTCGAGTCCCCCGCCCAGATCCCTCGCTCGACGCTCGGGATGACACCTCCGCAAAGCGGCCTAAATACTGGGAGTTTCTTAGAAGCCGCAGCGAAGGATCTCAAGATAGGTCGATCTGAATTCAGATCCTGCCACCGGAGATCCTTCGCTGCGGCGGCTCAGGATGACAAGCTCGGCAAACCCGCGTAGATACTGGCGGTTCATTAGAAGTGCGCCCAGCCCCGTAGGGGCGTTTGAGAATAGCCCAGGACGAAGTCCTGGGACTGGTCCATGGCCCGTTTCTTGTCGAGCCCCAGAGGGGCGATTGAAGGCCCCCACAATCGCCCCTCCGGGGCTCGACCTTACTTCCGCGACCCGACAACCCAGCACTTCGTGCTGGGCTATTCTCAAACGCCCCTACGGGGCTGGGCCCTGTCCAACGTTCCCAACTCCGCTTGATTACAGGCCGCTGGCGACGGGGAGAGAATCAACCTTCGTGGAGCCGGAGATCATGAGAAGAGCCGTCGAAATGATCCCGAGAATCCCACAGAGGACCCAGAGTGCAGCCGGGTTTTTCGCGTAGAGAAGACTCCCCAGTGATGGGCCGGTCGTGAGTCCAATCGACCAGGTCAAAGACCACATACCCATGAAGCGTCCGCGCAGCTCCACCGGAGCGACTTCGGCTACGTAAGCGGCCGACGTGGGAGAGCTGATCATCTCTCCGAACGTCCAGACGCAGATCGTCAGCGCCAGTGAGACAACCGTGTGTGCCAGCCCTGTCAAGGCAAAGCCGGTTCCGACCAGAATGAACCCGAGGGCGATCATCACTCTGGCCGGCCGTCGGGAAGTCCACGCCGTCAGGGCGAGCTCGAAGGCTACGATCAACACTCCATTCAAGGCAATCAGCGAGCCGTATGTGCTCGGGGGAAAGCCGCAGTCCTTCACATGCAGCGCGAAACTCGATGTGAACTGAAAAATCACGAACGTGATGCATACCGACGACACCAGAAACCAGACAAACCGGCGATTCTCCGCCGCCTTCCGGATCGCCACCATCCAGCTCTGTCCTTTGTTGTCTGTGGTGCCGATACCGTGTGGAAGAAAGGCCAGCGCCACGACCCCGTAGAGAACTGACGAAAGAGCATCGCCTGCAAACAGTAAAAAAAATCCGTGTTTCGCCAGGAACCCTGCCGTGGCAACACCGGAGGCGAATCCGAGATTGATGGCCAGGCGATAGAGCGCGTATCCAGTGACGCGAGCTTCCGGCAGAACCAGATCGGCGATCAGGGCACTGGCAGCAGGCCGGTATATCTCGGCACACAGACCGGTGATAAAAGTCAGGATGCAGATGGTCGGGTAGGCGCGGGCCTGTGAGAGCGCCATCATGGCCACGGCTGACGAGAACATCGAGATGACGATGGTGTAGCGCCTCCCGACCCGGTCGGCAAGCCATCCACCGACGATCGAGGCCCCGAGATGTCCGGCGCCGTAGCAACCGGTAGCAAATCCTGCCCTTGCTATGGAGAAGCCCCGGCTCGTCAGGTAGAGAACGAGAAACGGAACGACGAACGTACCGAAGCGGTTGAGGAAGCTGCCGCCGAACAGTATCCAGGCCGCGGCCGGCATGCTGCGAAAGCTCTGACGGAAGGTGAAGCGGGCTGGCTGCATCAGAGCAGCATGTTACGTGAGGAGAATTGAGAATTGAGATCGGAGTGGCGGCATCTCTGCCGCCTGGCTCGGCGGCGTCCCGCGCCGCCGTTCAGCGGTGCGAAAATTACGATTCAGAACGGGCGGACGGCGGCGCGGGACGCCGCCGAGCCAGGCGACACGATGTCGCCACTCCGGGCCTCAACTCTCGCGCGGCCCCAGCCAGCGTACCAGCGTCTGGGCCAGCTCCTCCTGCTTGGTCGGCTTGGCCAGATAATCGTCCATGCCTGAAGCGAGGCACTTTTCACGATCGCCCTCGAGCGCGTGCGCGGTCATGGCTACGATGCGAATGCGTCGTTCGCCGGCCTCCCGCCGCCTGATTTCCATGGTGGCCTGGTAGCCATCCATTTCCGGCATCTGACAATCCATCAGGATGAGCGGGTATGGTCGCCGGTCCAGCGCCTCGATCACCTCCCGCCCGTTGGAAACGACCTCGACGTCATAACCGAGCTTCTTGAGCTGACTGGTCGTCAGTTTCTGGTTCAGGAGATTGTCCTCGGCCAGAAGAATAGGCTCGTTGCCCGATGATGAAGGAACGAGCGTCAACTTCGGCGGTGTCGCCTCCGCTTCAAGCGGCTTCGGCATAGTCACGGGACGCATCTGCCGGACCAGAGCCAGGGTCAGCGCGTCGAGTAACTCCACCTGTTCGACGGGCTTGCTCAGATACGACGAGATCCCCACTTCTCTGAGCATCTCATCATCAACCTGCTCACCGATGGAGGTCATGGCGATGAGTGCAGTTCCACCGGTTGCCCGCTCCGCCCTTATTTTTGCCGCGAGGTCGAGGCCATGCATTGAAGGCATGTGAAGGTCGAAGATGATCACGCTGTATGGATCACCCAACGCCGCTTCGGTAAGCGACATTTCCAACGCCTCGACTGCGCTCGTGGCTGCGTCGCAGCGCATCTTGAGGGAGCTCTCCAGGTAATGCGTGATGATCTTCCTGCTGGTCTCGCTTAGATCGATGACCAGAACGCGGACACCGGTGAAATCCAGCTTGCCTGTGTTTGCGATGCGCTCACTCACCCGCTTCTCAAAGGGGATGGTGAACCAGAATTTCGAGCCCTGAAGAAGGCGGCTCTCCACGCCGAGAACACCGCCGGTGAGCTCGACCAGTTGCCGCGCCGTGGAGAGTCCCAGGCCGACGCCTCCATGCTTGCGCGTTACAGAGCCATCGACCTGCGTGAAGCTCTGGAACAGCCGAGGAATCGCCTCCTCGGGAATCCCGATTCCGGTATCGGAGACTTCGAAGCGAAGGATCTGATGAGTGTCGGTCTCCCGTTCGTAGGTGACCCGGACATCGATCTTCCCCTGCTCGGTGAACTTGACGGCATTGCCAAGGAGGTTGGTAAGAATCTGCCGGACCGCCGCCACATCGCCGTGAACGATGGTCGGCAAGTCGGGATCGAGTAGAACGTTGATGGTCAGGCTCTTTCCAGCGGCCATCACGCGCATGACTTCTACGACGCGCTCGACGGTCTCGATGGCATCGAAGTCGGAGATGGTCAGCGACAGCCGGCCCGCCTCGAGCTTCGACATTTGCAGGATGTTGTTGATGATCGACAGCAGCTCATCGGCGCTGGCAAGTGCCGTCTGCGCAAATTCTTTCTGCTCCCCATTCAGCTCACTGTCAAGGAGCAACTGCATCATGCCGACGATGCCGTTCATGGGCGTTCGAATCTCGTGGCTCACGTTGGTCAGGAACTGCGACTTGAGTCGGGCCGACTCCAGCGCCGCATCCCGCGCCCGCCCCAGCTCCACCTCGTACAACTTGCGATCGGTAATGTCGCGGAAGATGACGCGAACCAGAATGGTCTGGCCGTTGAAGACTTTCGGAGTCAGGCGGCCGTCGGCAGTCAATCGGTGCCCGGTGTTGGTCAGAAAGACCGTCTCGACCTTTTCCGCCTCGCCGGTCCGCACCACTCGCTCGAAGACCGTGTCGAAATCGACACGATGATCGGGATGAACGGCCTCTCGAATCCTGGAGGCCTCGTGTCCCTCGTCCGTCGCGGCGATGGCCTCATACCAGGCCTGGTTTGCATGCAGCAGCCGCCCATCGGCAGCGATGGTCATGATGAAGTCGTCGACGTTGTCAAACAGATCGCGGAAGCGCTCGTCGCTGTCCCTCAAGGCCTCGCGCGCTTCTTCCGCTGACTCCGATTGCCGATGATGCTCGTCTCGAAGTTTCCTCGAAGAGAGTTGCGCCACGACCAGGTGCGCAATGGTCGCCATCGCCGCCTGTTGCGCAACATTCAATCGCCGAGGTACTCGATCCAACAATTCCACTCCGCCAACCCAGATCCCCTCTTCGTCGTGAATCGGGAAACAGGCGTAAAAGCGGATATTCGGCTCATTGACGACCAAAGGGTGGCGAGAGAAGTGACGGTCGGTGCTCGCATCTTCGACGATGGTTGGCTCGTGGTGCGTCGGCAAAGCGTGAAGTAGGCTCACCTGCAGCGGAAGCTCCCGGACGTCCCAGCCCGATGCAGCTTTGAACCACTCCCGCTCTTCGTCGGCGAAGCCGACTAGTGCTACGGCAGCACCGGAGATGAATCGAGCGAGGGTCGCCAGCTGGTCGAACTCCGGCTCGGGCGGTGTATCGAGAATCGACAGACGGCGAAGGGCCTCAATGATCGAAACGGTCGGCGACACAGCACCCCTCACGCAGAGATTCGGACATGCACATCATAACTGAGAAGCGAATTGAGAATTGAAAAAGAGGTCGGAGTGGCGGCATCTCTGCCGCCTGGCTCGGCGGCGTCCCGCGCCGCCGTTCGTCTCGAGGAGAGTTGTGTTCCTATCACCGGACGGCGCCACGGGATGGCGCCGAGCCAGGCGACAGGATGTCGCCACTCCGACTAATTCGCTTTCGCGTCCAGTATCCGCTCGAGGCGACGGCGCTGACGAAGGTGATGGCGGAGATGCATCTGAGCAAACTGCAGCCATTCCGCGGCATTGAGCATCCCGAGGAGTGGGTGTCGCGCCCGTCGGTCTGTCGGCGCGCCTTCCACGCGGTCGACCAATTCGAGCAGTCGCGTCTCCATGGCATCGAGCGAAACCCGAATGGCCTCGCGGTTGGCCGGCTGCTTCGGTACGTAGTCCGGGGAAGGGCGAAACCGGATCCGGATTGGAGGGATGGCTCCGAGCGCGAATACGGCTATGCCGGGGATGGTCTTTCCTTTGGTGGTGCTTTCCCGATCTGGCGAAAGACACTTCTCCAACTGCGGAATAGCCAGGCCATCCGTGGCCTCGATGATGTGCGCATAGACCTGACCGAGGGTCCATTGCCCCGGCTCCGTCGGCGCGCTGAGTCTGAGGTCCGAGGTCTGCTCGAGCGCGTCTCGCCAGGAGGCGATCAGAAGACGAATCCCTTCGGCGCTCTTCTTCATGCAGCGTTGGGATGATCGAGAACCACAGCGTCGGCCGACGATTGGGGCGGGTGTCGCCACCGACGGATGAGAAAGTCCAGCGAGATCCGCCCCGGGCCGAAAGCGACCACGATGAGAGATGTCAGAAGGAACAGAAAGGGATCGGCCTTGAGAAAGGCATCGGGATTCTGAAACATCCCCGTCAGCGATTCGCGATCGGCCGTGAGGTACGCGACCGACATGTTGATGGCCAGCGCAGACGAGATCAATCGCGACCCCAGTCCGACGATGAGCAGAACACCACCCACGCACTCGAGAGTCGCCACGAAATAGGCGTTGAGCGATGGTGCGGGAATGCCGAGAGAAGTGAAGAAGGCAATGACCCTGTCAATCGACTGCAGCTTTCCACGTCCGGAAATGAAGAATTGATAACCGAAATACAACCGTAGCACCAGCAGGAGAAGGTCGCCCACAACGTCGAATACCTTGAGCAGATATCGTTCGTAGACGTTAGAAAGGCGATCGAGCATCAGATCTCCACAGAGCTGAAGATGCCATTCGCCGTCCAGTCCCGGAACCAACTGAAAAGCTCATCTTCTGAGACTCCACGACGAAACTTCCGCGCCAACCGAGCCAGACTCTCCCCCAGCGTCTTGCCCTCACGCAAATCGAGCAGTAGATGGAATCCGCGACGTGACAGCTCCAGACGCCTCACGGAAAGACCGCGGCGGTAAATGGCGTACCACGAATCTTTCCGCGTCGTCGAAGGGTGTTCGAGATCTTCCTGTACCGACTCCAGATACTCACTTACTGGGTATCGGAACGCCATCAGCTGCAGCGACGGCACGGGCCGAAGGCGCGCGCGGTCCCACCCATCGTCAGGCACGGCGGCGATCAGTTCTGGTGTGACCGGGTTGGCTGGCGAAGCATCGTAGGCGTGTGTGACTGCCAGCTCGAGTCTCGCCAGGTCGTAAAGAAAACTGCGATGCCGAAGGCTCTCGTCCGACTGAATGAAATCCGGCAGGTGATCGCCGAGCCGGTTCAATGTATAACTGCGGGAGGGGAAGACCTCGACATAATCGGCCACCAGTTTGTGAAATCTTCCATGTCCGACGAAATGCTCGATGCAGGGGAAATCGGACTCGAGCGCCTCCATCATCCGGAGAAGGTACATGCGGTGATAAATCGCGACCCGCTCCGCCGGAGCAAGGGTCGAGGAAGGAAGAATGACATCTTCCACCGAAGAGATCCTCTCAGTGCTGGCTGCGGAAGCGAGGGCACAGGCGGCTTCCGTTTCCTCCCGCGACACGACCACGGCCTGCATCCACTGCTGGAGGTCCTCGAGGCGCCCTTCAGACTGCATAGGACTCCTCGGGAATCACCGCTCTGAACGCGCGAGCCTTCAGGGCCTCGCGATGAACGATCTCGAAGTCGGGGATGTTCTCGTCCCATTCCAGCAGGGTGGAAGTCGGTCCCGTTCGGTCGTTGGCGCGCGCGTACAGATCCCAGACCGCGTCAATGACGTAATCGCTATGGGTATCAAGAATGTGGGTACCTTTGTTGGTGTGTCCGGCCAGATGAAATTGCACCACGCGATCGGCCGGAATGGCGTCGACGTATTCAGCGGGATCGAAGCCATGGTTGAACGAGCTGACGTAGATATTGTTGACGTCGAGCAGCAGACCGCAGTCGGCTTCCTCGGCGACGCGCGCCAGGAAGTCCCACTCCGTCGTGGTCGAAGCTGCGAACTCCACGTACGACGATACGTTTTCGACGATGAGTGGACGTTCCAGGATCTCAGAAACCGTGCGTATGCGTTTCACCAGATGATTCAGAACCTCGTCGCTGTACGGCAACGGAAGAAGGTCATGAACGTTGCGGCCACTCACTCCCGTCCAACAGAGGTGGTCAGAGATCCAGCGTGCGTCGACTCTTCGCGCCAGTGCCTTGAGCTTACGAAGGTATTCGAGATCGAGCGGATCGGTACTTCCGATGGACATCGAGACGCCGTGGAGTACGATCGGATAACGCTCGGCGATCTCCTCGAGAGTGGCCATCGGCCGGCCTTCACTGTCCATGAAGTTTTCAGAAATCGCCTCGAACCAGTCGACCTTGGGCCAACTGGTGAGGATATGAGGAAAGTGCACGGTTCGGAGTCCGACTCCGATTCCTAAATCCGGAAAGTTCCATCGATTTGACATTGGGATGAGGGCTGCGGCCCTGGAGCCGCAGCCCGGACTGATACTAAGCTTTGGTGTGATCCGCGTTAACTGGAACTCCGCAACCACCCTTGCCCTTGCAGGAGTTCTTGCCGGCGCAGGCGTGATCGCCGGGTTTGCAGCCGCCCAGGCCCTTGCACGCGTTCTGCCCCTTGCAGGCGTGTTTCGCTGCCTTCGCGGCGCAACCGCCTTTGCCCTTGCAGGAGTTCTTGGCAGCGCAGCCCTTGTCTCCAGTCTTACATCCACCCTTGCCTTTACAGGAGTTCAGACCCTTGCAGACATGCTTGTCGGCGACCTTTTTGGTCGACTTCTTTGCAGTCGATACGGCGACGGGCTTCGAACCACTCATGGCCACATCCTTGGCCGGCTGGTTCGCGAGCAGACTCGATCCAGTGGTCAATCCAGCAACTGCACTACCGAGAATCAGGAACCGGGAAATTGCATTTTTTTTCATGAATCCTCCTTTTTTTGACCTGCGTGGAAATGAACGATCGGATACACGTGGGCCCCCCAAAGGACTACCGGAATCTGACCGACCACAACCGTTTTTTTTGAACCGCAACAGGCTATCCGAACTACGGACGGCGCGCAACGTCGGATTCAAACTTTTAACAGCCATACCACGCTGCTGCATCGCCAGCTGCAACTTGCATTTCCGGGGAATCTGGTCAAGATCAAAGCATGTCGCCGCAGGAACAGCTCGACGCTCTCTACGCGTCGCAGAGGAAAAACCAGCCGTCCGTTTCCGCTTCCACGGTCCAGGAGCGACGCGTCAAACTGCACCGACTGGAGAAGTTGATCCTGGCGAGCCGGGCTCGAATCGCCGCAGCCATCGCCGCGGACTACGCGAAGTCACCGATGGAAGTTGATCTTTCGGAGATCTATCCCGCTCTCACCGAGGCCCGGCATGCGCGCAAGCATCTCGCGAAGTGGATGAAGCCGAAACGGGTCGCGCCGACTCTGACACTGCTCGGCACCCGATCGGAAATCGTGCCCGAGCCCAAGGGTGTGGTGCTGATCATCTCTCCCTGGAACTTCCCCTTCAACCTCACCATCGGTCCCCTGGTCTCTGCGGTCGCTGCGGGCAACTGCGTGATCATCAAGCCCTCGGAGTTGACTCCGAATACATCTCGCTGCATGAGGGAGCTACTGGCCACGATCTTCCCGGAAGAGGAAGTCGCCGTGCTGGAAGGTGGCGTCGAAACCTCCACCGCGTTGTTGAAGAAAAGGTTCGATCACATCTTTTTCACAGGCAGCCCCGGCGTCGGAAAGATCGTCATGAAGGCCGCGGCCGAATATCTCTGCAGCGTCACCCTGGAATTGGGAGGAAAGTCGCCGGTGATCGTCGGGCGGACTGCCGACCTCGAGGATGCCGCACAGAAGATCGCCTGGGGAAAATTCCTCAACAACGGTCAGGTGTGTATTGCTCCCGACTATCTACTGCTCGACTCGGCAGTCCGCGAACCGTTTCTGGAGAAGCTCCGACTGGCGGTCGATAACCTCTTCGGAACCGAGGCAGGGCGCGTCGGCAACAGTGACTACGGGCGGATCGTGAATGATCATCACTTCAAGCGTGTCGATCAGTTGATCGAGTCCGCGATCGAGGGAGGCGCGGCCCCGCTGCTCGCCAGAACCTCGGATGCCACCCAGCGATTCATCAGTCCCACTATTCTCACCGGTGTAGCAGCCGATGCTGCAGTCCTCCGTGACGAGATCTTCGGGCCCGTACTCCCCATCGTCGACTTCACGATGATCGACGAGGCCCTCGAGGCGATTCGAGATCGCGAGAAACCACTGGTCCTCTACCTGTTCAGTCGCGACGAAAGAGAGATCGCGAAGGTCATGTCGGAGACCAGCGCCGGGGGAACGTGCATCAATGACACCCTGATCCATTTCTTTCACCCCAACCTCCCTTTTGGAGGCGCCGGCTTCAGCGGCCTTGGCCGCAGCCACGGCTACTACGGCTTCGAGGCTTTTTCGAACATGCGGGCGGTGCTCAGGCAGAGGACAGGGTTCACGCTCGCTAAGCTGCTCTATCCGCCATACACAGCCTTCAGACGAAAGTTAATCGATCTGACGGTGCGGTATTTCTGAAGTCGTAACACAAGCAGCCCCTGCGCAGCTCAATCCAGCGCGCGAAGGCGCGCGGCAGATCTGTAGCACCGGGCGTGAGCCCGGTGTTCCGTTCGCCCGCCTATTGATTTTTCTTTTTTCCCCCAGCCGAATTGAAAGCAAATCTTGTGGGGCGTCCGCGGAACACCGGGCCTACGCCCGGTGATCGGGATAGGAGGGCACCTCGCGGTGCACCCCCTCCCACACCACCGTGCATGCGGGTCCGCACACGGCGGTTCGGTCATCTCGTCGAGAGTCTGGTCAGATGAAGTGTGTCGTCGAAGTACTTCGGTAGCAGGAACTTTGAGAGTACGTCACTGATGTACCACGCACTCCTGACTGCAGAAAGCGTCGGATCAATCGAAGCATTCGCTTGTCTTTGACCCGTTACCGCCTGCTGCACGAACCACACGAGGCGGTGAAGAGGGCACAGGTTCAGCCCGACCGAAGAAGGGACCCCACAAAGCTTGGGTCGATACGTTCCTTTCAACAGCTCTTCCCGTATCCCGCTCCAGTTCCTGATCAGCGACTCGGAGTGCCGACGGTGCGCAAGACTGGTGTCATGAAGCCACCGCGACGAATTCGATTTCAGCTTGCCGACAAGGTCGGCGACGGAAAGTGTTGGTCCGGCCTCAATCATCAAGTGAACATGATCGGCGACCCCGCCGATCTCGAGTGCTTTGGCCCTGAGATTGTTGGCGATACCTCCGAGGTACGTGTGAAAACGATCTCGGAACGACGAGGCGATTGTCGGCTTCCGATCGAAGGTCGCAAACGTAATGTGATACAGAATTGCTGTGTAGTTGTGCATGGTTCATCACCATGCGAAAGTCCCTGCCTGAAGTGTACCTCGGTTGACGGCCGTCAACGCGTCGTCCTGCCATGATCTGTCGCCCGCCTTCGCGGGCTGCAGAAATTTTGAAGCAGCAAAATGCGGGGGCGTCCGTGCCATCACCGGGCTCACGCCCGGTGCTACAGGTCTGCCGCGCGCCTTCGCGCGCTGGATCGTTCTGGCTGGGTGAGCTCTATTCCTACCTCGCCAGCTTCGTCAACTCCACGAACCGCGGATCCTGACGCAGCGAGGAGAAGACGATGTCGACGCGGGCTTCCATCATCTCCATGGCACGAACATCGTCGTAGCGCTCGTACTGGTAGAAATGTCTCTTCAGAAGTGCCAACGCCTTGTCCTTCTCACCCGACAGAGCGTAGATGGCAGCGAGATTGTACGACGCCGGCAGAATCGACTCGTTCTCGCGGGCAATCTTCATCGCCTCGGCTGTTTTCCCTTCCGCCGCCAGATACGTCGCCGCGAAAATGAGGTTGTAGGGATCCTTCGGCTCCAACTCGAGGGCCTTGCGGAGATAGCCCTCTGCCGTCGCCGGCTTTCCCTCTGAGTTCCAATAGACGGCCAGGTTGCGATAGGTAAGCGCCAGGGGAAACTCTTTGATGGAGTCCTCGAAAAGGGAGAGGCCCCTGAGGTACTCCCCTTCGTGAATCGTGATCTTACCCAGCCCGTGCATGGCCACCGCACGTGAAAGCGGATCGGCGTTCATGCCCAGAACCTGGCGGAAGGTCGTCTTGGCCTTCTCCCACTCACCGGTCTGATGGCGATAAAGCTCGCCGAGATAACGCAGCGGGACCGGGTCTCCGTGGTCGAGCGCGGCCGCGGCCAGGTAGCTCACTTTGGCTTTCTCGTACCGTCCGGCCAGTTCATCGCGAAGCCCGGCCTGCATCAGCTTCGTGATCCTTACAGTCGTTCGGGGATCGAAGCTGGGGTCGACTCCAATCATCTCGCTGACATCAGTGACACCGAGCTTCTTCAGGCTCTTGGCCGCCT
>DASZZV010000417.1:0-39020 GCA_035544835.1 Thermoanaerobaculia bacterium
CCCGCGGAGGCTCGAGCAGACGCCTGGAGCAAGCAGGTGGGCGATTCCGATCGATGCTCTGACGATCGCCGTGCTGGCCGGCTACGCAAAGTACGCGACGATCGCGCCGCCGTGGGAATGGGATTTCTGGTCCATCTGGGGGTTGAAGGGGCGGCTCTTCTGGGCCGCACACTCGATTGACTGGAAATTTCTGCTGGACCGGGAGCACGACTTCGCGCATCTCGACTACCCGCTGCTGCTCCCGCTGACGTTTGACGTTACCGCTGTGGTCGGGGGCGGGTGGAACGATCGCTGGCTCGGTTTCCTGTATGTCGCCTTCGCCTGTTCGACACTGCTCGTGATTCGCGGCCTCACCGAGGAAGAACATGGTCCGATCGCGGGAGCGGTGACGACCCTTGCCGTCACCGGCTGTTGCTGTTCGGGTTGGGTGGGGTTGGGGGAAGGTCCGATGCTCGCCTATTCGTCGTGCGCCCTCCTCCTGATTCGGCGAAGCCTGCGCTTGAACGACAGGATCTCTCCGCTCGGGGCAGTGCTTCTCTCATTTGCCGCGCTCACCAAGAACGAAGGTTTGAGTCTGCTCATCGCGACCCTGATCGGAGTGACGCTTTCCTCGAAGACTCGTATCCGGGAATCGGCTCTGCTCGTACCGATCGCGATCACCACGGCCTTGTTGCTGGTCCGTCGGCTCCTGCATCTGCAGGCTTCCGATTTTCACCTCGCTGGGTTGCGCAACACGATGGCTGACCTGCCAGGTTTCCTCAGGACCATGACGTCGGTCAATCCTCCTCACCCGATTCTCTGGATCATGTTTGGCTCTGCCCTCGTCATCGGAGGAGCGGCGTTTTTCGAGCGGGAGCGTCTGCTCATCACGACCATCGTGCTGCATCTGCTGGCCTGCATCGCTGCCTACAGTCTCAGCGCCCTGGAGCTGGGATGGCATGTGCGGAATTCCTGGCCACGCGTGAGCAGCCAGATCGAGCCGCTCATCGGTTTCGTAGTGGCGTCGTTTCTACTACGATACTTCCCGGGCCAGCGGTCAGGGCCGAGCGGGGAATCCGAGAGCTCGATCGACGTTGTCTTTCGTGGCACATGCGTTGCTCCAGACTCATGAAGTCCAATTCTCAGTATCGAGGTGATCCATGGCTGACTTAGAACAGATGCTCAAAGAGATTTTCGGCGAGTCCTTCAACAAGCTCACGCAGTTCCAGGCCGATCAGATCAAGAAGATCACCGACCGGGTGCACGAGATGGCGAAAGATGCTGTTCGAGAAGATATCGGACGGCTTGCCACCGAGTTGCTGGAGCTGCGAAGCCGAGTTGCTACGCTGGAAGCGGAACGCGTCCGCGGTGCCGCAGAAGGGCTGGGCTCCAGCTTCTGACTTGGTGTGGTCGGCCGCCCTCGGCCGCCGTTCTCTGGCATCAGGAAACTGAAGTCCTCCTTGCGAATACTCTCGGGTCGATTGATCCAATGGAGGCGGCCGAGGGGGGCCGCACCACACGGGAAAAGCTCCTCGCGCTTTGTGAACGCGTCGCCTTGTAGAATGACGCTCCGAGGTTCCTCATGAAACAGGGTCAGATCATCGGCGGATTGCTGGCTCCCCATCCGCCACACATCGTCTACGGTGAAAATCACCCCCGAAATGAACCGAAGTCCGAATGCGGGTGGGAAGTCCTGCGGTGGGGCTACGAACGCGCCCGCAAGGATTTCCTTGCCAAGAAACCCGACGTATTCATCGTTCACAGTCCCCACTGGCAGACTATCGTCGGCCATCATTTCCTCGGCATGCCGGAGTTTCACGGGCTGTCGGTCGATCCGATCTTTCCGAATCTGTTCCGCTACACCTACGACATGAAGGTTGATGTCGAGCTGGCCGAGATGATCGCGGACGAAGGTCGGAGAACCGGGCTTACGACAAAGATGATGCGCAATCCGAATTTTCGCGTCGACTACGGAACCATCGTTTCGCTGCACATGATGAACCCGGATTGGGACATACCTGTGATCGGAATCTCCTCGAACAACTCCCCTTACTACTTCTCCAACGAGATGGGGCAGATGGAGATGATGAGACTCGGCGAGGCAACGCGCACGGCCATCGAGAAATCGGGACGGCGGGCCATTCTGCTGGCCTCGAACACGCTCTCGCATCGTCACTTCACCACCGAGGCGGAGATTCCCGAAGACATGTCGAGAGAGCACGTCTACGAGCACTCCGGCTATCTGTGGGACATGAAGGTCATCGATCTGATGAAAACCGGCCGGACTCGTGAGTTGATCGCCGTCCTCCCCGAGTTCATGGACCACGCCGTCTCCGAGGTCAAAGCAGGATCGCTGGCCTGGATGCTCTCGGCGCTCGGCTTCCCAAAGTATCCCGCGGAGGTTTATGGGTACTGGACCGTGATCGGAACGGGGAATGCGGTGGTGGGCTGGGACCATGAGAAACACAATTGAGAATTGAGAATTGAGAAATCAGGAAATGGCGAAAGTTGAGGCAGTCGATGGTTGAAAGATTTAAGAAAGGCTCGGATATTCAGGAACGAGCATTTCTATTCGCGAGAGGAGTCATTGGCCTACATCGGGAAATCTACTCGAAGGCGCCGATTCTTCGCGATCTATCGCGGCAGTTGTTACGAGCTGTCACATCCATCGGTGCGAATCTCGAGGAAGCTGATGCTGCGCAAAGCCGCCCTGATTTTGTTTCTAAGTGCACCATCGCCCTCAAGGAGGCCCGCGAGCCGAAGTACTGGCTCAGACTTCTAGTCGCCGAGGGAATGGGAGGCGAACTTCTTTTTGCAGAGAGCAATGAGCTGATCGCCATCCTCACCACCATTGTTCGCCGTACCCGCGAGAACGAAGTGCGTGAGGATCCGGAACAGGAATACAAGGCCAGCTTTATTATGGAGCTCTTACCTTGACCATTTCTCAATTCTCAATTCTCAATTCTCAATTCCTTCAGAAGGCATACATCGTCCCCGGCCAGCCCCACATCTACCTGGCGGGAGATCGGAACAAAGGCTGGGGGTCTCTGCGGGAAAATTACGAACGAATCGGCCGGGAGATCGCTGCGTCCGGCGCGGAGCTGATCCTCCTTTACTCGACGCAGTGGTATTCGGTCATCGGTCATCTCTTTCAGGTGGATCCGAAGCCGAAGTGGACGTTGGTCGATCAGAACTGGTACGAGTACGGCGAGATCCCTTACGAGTTTCGAATCGACCCGGAGTTCGGAAAGCTCTACTGCGCCACGGCGAAGCGAATGGGACTGCAGGCTTCCACGGTGAGCTATCACGGTTTCCCCGTCGACTCCGGCACTGTGGTCGCGCTCAAACTTCTCAATCCCGACAATGCCATTCCCGCCTCGGTTGTCTCCTGCAACATCTACGCGGAGCGCGAAGAGACGCGCGTTCTCGGGCGGGCAGCGCGCGAGGCCATCGACCGCTATGGGAAGAAGACCATCGTCGTCTGCGTGACGAATCTCTCCAACCGCTACGAGGTCGTCGAGATCGACCCGGCCCAGGACAAAATCTCATCGGCCAAAGACGACGAGTGGAACCGGAAGATCCTGGAGATGCTCGGCGAAGGGCGACTCGAAGATGTCGCGCAGGTCGCCCGCGAGTTTGCGCGCGAAGCGAACGGTGACATGGGCTTCAAGGCCATCTGGTGGCTGGCCGCCCTGATGGGCGAAAACAACCGCTATGAGGGCAGGGTCTGGGACTACCAGCCGGTGTGGGGAACGGGGGCGGCGCTGGTTTCTCTGACGCCTTCGACGAAACCGCCCGTATTCGAGAAGGAGTTCGACGAGGCACCGATCGAGGCGGCCGGCGGAATGGGGCTGGAAAGTCATAATGTCATCGAGGGCTCGACCTCCCCTGCCTCCGAAGAAGCCGGTGGCTTGACCAGTCAATCGGATGTTTCGCCGCCCAACATCACCACGGACTCTATGGTTTTCAGTGACCGTGCCCCGCGGCCGGTAGGCGCCTATCCTCACGCCCGCCGGGTCGGAAACATGCTCTATCTCTCCGGAATCGGGCCACGCCAGCCGGCGACAAACGAGATTCCCGGCGTGAAGTGGAACGACCAGGGGGAGATCACTGAGCACGACATCGAAGTGCAGACCCGCGCCGTCATCGAGAACGTGAAAACGATTCTGTCCGACGCCGGCAGTTCACTGGAGAAGGTCATCGACGTGACCGTGTTTCTGACCGACATGAAGCGGGACTTCGAACGCTTCAACAAGGTGTATGCCGAGTACTTCGGTACGATTCAGCCGACACGGACGACCGTTGGCGTCGATTCACTCCCGACGCCGATCGCGGTGGAACTGAAGGTGATTGCGGCGGGATAGGTTGCTCGTCATCGAGGAAGCACTGTTTCATCCCTCGGAAGCTGTGTCATCCCGAGCCGGGAAACAGCGCTGCGTCGCCGATGAGGGAAGAAACGTACTTGTCATCCTGAGCCGCCGCGGCGAAGGATCTTCGGTGACACCACCCGGTTTTGAGTTGGCAATTTCTCTCATGTCACCAAAGATCCTTCGGTCGCACTCACTCCCTGCTGACCCCTTACCCTTGCGCGCGCTCCCTCAGGATGACAAGTCCCCAAACCCGCGTAAATACTGGGAGTTTGCCACTCACGTCGCGTTGATCAACATGCCCTCGCTGATCATCGCCTCGAATTCCTCGGGTGGCACTGGTCTGCTGAAGAAGAAACCCTGCATGTGATCGCAATGCTTCTCTTTGAGGAAAGTCAGCTGCTCCTGCGTCTCCACACCCTCGGCGACGACATTCAGCTTCAGCGAGTGTGCCATGGCGATGACCGCCTCGGCGATGGCACGGTCATCCTCATCAATATGCAGATCGCGTACGAATGATTGATCGAGCTTCAACGTGTCGATCGGAAAGCGCTTCAGATAGCTTAGCGATGAGTAGCCGGTCCCGAAGTCGTCCATGGAGATGCGGACGCCGAGCTTTTTGAGGTCGCGGAGCATTCGTATGCTGTTCTCGGCATTCTGCATGGCGTTGCTCTCGGTGATCTCGAGGTCCAGACATCCCGGATCGAGACCTGATTTCTCAAGCGCCACCCGGACCTGATCGACGAGATCGGCTTGTTGAAACTGACGCGCCGATAGATTGACGGAGACCCCGAAACGGGCGCCGTACTTCACCTGCCAGGTTTTGGCCTGGACACACGCTGTCTGCAGAACCCAGTTCCCGATAGGAAGGATCAGACCCGAAGCCTCGGCTGCGGAGATGAAATGCTCCGGTGAGAGCAATCCCAGCTCGGGATGATTCCAGCGGATCAATGCCTCGGCGCTGGTGACCAGATGCTCGTCCCCGTCGACCAGGGGCTGATAAAAAACCACCAGCTCATTCTGGCTCAGAGCCTTGCGCAGCAGTTGCTCGAGCGCCAGTCGCTGTACGGCCTGCTCGTTCATGGCCGGCGCGTACAGCTGATAGTTGTCGCGTCCCTGCTCCTTGGCGCGGTACATCGCCGTGTCGGCGTTTCTGATCAGACGGTTGGTGTCTTCGCCGTCATCTGGATAAATGCCGATGCCGATGCTGGTGGAAATGAAGAGCTCGCGCTCAGAGACTCTGAACGGCACTTTCAGCGCGTCGATGATCTTGCGCCCAACCCGCGTCGCGTCATCGACCGTTGCGATCTGATCGATCAGCAGCGTGAACTCGTCGCCACCAAAGCGCGCCAGAGAATCGGCCTCGCGCGTACAGCTTCTGATCCGTTCCGCCACTGCTTTCAACAACTGATCGCCGACGGTGTGTCCGAGTGAATCGTTGATCTCCTTGAAGCGATCGAGATCGAAGAACAGGAGTGCCATTCTGTTCTGGTAGCGGCTGGCCCGGGCCATGGCGACGATGAGGCGGTCGAGAAAAAGTGCCCGATTGGGAAGGCCGGTGAGCGAGTCGTGATAGGCGAGATGCTCGATCTCTTTCGTTGCCAGCACCGTGGCTTCCCGCTCGTCTTCGAGAAGACAGGTGACCATACCGATCCCTATGAGAGCCAGCAGTGCGAAATCGAGAAATCCGAGATAGGCAGAGTAGCCGAGTTGCCGGTGGCTCTGCACATAGATGCAGGTGAGCACAAAGTAGTGAATCAGCTCTGCGCCATAGAGGGTGAAGGCGACGGTGACCAGATTGAATCCGATCCCTTTTGCCGCCGATCGGACGCGGTACACCATGGCCGCGGCGACGAGGAAGGCTGCGCCTGCGAGCAGTGAACGAACTCCGAAGCGCGCCATATAGCGAAGAGGTGAAGCCGAAGGCTGATTGACGAAGACCAGCGACAAAGCGATCCCGAGCGCGATAGACACGCTCAGAACGACGTGGCGTCCCCGCTGGCGGATCTGCCGACGTGTGGTCAACTCGTAACAGCCAAAAACGAGGAAGGCCGGCTGCGCATATCCGGCCGCGGCGGCGAGAAAGGTGAGCAGGATACGGGCCGGATGAATAGCCGGCATGGACTCGGACGCGAGCAGCGCCAGCCCGCTGGTCACCTCGTAAATGGCCAGGCTGACCCAGCTCAGGGCCCAGTCACGTAGATAGCTCTTCCGGTAGTAGCGGTTGAAGCTGAGCAGCAGCACGCCGAGGACGAGCGATGCTGTCGCCTGGGCGACTTCCATCGCGTAGATCGTGAGTCTCTGGTCAAACAACGGGTCGCCTTTCGCCCTTCACACCATAAACGGCTGGTCCAAGTTTACATGTCCGCAGGTCTTATCGGCGCTGGAAGCGTTTCGAAGCCGTTGCTCGTTGCTCGTGTCTCTCACACTTTGAATCTCTCACACTTTGAATTCGCGTCCACCTGGAAATCCGTTATCATCCCGCTCACGTACTACAACTCAACGATGACACGTCGGGCCATTGTCCTGTTTACCGGGGATCCACGGCGGGAGGAGATGCAAAAAAGCCTCCCCCCTCGATTTCTGTCTGCCCTGCACGGGGAGCTGATCGAGACCATCCGGCGAACTCCCGATGTCTCGCTGGTCATCGCTTCGGAGTCGTCGGGGCGATTTCACCTGGCTTACGGTGATCGCCAGGCCAGTGTGGTCTCCGACCGTCTCGGCGAAAAGATCGACTGCGCTTATCGATTCGCCTTCGAGCTCGGATTCGATTCGGTCGTTCTTCTCGCCGGTGACGTTGCCGGTGTCGAGCTCGATGTCATCGATCGGGCCTTCGCAACGCTCGAGGGAACCGACGAGCGCTCCGTGCTCGGTCCGAGCCGTGATGGCGGCTTCTACCTTCTGGGACTCAATCGTGCCGCGGCATCGCGAGCGGCAATCGATTGGAACTCCATCCCGTGGTTCACCGCTTCGCCGAGCGAGGCGCTGGCATCGGTAGTTCGCGCCCTCGGATGGCAGCTCTCTTTCGTTCGGCAGATCGACGACATCGATTCGTTCAGTGATGCCGTCCGCGTTACCGGTAATCTGTCTCTGCAGTTCGCAAAACTTCGCAGCCGCCTGCACAGTCTCCTGTCCGACCGCAGCTTCGCCTTCGATTCACTCGATCTCGTTCCCCCCGCGCATCTCTTCGAGATTGCGCTCCTTCGCGCTCCTCCTCTTTTCTGAGGCAGAGAAGCGCATAGCGTTCGCCTGCCCTTCTGAGGTGAGTCCCGTTCTCGCGGCGTCTTACCTTCGCAATATCTTTTCCCCAATTCAAACCGGAGGTCACGCCATGACTGTATTGGCGGAGCGTACGCCGCTCCATTTGCCGCATCTGTTTTCATTTGAGAAGGACGAAATCACGTACGCGATCGATTCGGATGCCCCGAACTGGATCGCGGTCGAGAAGAGCGGAGCAGAGCTTCTTCACTGGATCAACGAAGGCGCCAGCGCGGGACGACCGATCACGTTCGGGAACATCGTGGCGCGTTATGCCGGAGAGAAGAATCTCGAGGCCGGAAAAGCCTGGCTCCACGTTCACGATTTCCTGACCTCGGTCGATCGGGTCGGTCTGTTGTCCGACTCCCCTTTTCAACGTGATGTCTATGCCGGTCGCGCCGGCCTGATTCAACCCGACGGACTTCGCGAGCTCTGGATCCAGATCAACAACGCCTGCAATCTCAGCTGCACGCATTGCCTGGTGTCCTCCGGTCCCGGCGGCATCGCCGGGCTGCCTTCCGAGAAGTTGGTCGAGCTCGTCGATCGCGCCAAAGCACTCGGGGTCGAGCGTGTCTATGTCACGGGTGGCGAGCCGTTCCTCCGCAAGGACATCTTCGATCTTGCCAACCGCATCACGGAGACGCACGGCATGGAGTTCATCGTTCTGACGAACGCCACTGTCTTTGCCGGCCGCACCAAAGAGGGTCTCAAGTCATTGAATCGCGAGAAGGTTCGCTTCCAGGTATCGATCGACGGTGCTCGACCCGAGACCAACGATCCCATCCGTGGGGCTGGAACATTCGTGCGGGCCCTGGAGGGAGCGAAGCTTCTCTCCGAGCTCGGCTTCGCTGTCTCCCTGACCACCGTCACTACCGAGGAGAATCTCGACGAGCTCGTGGCAATCCCCGAGATCGTGAAGAACGTCGGTGCGAAGAGTCAGCATCTGATGTGGAGTCATAAGCGTGGCCGCGCCACGGAGTCGAACAATGGCTTCTTCCCGGATCAGGCACCCCTGCTCAAGGCGGTCATGGATGTAGTCGATGCTTCGCGTACGCACGGCACGATTCTCGACAACATAGAAGCAGTACGCCGTCGCGTCAACGGTATGCCCGGCTTGAAATACGACCTCGGGAATGCCGGCTGGGATTCGCTCTGCGTCTATGCAGATGGCAAGGTTTACCCATCGGCGGCCCTCGCCAATGAGCATCCGCTGGCCTGCGGCGACGTCAATCATCAGGATCTCGAGGAGATCCTCGCAACTTCGCCGATCGTAGCGACTCTGCGTGCGGCTACGCTGGCGCGGAAGCCGTCGGTCTCGGCCGACCCCTTCCGATTCTTCACCGGCGGCGGCGATCTCGAGCACGCCTGGTGCTTCTCCGGCGACTTCCTCGGGGTCGATCCCTACTATCCGATCTCCGTCGAGCTGAGCAAGCGTGTCATGACCGAGCTCGGCGACGAGAAGCTGCAGCGCAAAAATGAACGTTCCGGTTACAGCGCGCCTCTCGTTCTTCACGCCATGGGCGACGGCGCCATCGCCTGCGCCAACGCCGACGGCAATCTGGCCGAGGAGCCGGTGCTCACGCTCCATTCGAACTGCGTTCTCTCTTTCGATGTCGACAAGCCGCGGGCGAAGGTCAGGGAGTTTTACGGAGCCGCCGCCGATGTTCCGCAAGCCGATCTTTGCTGCCCGACGAAGTACGACACGTCGGCCACCGATCACATCCCGCAGGACGTCCTCGATCGCTTCTACGGTTGCGGGTCGCCGATGACGACGGCCGGCATCAAAGAGGGCGAGACGGTCGTCGATCTCGGGTCAGGCGCAGGCATCGATGTGTTCATCGCCGCAAAATTCGTCGGCTCGACCGGCAAGGCCATCGGCGTCGACATGACCGACCGCATGCTGCACGTGGCCCGGGAGAACCAGCCCAAAGTCGCCGCAGCGCTGGGGTATGACGCGGTCGAGTTCAAGGAAGGATTTCTCGAGAAGATCCCGATGCCCGACAAGAGCGTCGATCTGGTGACCTCTAACTGTGTCGTGAATCTGTCGCCGGACAAGCCGCGGGTCTTCGAAGAGATCTGGCGCGTCCTGCGCGATCACGGCCGCATTCTGATCTCCGATATCGTGGCCGATAAACCTGTCCCGCCGCATCTCAAGGTGAATGCGCAGTTGTGGGGCGAGTGCCTCACCGGCTCGCTGACGCAGGAGGAGTTCATCGCCGAGCTCGAGCGCGCCGGCTTCTACGGCATCGAGGTGCTCAAGAAGGTGTACTGGAAAGATGTGGAGGGCTATCCCTTCTACTCAGTGACCGTCCGTGGCTACAAGTTCGAGAAGACGGCGGGTTGTGTCTTCAAGGGACATCAGGCCGTCTATCTCGGCCCGGGAAAAGCGTTTATCGACGAGGAGGGGCATCAGTTTCCGCGCAACGAAGCCTACGAGATCTGCACCGACACCATGGCCAAGTTGTCGAAGGCTCCGTACAACGGCTTCTTCGCGATCCTGCAGCCCGGTGAAGACCGCGTCGGCTACGCCTGTTGCGCGCCGGGAGCGGATGGGGTGTGCTGCTAAATGGATCTTAACGTGAAGGGTTGTGTGGGGATTCTCTGTCTAGCTTTGGTGCTGGCGCTACCCGTCCTCGCCGAAGATGCGAAACCGGCGGCTGCACCTGCCGCCAATCCGGCCGATACGCCGTCGTACAAAGTGGGAGTGACGCTTTTCACCGACTACACCTATCAGGCCAATCCGAATGCACTCGACGCCGACAAGAACAAGGTCAATCCTTCCGCGTTCAATGTCGGGCGGGCGTACATCAACGTAACCGGGAACCTGAACCACAGAATTCAGTTTCGCATTACCCCGGACATCGTTCGCGAGACCGGCAGCGGCAGTTCCATCAGCGGGAGCTATACCTTCCGGCTGAAGTACGCATTTGCTCAGCTCAATCTCGATGATTGGGCGACGAAGGGAAGTTGGCTGCGACTCGGTCTGCAGCAGACGCCGTACCTCGATTACATGGAAGGCATCTATCGCTACCGCTTCCAGGGACCACTGTTCGTGGACAAGGAGGGTTTCATCACCGCGTCCGACAACGGTTTCTCCGGGCACTACAACTTCGCCGGAAACTATGGCGACGCCCACATCGGTTTCTACAACGGTGAGGGCTATCAGAAAGCGGAAGCGAACGACAAAAAAGCGATTCAAGCACGCGTCGCTTTCCGTCCGCTGCCCGTCAGTGATCTCGGGAAGGGACTTCGCGTCGGCGTTTTCTACGATGGCGACAACTATCTTCGCAATGCCGAGAAGACACGTTTGATGCCCTTTGCGACCTATGAAGCGAAATGGGGAAACGCCGGGTTCGAGTACTTGAGAGCGAAGGATCAGACCACGTCCACACGTCCGGGAGTGAAAGCCGATGGCTACTCGATCTGGGTGACACCGAAGCTGACGAAGACCCTCGAGCTTCTGGCGCGGCACGACTCGCTCAAGCCCAATCAAGACGTGGACGGTAAGAAGTCGCGAGACGTACTCGGCATCGCGTATTGGGTTCCAAATCTACAGAAGGTCACGGCGGCGGTGATGCTCGACGGTGAAGTCGTCAATTACGACCGCATCGCGAAACCGGATGAGACACGCTACGGCGTGCACCTGCTCGTCTCCTTCTAGCTATTCAAACTTTGAGAGGACATATGAGAATGAATCTATCCAAAGTCACGTCGCAGATCGCGATCGGCATCATGGCTTTCGGTGCGGTATCGGTCTCAGCGGCATCGCTCCGCATCAATGGATCGACTACGGTCAATCCGGTAGCAGCGGAAGCGGCAGAGATTCTTCGCGCCGAGAAGAAAGCAGACATCACCGTCGATACCCAGGGCGGTTCCTCTGGCGGAATCGCCGGCGTCGGGGACAGCTCCATCGACATCGGTATGTCGAGCAAGCCGATTGCCCAGGATGACCGCGCCAAATATCCGAAGGTGAATTTCGTCGAGACCAAAATCGGTCACGACGCCGTGGCCATGGTCGTCTCCGCTGACGTCTACAACGGCGGAGTCCACTTCCTGACGAAGAGTCAAATCAAAGACATCTATGAAGGCAGGATCACGAACTGGAAGCAGGTCGGCGGTCGGAACGAGAGGATCGTTTTTCTCAACAAGGAGCCGGGCCGGGGAACGTGGGAAGTCTTTGCCAAGTACCTTTACGGTGACCCGAAGACTGCGCCGGAAGTGAATCACCCCGAGGTGGGCGGCAACGAAGAGACGCGCAGCAAGGTGATCTCCACGCGCGGGTCGATGTCACAGCTCTCCTCTGCCTGGGCTGAGAACAATCCGAAAATCAAGGCCCTCGGGCTCAAGCTCGATAGCGGCCAGGTCGTAACGCCGACGGCGGCAAACATCGCCAACGGCAGTTATCCGATGTCGCGGCCACTCTTCTTCATCACCAACGGATCTCCGACCGGAGAGGCCAGAAACTTCATCGACTTCGTGCTCACTCCTCGTGGACAGGAACTGGTGAAGAAGCACGGCTACCTACGTCTCTCCGATCTTTCCAGACCGGCGAAGGAAGCTGCGCAACCGATCGCAAAGCCAGCAGCCAAAGTCGTTCCCAGGAAGACGGGGCGGTAACAGGAAGGTGTTGATGCGGGCCCGACAATTCGACTGGATCCGAATGGTGGCGATCGTCTTTTCTGTACTGACGGTCGCCACCGTCTGCGGGATCTTTCTCTTCCTGCTGGCGGGGAGTGTCGAGGCGTGGCGCCACGAGGGCTTCTCCTTTCTGGCGAAGAATCACTGGGCATATCGCAAGCAGTTCTTCGAAGCAGCGGCGATGATTTACGGCACGGCAGCAGTGGCCCTGATCGCGATCGTCCTGGCGGTGCCGATCGGTCTGAGCACGGCGATCTTCAGCTCGGAAATCTGCGGGGAGCGGTCCAGGCTGGTCCTTAAATTTCTAGTTGAGCTGCTGGCAGGAGTTCCCTCCGTTGTTTATGGCCTGCTGGGCGTTCTGTTCCTCCGCAACTGGATGCAGACCTTGTATGAGAAGGGCAATCTCGAGGTCTATTCCGGCGACACGTTGCTGACGGCAGGCGTGTTGCTGGCAATTATGGTGCTGCCTACGTTGAGCACACTTTTCGATGACGCCTTCCGCTCGGTCGGCTCGAAGTATCGGGACGCTGCACGCGGTCTGGGGCTGACGCGTGCCGAGACCACTTTTCAGGTGATCCTTCCTCAGGCCCTGCCTGGTCTGGTCGGTGCCCTCCTGCTTTCCTTCGGCAGAGCGCTGGGAGAGACCATCGCCGTCTTTCTGGTTGTCGGACGGGCTGACAATCGATTTCCGAAGCTGGGCGGGGTCCTGCATTCTCTCGTCGACGCCGGTCAGACCATCACCTCGAAACTCGGCGGCGCGGAGACCAATATCGCCGTCGGCGACAAGCTTCACACCTCGGCCCTGCTCGGTCTGGCGCTGGTTCTGTTCGTGGTCGTGGTCGGGTTGACGCTCATCGCCGACGTTGTACGATCCCGATTGTCGTCGGAGACGGTGGCGTGAGAAGACTCACCGATCGGATCTTCACGCTCCTCTGCGGGCTCGGAGCCTTCATCGCCCTAGGCATCATCCTGACGGTGCTTGGCCTGGTCGTCTTTCGTGGAGCTCCGGCGATCTCGCTTCGCTTTTTCACCGAGCAGGTGCGATCGGTGGGCGCCGAGGGCGGCATCTTCTATCAACTGGTCGGGACTCTGATTCTGATTGCGACGGCGGCGGTGATTGCGGTGCCCCTCGCGGCCGGAGTCGGTATTTACCATCAGCTTTACGTCCATACGCCGCGCTCGCGCCGGGCCATGGATGCCGTTCTCCATGCGCTCAATGGCATTCCCTCCATTGTCTTCGGACTGGTTGGGCTGGCCTTCTTCGTCCAGATGCTGGGAATGAAGAAATCCTGGCTGGCCGGCGGCATTCTGCTGGCGGTCATGATTCTGCCGACAGTGACCGTCGCCTTCATCGAGCGGATGCGAGCGATCCCAAAGGTAACGATCGAGGCGGCCTATGGGCTGGGGCTTCGACGACCTCAGATCGCGCTCTCGATTCTCTTTCCCCAGGCCGTGTCCGGGCTCGTCACCGGCACTCTGCTCGGTCTTGCTCGCGCTGCAGGCGAGACCGCGCCGATCATGTTCACTGCCGTGATCTTCGCCGGCGCCACGATGCCAAAGGGCGTGGTCGATAGTCCGGTTCTCGCTTTGCCATATCACATCTTCGTTCTGGCGCAGGACTCGTTCGACCCGTCCATGACGCAGAAGATGTGGGGAAGCGCTGTCGTCCTCCTGATGCTGGTGATGGGGCTTTCGCTGATTGCACTGCCGCTGCGATTGAAGATCCATGAGGAGGCCCGGCGTGTCTGACGACATTCTCGAGCCGATTCTGTCGACCCATCAACTGAGCGTTCGGACTCGCGAGGGTCGGTTCCTCCTGCGGGATGTCGGCCTCGAGATTCCCCGCCGCATGGTCACCGGCATCATCGGACCGTCAGGGGCCGGCAAGTCCACGCTCTTGAAATGCCTGAACCGGTTGATCGATCTGTCCGGGACGCTGGAAGTTTCCGGGAAGGTGCTCTTCGAGGGGGAGGACACGCGGGCTAAGAGTGTCGATCCCGACGAGCTTCGTCGCCGGATTGGAATTGTTTTTCAACAGCCGGTTGTCTTTCCCGGATCGGTCGCCCAGAACGTTCTCTTCGCCGCCACGCGGCTTGGGACTGCCAATCGCCGCAATCGTGATGAGCTGCTCGAGGAGTCGCTCCGTCAAGCCGGACTTTGGAATGAAGTGAAGGATCGCCTGAAGGAAATGGCCAGCACTCTTTCGGTCGGTCAGCAACAGCGCCTGGCCATCGCACGAACGTTGGCCGGGAAACCAGACATCATTCTGATGGACGAACCGACATCGTCGCTGGACCCTCGCTCCACCGAATCGATCGAACAGACAATCGTCGAATTGAAGAAGACCCGGACCATTGTCCTCGTCACACATCATCTCGAGCAGGCCAGGCGTCTCTGCGACTGGGTGGCCTGTCTATGTCAGAAAGAAGGAGCAGGAGAGTTGATGGAGGCCGATCGCTGCAACGTCGTCTTCTGTTCCCCGGTACGCGAGGAGACGATGGAGTACCTCGGGATGAAGTGTTGAGGGATGGCGGCAGGCTCTTCCCTCTCCCCGCCGGGGAGAGGGTGGCGCCGCAGCGCCGGGTGAGGGGCCGTACGTAAGCGCAGCTTGATCTTTTCAACCCGAACAAATTAGAACCACCCTTGGCGTGTCCTCGCGCGGTGGCGAGTATGTTACGCCCCTAACCCGACGCTGCGTGTGCACCTGGGAGATAGGCACCTCGGCGAAACCCTTTCCCACGTCCGGGGGGAGAAGGGAGGTTCACGACGGTTTGAGGCTGCTCCTGATGCGCTCGAGTACCAAACGGGGATTGGCCATGACTTCGCAGTTTTCGAAACGGATAACGCGCACACCAAACCTCTTCAGGATGGCCGAGCGAATCGCGTCATCTTTGCGCGCTTCCTCTTCGAAATGCGGTTCGCCATCAAGCTCGATCGCCAGCTTGAGCTCGATACAGAAGAAGTCGACGAGAAACCAATCGATCTGATGTTGTCGTCGGAACTTGAATCCGTCGAGAGCGCGTCCCCGCAACATTGTCCACAAGACATGCTCGGCCTCTGTGCTTCGCTTTCGCAAAGAGGGGGACCGTTTGATGAAAGATCGTCGCGCGTGAACGCCCTGCCGAATGACAACGGAAGCGTACCTCGGCAGGCCCGGGTCAAGTTCATAGTTGCCCGGCTTGAGCGGGATGCTCGTTCGTATCTCGCTACTCAGGGTAGACGCCTTATCCTCTCCTCTGGCGGGAAGAGAGGTCCTCCGCTTCCGGGATTCAACTTCACGCGGCGCTCACGTTCGACCCCTCACCCGGCGCTGCGGCGCCACCCTCTCCCCGCCCGGGGAGAGGGAAGCTCACTACTCCGCGACATTTGTCGAGCAGCAGCTCGTCGCCTCGCTCTTCTGAGGAAGGTTGTCCTTCAACACCACGAACACTTCCCACTCGTTTCCATCGGGATCGTGAACCCAGGTCTTGTCCTGAGTGGCGTAGCAGCAGTCGGTTTTCATCTCGTCGCGGGTGACGAGACCGCTGTCGATCCAGCTTTTTCTGTAGGTCAGTACATCGTCGGTTGAAGCGACCTGAATCCCCATGTGCGACAGAGCACCCGGGCCGGAGAGCTCTGCAACCTCGTTCAGAGAGAGATTCAAGGGAGGATTCTGGATGTCGAATTTTGCGTAGCCGGTACGGACCTTGGAGGGCTCGATGCCGAGCATCCTGCGATAGAACTCGGTGCTGTCGGTCACGTTTCGGACATTCAGGGACACATGCGCTTTAAGGGCTGTCACTTGCTCGGTACCGTTCATCGGATGATCTCCTTTTTACATTCGCCTAAACGAATACGATAGTATCGTAGATCCTCCAAACGTATCTGTCAAGACAAATATGACCTGATGCCGTATGATTCTTCCGTGAAGACCAAAGAGGTCGCCCTCGATACCCTCTTTCAGGCTCTCGGAGACCGAACGCGTCTCCGTCTTCTGAATTTGATAGAGGGCGGCGAGGTGTGCGTCTGTTTTTTGGTCGAGATTCTGGAAGCTCCTCAGCCGAAGATCTCGAGGCATCTGGCCTATCTTCGACGGGCCGGCCTGGTCAAGGCCCGGCGGGATGGGAAGTGGATGTCTTACAGCCTCGCCAGCGCTCTTCCGCCTGCCACAAGAGGTATTCTCGCCGCGACGCTGGACGCGTTGAGGCAGGACAGCGAGATGAAACGCGACCGTGCTGCACTGATGAAGGCCTGTTGCTCCCCGCGGCTGACCGATCAACTCCTTCGGGCACCTCGCCCTGCTTTTCCAGAGTTACCCTCCCGATGACCCTGTGTCTGGAGGTGCTTTCTTTAAAGGAGTGCTCGGCGGGAAAATGGTGAGATTGAAAACTACCTCAGTCTCCGCCTTCACCGCGCTGGTTCTTTGGACCTTCCTCGCAACTGTCTCTGCTGACGTCTTCGGACCTCGAATCACCTTCGCCCGCATCAAACCGGCCGACGTCAATCTCGGGGCGGCGTCACGTATCGAAGTCGTCGAGTTTTCCGGTGCCCTGGCTGAGGTTGCGGCAAACGAGTTCGAGGCCGCAGCGGCGAGCGAAGGTTTTCTGACGATCGTCCTGCCCGTCACGTTTCCGGCGAAACCAGCTCTGACCCTTCGAGAGCGCAGCCTGGCCAAACCCCTTCCCGACATCACCCTCCGGGCTCATCTCGACGATTTCACGACGCACAACGGATCGTCCAGACGAGGAAGTGAGCAGAACAACACAAGCGCGAGCTCCGAGTACTGGGTCGATGCCCGCTGTTCGTTACATGTGGAAATCTATGATCCCTCCGGCGCATCGATCACGGCCTTGAATGTCACGGGCGCGTCGACGTCGAGTCACGGTCCCGCTCTCTCGGCTGCGATGGAACACGAAGCGAAGGAGAACGCCGCACGGCGTGCCGGGGCGGCAGCCGGAGCGAAGATTTCTCCGCGGCGGGTCACGGAGTCCATCCGTCTCGAACGAGACGTTCCGCGCTTCGACGAGGCTTACCGCCTGATCCGCGATGGAAGCTTCGACAAGGCGCGCGATCTTTGGGTTACGGTCGTTCGCTCCGACGATCATTCGGCCGCACTCCGCTACGACCTCGGTGCCGTTTGTGAGGCGCTCGGTGACCAGGCCGCGGCCAGGGCGAACTACGACGCGGCCATTCGTCTCAACCCGCTCGAGCCGAAGTACGGTGAGTGTATCGAGCGGCTCGATCACTGGACGCGAGAAACGGCGATGCTGCACGCCAGAATCTCCCCTCTCCCCCAAGTGTCGCCGCGCCCGGCGAGCGCCGGGCCCACACGGGCGAAAAAGCGCTAGTTACGCTCCACCAAGGGAAGTACTGGAAGCCGATTTGCAGTCCTGTCCGGCCGGTGGTTCTGAAAACCACTCGAGGTCGGACTACGAAATGAAGAGAAAGTACTCCGTCGGTGCAGAAGTGCAGCCCACCGGCGTGCACTTCAGGCTGTGGGCGCCGAGTGCGAAGCGAGTCGAGCTGGTGATCGGGGCCGGTCCCGGGAAAACGATCCCGTTGGAGCCTGACGGCGAAGGCTATCTTGACGTCTTCGTCGAAAACGTCGGTGCCGGTGCGCAGTACGGATTTCGTATCGATGGCGATCAGAAGTTGATTCCTGATCCAGCATCGCGTTATCAGCCGCAGGGCCCTCATGAATACTCCGAGGTCATCGATCCGGCGAGATTCTCATGGACGGATGGGCAGTGGGAGGGGCTCGCTGAGGACACCGCGAAAATCATTTACGAATTGCATATCGGCACATTGACCGGGGAAGGGACGTGGAAGAGTGCAGCGGAGAAGTTGAGCTGGTTCAGGTCGATGGGGATCAACATGCTCGAGATCATGCCCATCGCCGAGTTTCCAGGGGAGTTCGGTTGGGGATATGACGGCGTCGACCTGTGGGCCCCCTCGCATCTCTACGGGAAGCCCGACGATTTTCGGGCCTTCGTCGATCGCGCTCACGCCGAGGGGATCGCCGTCATCCTCGATGTCGTCTACAACCACCTTGGGCCGGACGGAAATTACCTGCGTCTGTTTTCAAACGCATACTTCACCGACCGCTATCCGAACGACTGGGGTGACTCCATCAACTTCGACGGCGAAGGATCGGCGGGGACACGAGAGTTTTTCACCGACAACGCCGGCTACTGGATCCACGAGTTTCACCTCGATGGACTGAGACTCGACGCCACGCAGTCGATCATCGATTTGAGCGGCGATCACATCCTCGCCGCGATCACGAAGAGAGCTCGTGCCGCGGCTGGAAGCAGAAGGATCTTCATCGTGGCCGAGAATGAGCCGCAGGAAGCGAAGCTTTTCGAACCCCTGAGTGACGGCGGCTACGACATCGACGCAATGTGGAATGACGACTTTCACCATTCCGCCATCGTCGCGCTGACGGGGCGACATGAGGCTTACTACACCGATTACTTCGGGCGACCCCAGGAATTCATTTCCGCCGCGAAGCACGGATTCCTCTTTCAAGGGCAGTGGTATCGGTGGCAGAAGGCGTCACGGGGAACGATCTCTCTCGGATTTCCGGGCCCGAATTTCGTCTGGTTCCTCGAGAACCATGACCAGGTCGCGAACACCTTTGATGGTGCCCGGCTCAGTATCAGGACGTCGCCGGCGATGCTCCGCGCCATGACCGGGCTGCTCTTCCTCGGCCCGGCGCTGCCGATGCTTTTTCAAGGTCAGGAGTTCGGATCGACGCGGAAGTTTCTCTATTTTGCGCATCATGGTGGCGACCTTGGTGCCGCGATCCAGAAGGGTCGACATTCCTTTCTGGAACAATTCGACTCACTGGCTACCCGCGAAGTCCAGGCCGCGCTCCCCGATGCCTTGTCCGAAGACACTTTTCGCAGATCGCAGCTCGACTGGTCGGAAGCCGAGTCGCATCAGGAAGCGGTGACGCTTCATCGTGATCTCATCTCTCTTCGTCAGAAGCTGTGGAGGAGCGGAACGCTGCAGGCGCAGGTCGACGGTGCCGTGCTCAGTGAGTACAGCTTCCTTCTCCGCTATCTCACCGAAAACGGCGAGGATCGCCTGCTGATCGTAAACCTCGGCAGTGATCTGTCGCTGTCCCCTGCGCCTGAGCCGCTGATCGCTCCGCCACGCGGGAAAGAGTGGGCAGTGGAGTGGTCGAGCGAGTCGACCGCGTACGGCGGAGGAGGCTCGCCGCGCTTCCGACCCGATGCGACCTGGACGATCCCGGCGCGGACCTCAGTCCTCTATACCCCTATCGAAAAAAGGATAGCTGGAGGTAAAGATGGCGAGGACTGAACAGGTCGGATGGAAGCGCGGTGACGCTCCGGAGGCGCTTCTCACCAGGGAGTGGCTGATCACCAACAGCCTTGGCGGCTACGCTTCCGGAACAGTCGGCGGCATCGCCACGCGCCGGTTCCACGGAAAACTCATCGCCGCACTTCCCGCTCCTCTGGGACGGACGATGATGTTGAGCTACCTCGAGGAGAAAGTGGTGCTCGGTGACGGCCGAGCGTTCCGGCTCAATGGTGACGAGCGCTTCGGCGCGGAGCTTCTCTTCCCCGAAAAAGACCTTCTCGAAGAATTCCGACTTGTGAATGGATTTCCCATCTGGTGTTACAAAACGGCCGGCCTGACCATTGAGAAATCGGTCGTCATGCCGCAGATGTACAACACCACTCACCTTCTGTTCCGCGTCATCGAAGGCGGACCGATTGCACTTCGCCTTCGCCCCTTCATCCACTTTCGACCGCACGAGGGATTGCTCACGCATCCGTTCAGGATGCACGAGATCAAGGAGACGCCCGCAGGCTGGGAGATCACAGGGCCTCCCGAGTTTCCCCATCTGAGAATTGGTTTCCTCTCACGTGCCGCCACGCTGGCTGGCGAGAGCAAAGAAGCGCCGCGTCTGATTTATCGGGTTGAGAAAAGCCGGGGCTATGAATCGGAAGGACCGTTGTGGAGTCCCGGCGCGTTCCAGATCCCGTTGGCGACTGGAGAAGACGTCACGATGGTGGTTTCGACAGAGAGCTGGGAGCTGTTGACGGCGACGACCACCGCGGACGTCTTTCAAAAGGAAGAGGAGCGTCGGCTCCGTCTCATCGCACGCGCCTTGATTGATCAGGAATCGAACTTCGCTTCGCAGCTAGTCATCGCCGCCGATCAGTTCATCATCACCCCGCCAGCTCGCACCGCCGACTCAATTCAGGTTCTGGCTGCTGGTGATGAGCCGCGGACCGTAATTGCCGGGTATCACTGGTTTACCGATTGGGGCCGCGACACCATGATCAGTCTCGAGGGACTGACCCTGACCGCAGGGCGACCGCTTGAAGGGGGCCGCATCCTGCGGACCTTTGCTTCCTATATTCGTGACGGGCTGATCCCGAACATGTTTCCGGAAGGGGAGCACGAGGGGCTGTATCACACCGCCGATGCGACGATGTGGTTCTTTCACGCGATCGACAGATATATTGAGGCCACAGGCGATCGCGCCACGCTCGAGATGCTCATCCCGAAGCTCCTGGACATCATCGATCATCATCTGCGCGGAACCCGCTTCGGCATTTGTGTCGATCCAGCGGACGGTCTGTTGCGACAGGGAGCAGAGGGTTACCAGTTGACCTGGATGGACGCCAAGGTCGAGGGCTGGGTAGTGACTCCCAGACGCGGAAAAGCGGTGGAGATCAATGGCCTCTTCTACAACGCCCTTCGTCTTCTCGAAGGGTGGTTGCGGGCATTCGGGCAGGAGGCAAACGCGCTGAGGATCGCCGCGCACGCCGAGCGGGCGCATGATTCCTTCAATCGTCGCTTCTGGTACGAGAAGGGCGGCTATCTCTACGACATCGTCGATGGTGAGACCGGAGACGACCCGGCTCTACGCCCCAATCAGCTGTTCGCAATTTCACTCCGGCATCCTGTCCTCGATCCCACCAGATGGGCGGCGGTGCTCGAGGTAGTCGAGCGGGAGCTGGTCACACCGGTTGGTCTGCGTTCGTTGTCGCGCTCTCATCCGGACTACAAACCGCACTACGACGGTGACCTTCGCGCTCGCGATGCCGCTTACCACCAGGGAACGGTGTGGGGCTGGCTGATCGGTCCCTTCATCGACGCCTGGATCAAACAGAATCCTGGTCGTGAGCTCGACGCACGAAAGTACCTGGTCGGCTTCGAGCAGCATCTCGGCGAAGCCTGCATCGGATCGATCAGCGAAGTCTTCGATGCCGAGCTGCCCTTCACACCCCGCGGCTGCATCGCCCAGGCCTGGAGCGTGGCCGAGGTGCTGAGATGTCTGGTGAAGACGAGAGGGTAGATGGCCGGGGGAGGCGGCGTTCTGCCGCCTCAGCTGTCTCTTGTGTGGCACAGGCACTCTTGCCTGTGTGTCGGCCGTCGAGGCCGACTTCTCTGTAGATCGTTAACAGGAAAGCCACGGCTCGACGCCGTGGCACACAGGCAAGAGTGCCTGTGCCACACAAAAAAAATCCTGGAGTCTCGCTGATGATTCCAGGGAACAGCCACCTGACTGCCCGCCTACTGGCTATGCAACGTCCGATCGATCTTCATCATCGTTCCCTCGAAGTGCCCGAACACCTCGACGTGCGCAGTCATGGGACGGACGCCCTGGCTGGTCGCATCCGCGTGAATCGTAAAGGTGGTGACTCCCGCGGCATCGGGCCCCTCGGTTTGTCCCTCGGCGGTGACTAGCCCGTCGGGCAGGTTCTCTTTTACGATTGATCGTGGGGATGTGACTAGGTCCTGCGCTGCCAGCTCGGCTCCGCTTTCGGCTAGCGACTGAACGATGACGCGTGATCGGAAACGCTGGGCAGCGCGAAACGACTCAGCAGATTCCCACAGAAGAAGTGAGATCAGCGTGAAGTAGAGAAACGCCAGCACCAGCACGCTGACGAGGACGAATCCCTCCTGGCTACGAGTCCGAGCGCGGCTGAATGATCTGGTCGACAGCGAGGCGTCCTTTCTCATCGAGGGCTTTGAGCCGAACGGCTGTTCCCCCTCGAGGCATGTCGTAACTTCCGATGGTGAACTTAGGCACGCCGCGGGCGCGCCAGTCCGAGACCTTCTCTTTTCCCTCGAAGGCCAGGCGGCGAGCGAATCCGACCTCGCTGAAGTCATAGACGACGATCATCAGCTTGGGAGTCTTGGGATCCTCGACGTACAGAAGCAGCTGAGTCGGGGATTGCGACCAGGACTGGAAGGAAGCCGGGTAGCCACGTGAATCGAGGACATCGCGCCTGACACGCGCCAGTACGCTCATCGGCTCCGGATGCAGGAAGAACTGCACGCGCATCTCGCGATCGAAGCGGAGAAACTCTCGGTCCAGCCCGGCCAGAACGAGCATGAGAATGCCGAACACCGCCAGGGCCACGATGATCTCCAACATGCTGAAGCCCCGTTGGCGTCTCACCAGAAATAACCTCGGGGAATCGACACCCTGGCGATCGACAGATCGGCATGACGCAGCCCATCGTTCCAGCTCACCGTCATCGTCACGATCTTCCGATTCGGTCCGGGCTGTTTTACGGCGACCGACGTCGCCGGCTTTTTGAGCGAAACGAGAATCATGGTGTCTGTGGCGAAAGACTGGGTGCTTGTGGTCGACAGCGACGCATAGGGCACCTGCCTTTGAACCTCAGCCTCATTTGCCAGTGCCTGATAAGCGACGATGGTGTCGTCGGCCTCTTTCAAGCGGCGTTGCCTTTCGACGAAAACAGCCAAGGACGTCGTTACGACCAGGGTCAGAATGAGCAGCCCGACCAGCGTCTCGACGAGGGTGAAGCCGCGTGAGGATTTCACGGCATCATCTTAGAACAACGATGACTGACAACTAGGTTAAGATCCCGCTCTTCATGACCCGCCCGATGAAGCTTCGTTTTGCTCCTTCCCCCACCGGCTATCTGCACGTTGGTGGCGCGCGCACCGCTATCTTCAATCTGCTTCATGGGCGACGACATGGCGGAACGATGCTGCTTCGGATCGAGGACACCGACGTCGAGCGCTCCAGGCAACACCACGCCGAGCAGATCGTGAGCGCTCTGAACTGGCTCGGTGTCGAGTATGACGAGGGGCCGATCTACCAGAGCGATCGGCTGGATCGCTATCGCCAGCGCGTCGATGAGCTGCTCGAGAAAGGAAGCGCCTACCTCTGCTTCTGCAGTGTCGAGGTCCTCGACGACGAACGTCAGGCCGCAGAGAAGGCCGGCAAGCAATACAAATACTCAGGTCGCTGTCGTCGGGCCGCCGATCGGGGCGATGAGGACCGTGAAGGGCCTCATGTCGTGCGCTGCCGCGTCGAGCCGGGCCGGATCGAATTTCGTGATCTCATTCGCGGAGACGTCCATTTCGAGGGAGAGAACCTCGACGACTTCGTTCTTCTCCGCTCGGACCGCAACCCCACCTACCACCTGTCGGTCGTGGTTGACGACATCGACATGGATGTCACCCACGTCGCCCGCGGGGATGACCATCTCTCGAATACGCCCAAGCACATCCTCTTGTTCCGTGCGTTTGGTGCTGAGGTGCCGGTGTTCGCTCACCTGCCACTGATTCTCGGCAGCGACCGCAAGCGTCTGAGCAAGCGCACCGGAGCGACGTCGGTGGAGGAGTACCGGAGCCTCGGGATTCTTCCTGATGCGCTCTTCAACTTCCTGTCCTTACTCGGCTGGTCGCCTGGCGGCGACCGCGAGATCATCACGCGGTCGGAGTCGGAAAAGATATTCGATCTGTCCGATGTCAACAAAGCCGCGGCGGTCTTCGACGACGAGAAGCTGAGCTGGCTGAATGGTCAGTACCTGTCGAGGATGCCGGCTCGAGATATCTATCCGCATCTGCTGTCGTTCCTCACCATGCCGATCGATGACGACGATCGGCTTTTCATGATCATCGATCTGTTCAAGTCCCGCTCACGAACGTTACGCGACCTCGCTCAGTCGCTGATCCCCTATTACATCGAAGACGAGGCACTCGAATACGACGCCGCGGCAGTGAGTAAGCATTTGAAGGGCGAGGACGTGGCGCGGAGGCTTCGGGATGTTCGCGATGCCCTGGCCGCGGTCGAGCCCTTCACGATCGAAGGTGGCGACAAGGCGGTCCGGGAGCTGGCTGAAAAGAGCGGACTCGGTGCTGGCAAGTACATTCATCCTCTGCGTGTCGCTCTGGTAGGACAGCTCTCCTCCCCTCCGATCTTCGACGTCGCCGTCGCCCTTGGTAAGGAGAGATCGCTGCGGAGAGTCGATCGGCTACTGGGGAATCTGCCAGCGCTCAGCTCGTGATTCGGCCTCTTGTGTGGCACAGGCACTCTTGCCTGTGTGTCGGCCGTCGAGGCCGACCTCCCTGTGAATCCTTACAGAAACGCCGCGGCTCGACGCCGCGGCACACAGGCAAGAGTGCCTGTGCCACACAAGAGGCTGATCTCTCGCCCACATTCGGCCGGTACCCCGTCCGTATGCGCGTCCCAGGTTGTAAAAGCGATGGTTTGTTTGATGTGAGCGGACGAGGGCGTCCGCTCCCCTCGGTGGTGAGCTAATGCGATAAGCTTTCGAACTCGAACCAGAAGGAGTCACCTTGGCTAAACCTGACATGGACCGTTATCGAGTCGAGCCGGGCTCGAAGTTCCGGCTTGAAGAGCGGAATCCCGACGACACATCGCTGGCACCGGAGGGACGCGATTCGATCCTGAAGCGATGCCAGAAGCTCAACGACCGGCTGACCGGTCTGCAGGCGCTGATGTATGCCGAGCACAAGCACAAGCTGCTCATCGTCCTTCAGGGCATGGATACGTCAGGCAAGGATGGAACGATCCGTCACGTCTTCGCGGGCGTCAATCCCACCGGCGTCCGCGTCGCCTCGTTCAAGGTCCCGAGCTCGTTCGAGCTCGATCATGATTACCTCTGGCGCATTCATCACCAGGTGCCGGCCCGCGGCGAGATGGTCATTTTCAACCGAAGTCACTACGAGGATGTTCTGATTGTCCGCGTCCACGACATTGTGCCGTCCAAGGTGTGGAAGAAGCGGTTCGACCAGATCAATGACTTCGAGCGGATGCTGACCGACAACGGAACCACGATCCTCAAATTTTTCCTGCACATCGACAAGGCAGAGCAGAGAAAACGCCTTCAGGCCCGGATCGACGACCCGAAGGCGAACTGGAAGTACAACTCCGGAGATCTCACCGAGAGGGCGCTGTGGGACTCCTACACGCGCGCCTACGAAGACATGCTCAAGAAAACGAGCACGCAGTGGGCGCCGTGGTATGTGGTTCCGGCAAACGCCAAGTGGTACCGGAACCTCGTAGTCTCCTCGGTGATCGTCGCTGCCATGAAGGGCCTGGACATGGCCTATCCGCCTCCGGGCGAGGGGATCGCGGGAACGGTCGTGGAGTAGAAGCGCGCAGCGCGCTCCGCCTCGGAGTGGCGACATCCTGTCGCCTGGCTCGGCGGCGTCCCGCGCCGCCGCCCCCATCGTATGGCTTCCGCAAGAACGGTGGCGCACGGACGCCGCCGACCCAGGCGGCAAAGATGCCGCCACTCCGATTGCACGCCACCAGCCTGCCCGCTGGAAGAAATCCGCTATACTCCGCGTTCACTTCACCGGCCCAGAAGCCTAAATAGTTCAAGGATTTTGAGATGAAACCACAATTGCACCCTGAGTATCACGAAGTAACCGTTCACTGCGCCTGCGGCGAAACCTGGCCCTCGCGCTCGACCAAGAAGGACCTCCGCCTCGAGATCTGCTCGAAGTGCCATCCCTTCTTCACCGGCAAGCAGAAGCTCGTCGACTCGGCCGGCCGTGTCGATCGTTTCCAGAAGCGCTACGCCAAAATGGAAGGCGCCAAGGCACCTCAGGCGAAAGCTTAATGTCGTTTCGGCGACACTGGTCGCGTACGGCTCGTCTCAGTGCGGGACTCTTCAACTCCGTGACCAACGGCTTGACGGCCTCCATGCCCGAGGCGGCCGCAGGGGATCGAAATGTCGACATGCTGATCGGCGGCCAGGCCATCATCGAAGGCGTGATGATGCGGTCGTTGAGCGGGTATTCGATTGCTGTCCGCCAGCCCAATGGCGGTATGGCCATCAAGAAGGATCGTCTCACTTCGATCGCTAAGAAGTACCCGATCGTCAAGCTGCCGATCCTCCGTGGCTCGATCGTTCTCGTCCAGTCACTCATTCTCGGTATCCGCGCGCTGAACTACTCAGCGAGCGTTGCCTCGGAAGGAGCGGAAGGAGAGCCGGAGATGTCGAGCTGGGCCGTCGCTACTTCGATGATCTTCGCGCTGGTTCTCGGAATCGGCTTGTTCGTCCTGGCACCGCTGGCGCTGACCAACGTGATCAAGCACTATGGGCTGCCGCACATGAGCAACCTGGCCTACAACGCCATCGACGGCGTCATCAGGTCGATATTCTTTTTCGTCTATATCGTCTCGATCTCGTTCATGGACGAGATCAAGAGGCTCTTCCAGTATCACGGAGCCGAGCACAAGACGGTCTTCACGTTCGAGGCGAACGAGGAACTGACCGTGGAGAATGCGCGTCGGAAGTCGACCTTGCATCCTCGCTGCGGCACCAGCTTCCTGATGTTCGTCATGGCCATCTCGATTCTGGTCTTCGCGCTGGTGCCGTCGACGGCTCCTTTTTTCGTGAAGTTCGGCGCTCGCGTCATCCTCATGCCGCTCATCGCCGGGATCGCCTACGAGATTATCCGCTTCTCGGCGCGTCATCTGACGAATCCGGTTTGCAAGCTACTGATCAAGCCCGGTCTCTGGTTGCAGCGCATTACTACGCGCCAGCCCGACGACTCGCAGCTCGAAGTCGCCATCACCGCGCTCAAAGAGGCGTTGATGTACGACGTGATTCACGAGGAGCAGGCCGCCGTAGCTTAGCGTTCATCGGTATTTGAATTCGAGGAAGGTGCGCGCGCACCTTCCTTTTTTTATGATGTGTAGGGCCGGCTGGATATAGCAACGGTGTCATCCCGAGCGTCGAGCGAGGGATCTGGGCGGGGGCCTTGCTGTCGTGGCACGCCATTGTTCGTCACGCCAAGGCCATGAGGCCCCCGCCCAGATCCCTCGCTGCGGCTCGGGATGACACCGCGGAGACACGCATATGTTCGAGAAACTATCTGAAATCGAAACCCGCTACGAAGAGCTGCAGCGCGCTGCTGCCGATCCTGACATCGTCTCGGACATGACTCGGTACCGCGAGACCATGAAGTCGCTGTCGGACGTCGAGGACGTTGTGGCGAAGTATCGCCAGCTGAAGAAAGTCGAGACACAGCTGGCCGAACTTTCACAGATGGTGGCGAGCCTCAAGGTCGGCGACGAACTGCTGGAGCTGGCCCAGCTGGAACTGGCTGAGCTCGAAGAGCAGAAGCCAAAGATCGAGCTGGAGCTCCGGCTTCTGCTGCAGCCAAAAGATCCCAACGACGAGAAGAATGTCTTCGTCGAGATCCGCGCCGGTACCGGTGGCGACGAGGCTTCTCTGTTTGCCGCCGAGATCATGCGCATGTACATCCGCTATGCGGAGATGAAGCGTTGGAAAGTCGACATCACCGACGCCAACTACTCGTCGGTTAACGGGATCAAGGACGCGACGATCGAGATCAAAGGGGATCGCGTTTACTCGCGGCTCAAGTACGAGTCCGGGGTTCATCGCGTGCAGCGCGTTCCGCAGACCGAGACTCAGGGCCGGGTCCATACCAGCGCCATCACCGTGGCCGTTCTGCCGGAGGCCGAGGACATCGATATCCAGGTCGCCGAGAAGGACCTGCGCATCGACACCTTCTGTTCGTCCGGCCCCGGCGGGCAGTCGGTCAACACCACCTATTCAGCCGTGCGCATGACACACCTTCCCAGCGGCGTGGTCGTTTCCTGTCAGGACGAGAAGTCGCAGGTCAAGAACCGCGCGAAGGCGCTGAAGGTTATGAAGGCGCGTCTGTACGACATCGAGCGCTCAAAGCGGGAAGCAGAGCTGTCGGCGACGCGAAAGGGAATGATCGGGAGCGGTGATCGCTCCGAGAAGATTCGCACTTACAACTTCCCGCAGGATCGAGTCTCCGATCATCGCATTGGACTGACCGTCCACAACATCCCCTCGATCATGGACGGCTATCTGGATGGACTGATCGAACCGCTCGAGGCGCACTTCCAGGCCGAGCAGATGCGGGAGGCGGTTGAGGCGAAGTGAGCGGGGGATTTCGAATTTCGAATTTCGAATTTCGAATTGAAGCAGATCGCGAAGACGAGCCACTCCTTCCGGTTCTTTTAAATTCGAAATTCGAAATTCGAAATTAAGCTGTAACCTTCATCCATGAAAGCCGGCATCGATAAGCTACTCCAACTTCCTCAGGCCGAGTATCTGGATCGAATCCTTCCGCCCAGCGAACCGTTGCTCGAGCGCATCGAGCAGTACGCTGTCGAGAATCGCCATCCCATTGCGGATCGCGAGGTCGCACAACTGATGCGCGTGGTGCTGAGGCTGAAGCAGCCGAAGCATCTGCTAGAGGTCGGAACGAACATCGGATACTCGGTCATCGTGATGGGCCGCGAATGCCCGGCTTCGACCATCGAGACTATTGAGTTGAATTCCGAGATCCTGGCCACGGCGAAGAGATTCGTTGCCGAGGCGGGATTGAAATCGACGCTGCGCTTTCACCAGGGGGCGGCGCTGGATGTCATTCCGAATCTCTCGGGCCCGTTCGACTTCGTTTTTATCGACTGCGTGAAGACTGAGTACGAGGACTATCTGAATGAGCTGCTGCCCAGGCTCCAGCCGGGCGCCCTGATCATGTGCGACAACCTGCTATGGGGCGGGCAGGTAGCGACCCAGCCGCGTGCAGACGATCAGAAGACCTCCACGGAGGCGCTGCGGCGATTCAATGACCGCCTGACTACCGACTCCCGACTCACCACCAGCATCCTCGCAGTGGGGGATGGAGTGGGGCTATCGGTGGTTCGCTGATCAGATGTCAGAGAGCCGAAAACGAACGGCTGCAAAAAAAGCCTCCCGTTGAGGGAGGCTTTTGAATTTGCTGTTTTAGCTAGAAGCTAGAAGCTAGCAGCTAGAAGCTACATCCCGCTACTTGCTGCTGTTCGCCTTCGGTGCATTCTTGGTGACGGTTCCCTTCAGCGGGACCGTCGTCACCGGGTTGAGCTTGTCTGAGGTATAGATCTTCAGGGTACCGTCGAAGTCGCCGAGCTTGGCGGTCTTGTCGACCTTCACGTTGACTTCGTACATGCCCGGCTGATCGCTGGCTTTTGCCACTGCGACCAGCCCCTTGACGGAGCTCTCGACCTTGCTGACCTTGAACTGATCGGGAGTCACCTTGTCGTTGCTCTGCACGGTCACGGTACGGGTCGCCGAGGGGTCGGCAGAGCTGACTTCGCCGAAGTTCAGAACGGTCGGCATGACCATGTAGGTCGGACGGACCACACCGGAAAGGCTGATGGTGTAGTCGGGCTGGAACTTGGAGTTGGTGTGGATGACGAGATGGTCCGACATCGGGCCGGTCGGCACCTTGGGTCCACCCAGGGTGACGTTCACTTTGTACTGGGTCTGTCCCTCTTTACCGGCCGGAACGCGCTCGGTGTCCTTGTCGATTTTGACGTAGTTCACTTTGACGTACTCACCGGGGGGAACGTCGACACCGCGGATTTCGAAGGGCTGGTCCTCTTCCGAGTAGAGGGTCACGGTCTGCGTCTGCTCGGCGCCCTGGAGAACGTTGAAGCGAAGAAATCCGTTCGGAAGCGCTTCGACGTAGGGCTTGACCACGGCGTTGAGCGTCAGCTGCGTCGCCGGTGTGGCGGGGTCGTTCGACATGACTGTCACGTGCTTGGAGATCGGACCGGAGAAAGCGACCGTGTCGACGTGGGCGGTAATCTTTCCGGTCTGGCCAGGCTTGATCACCTTGTCGAAATCGGTCACGGTGCAACCGCAGGAGGGGGCAGCGCTCTTGATCTCGAGATCGGAGGTGCCGCTGTTCTTGACCTGGAAGGCCCAGTCGATCTTCGTGCCTTTGGGAACTGTGCCATAGTCCTTTACGGGCTCGAGGATGTCGATTTTGGGAGTGGTCGCCGACTCGGTCGCCTTGGCGTTGGCAGCAGGCTTGGCCGCTGCCGGCTTTTTGGCAGTGGCGGGACTTGCCGCCATGGAGATACCGCTGAAAACGAACGTGGCGACGGCGGCCAGCGTGGTGGTAGAAAGACGCTTGGACAACATGAAATGCCTCCTGTGCTGCGGGTTCTGTAAGTATCGGTTTTGGGCCGCCGTTACGAACATGGCAGCCGAGCTTTGCTATTCCAGAGAGGGGCGAAGCACGATCTTTGCTTTCGGTAACAACGAGGACTGCGAATGCCACATTTGAAGAATCTGCACGACGAAAAACGTGTCTATCTGATCGGTATCTGCGGGACGGCGATGGCTTCGCTGGCCGGGATGCTCAAAGAACGGAGGTACGTCGTGGGAGGCTCGGACGAGCATGTCTACCCTCCGATGTCGACATACCTCGAGCAACTCGGAATCCCAGTGCTCGAAGGGTATACGAAAGAGCATCTGGAAACGTTTCGCCCCGACGTCGTGATCATCGGGAACGCCGCTGCCAGAACGAACGTGGAGGCTGCGGCCACTGTTGAAATGGATCTGCCCTACACGTCGATGCCGGAGGCGATTCGCGAGCTCTTCATCCTCGGCAAGCACTCGATCGTCATCACCGGAACGCATGGGAAAACGACCACGACGTCACTGATGGCCTGGCTGCTCCAGAGCGCCGGGCGCGATCCGTCGATGGTGGTGGGTGGCATCCCTCTGAATTTCAACAACAACTTCAAGCTCGGTGATGGTCCCGATTTCGTCATCGAGGGCGACGAGTACAACACTGCTTTTTTCGATAAGGGACCGAAGTTTCTTCACTACGGCGCGAACACCCTGATGCTCAACAATATCGAGTTCGACCACGCCGACATCTACGAGAATCTCGAGGCCATCATGGCTGCTTTCCGGGCCGCCGTGCGCGGCGTGGCTGCCGGCGACTCGATCGTAGCCAATGGAGATGACGACAATGTGATGCGACTCCGCGAGGAGACGATGGCTCGATGGATCACCTTCGGTCTCGATCGTTCGCGCGATTACAGCGCCTCCAACATCGAGTATGCGCCGGCCGGAACCTCTTTCACCGCCTGGAGAGAGGGCAAAGAATGGTTCCGCTTCAAGACCACGCTTTCGGGGGAGCATAACGTTCTCAACGCCCTCGGGGACGCCGCCATCGCCAGTCTTCGCGGTCTGACGCCGGAAGAGATTCAGAAAGGATTCGAGACTTTCCGCGGAATCAAGCGGCGCATGGAAGTGCGCGGTGTCGAGCGTGGCGTGACGGTCATCGATGATTTCGGCCATCATCCGACCGCGGTCGAGACCACGCTCAGAGGAGCGCGAGGCCGCTTTCCCGGTCAGCGGATCTGGGCCCTGTTCGAGCCTCGCTCGATTTCATCGAGCCGCAAGGAATTCGAAGAGGGTTATATCAAGGCTTTCCAGCAGGCCGATCGCGTGATCATCGGTCCCGTGTTTCACAAGGAGCGCTACGCGAAAACCTACGGCATCGACAAAATGATGTCTGTGGACAGCATCACGAAGTCACTGTCGAACGGAAGCCGCAAAGCCGAGCACATCGACGACTTCGACGAACTGGCAAAGCATGTCGCCAGCGAGGCGTCGGACGGCGACGTCATCATCGTCATGTCTTCCGGTGCCTTCGGGGGGATTCACGAGAAGATCCTCGCCAACCTGCGAGGGTAGCGAAACGGCGTGTCTTTCCGAGCAAGCGCTCCTGCTAGTGAAACGAGGTTGCCGTTGCTGTCATCCCGAGCAAGGGCGGGTGTGCGGGAGGGGCGAGGGACCTCGCAAACTCGTTCATCTTAAGTTCAGATTGCGGGCCACCCGGAACATACGAATGTACCAACTTGGGAGGTCCCTCGCCCCTCCCACCCACCCGCCCTTGCTCGGGATGACAACAGACCCAGTCGCCATTCTCTCTTAGCGCAACCAGCGACCTTCACGTCGTTCCGGCTCGGGATGACACCCGCGGTATGGCCTGCTCATTCGGGAATAGCCTTACCAGAGCCCTCGTTGGCAGACCGACACAACTAATTAGATAAAGGTAATTGCTCATGCACGAGAAGAAAGCTCACGAGATCCTTTCCAGGCACAACATCAACGTGGCTGACGTACGGGATGGCAAAACCACCCTTCATCATCTGCGGCACATCGTGAAATCAGAAAACCTTCCTTTCGACGTCTTCCGCGAGATGGTCAAGCTCCGCAGGTAGATCACTTGCGGATGATAGAGAGCAGACCGTCCCGATCTCGTCATACCCGACTCACCATCCTCGATTCTCGGGCGGCCTCGGCCGCCTTTTTCTTTTCTGGAGATCTTTTTCGGTTTACAGTTGCGGGCCCACGAACGCCCGCGAATGTCCTGGGCCGTGAACGACTCCACGCTGACAGGAGCCCAACGTGTCTCTTCTCGAGAAAGTGAACCCGCTCGTCGAGCAGCATAAGTTCGACGACATCGAATCGCTCTGGATGGCGAAGATGGAAAGCGATCCAGGTGACGTTGACGATTTCCTGGCCACGGCCAAGGCGATGCGCCGCGCTGAAGAACGCGTTCGGTCCACGGCGCTCATGGAGCTCCTCGCCGACGCGCTCCGCGATCAAGGTGCCTGGCCGGAGAGACTGCGGGTGCTCAAGGAAATCGGGCGGCTCTCCAAGAAGCCGGCCAATCTGCGGGCTCCCATCGAGGAAGCGCTCAAGCATGTTCACGGCTCGGGCAAGAGCTACAAGAAAGCTATCGTTTTCGCGAAGTTCAACGACCCGGCCTCGAATCCAGTCGAGAAAGCCGACAAGGTCGAGCAGTGGCTCCTGTATGACGAGGGCGAGACTTTCTTCATGGGCGGCCGCGGCGTCGGTCAGGTCATTGAGCTCAACCCGGAGCTCGGCGTCTGCCGGCTCGATTTCGAGAAGGACAAACGCGTCTCCGTTCCTGTGGGAGCGGCCCAGAAATTTCTGATTCCCATTCCGCCCGGTCATCTTCTGCGCAAGAAGATCGACGCTCCCGAAGAGCTCCGAAAAATGGCCAGGGAAAGTCCCGCTGGTACCTTCGCGGAGCTCCTGCAGAGTTTTGGCAGGCCGATGACGATGACCGAAGTGCGCGACGCCATGACTGGAGTGGTGCCCGAGGACAAGTGGGCCGGCTGGTGGACCACGGCCCGAAAGCATCCGCAGGTGATCGTGAGCGGAAGCGGGGCCAAGGCGACCTATGCCTGGACCTCATCCACATCACACGCTGATGATTCGATCCGGAAGCGCTTCGATGCGGCCTCGCTGAGAGAGAAGCTGGAGCTGGCCAGGAAGCATAGCGGTCGCGGTTCCGGGCAGGCAGATTACTTCGCCGAGCGCCTGGCCGAAGAGGCGGTGAAGGTCTCGAGGACGGAACCCTCTCTGACATGGGAGACCTTCGCCATCCTGGAGAAGCTTCCCGGCAAGACGACCTCCCTGTTCGATCCCGACTCGCTGCTGCTCGGACCGATGGCGGCGCGAACGGCCGTCGGCGTGGAAGATCGGGCCCTGCGCGAGCGGGCCTGGAAGGTCATTCGCGAGAAGCATCCGGAATGGCCGAAGATTCTGGCCGAGGCTTTCTTCAGGGAAGAGGACCCGCGGGTACTGACCTCGATCATGCGTTTCATCGACGACGGTGGACAGCCTGAGATTCGGGCTCGGCTGATCGACGAGACCCTTCGTTACCCCTCTCGCCACCCCAAGGCTTTCTTCTGGTACTGCAAGACGTTGAGTGACACCGCAGAGGCCATGCCGGAGCGGGGCGGTTACTCATTGCTTTATCAGATGCTCGATGCAATCGGCAGCGATGAGTTCTCCTCGATGCGCGCCCGGATGAAGGAGTTCTTCGACAAGGGTGGGCTGGCCGTGCGGATCATCATGAAGACCGACGACGAGGAGCAGGCCAGGAAGCTACTGGAAACTCTGGAGCGCTTTGGCCAGCTCGAAGAGTATCGCCGCGAGAACCTCAAGGCTGCTGCGCTGATGAAGTACAACAAACTCCGGGAGCCGCAGGTCGAGCCTGTCTACGCGACTGCCGAGCTCCTGGCGGCCAAGCGCGCCGAGCTCGAGAACCTGGTGAAGGTGGAGATTCCACTCAACTCCAAGGCCATTCAGGTGGCTCGGGAGATGGGCGACCTGCGCGAGAACTTCGAATACAAGGCGGCGCGCCAGCGGGCCGAGTATCTGGCCGCCCGCGCTGGCGAGCTGCAGGGCGAGCTGTCGCGCGTGCGTCTGCTTCAGCCCGATCAGGTCGATACCTCCGAGATCCGCATCGGAACGAAATCGTCGCTGCGCAATGGCGATACGCATCGCGAGGTCACGATCCTGGGGCCGTGGGAGTCAGCGCCTGAGCAAGGCGTGTACTCGCATCAGTCCGACGTAGCCAAGGCGCTGGTCGGCCGTAAGGTCGGCGACATCGTCAGCTTCATGGGGAACGACTACCTGGTCGAGGCCATCAGCAAGTGGCAATAGGAAGGGTAAGGGCCGGACACACGCCGCCGCCGCCGTGTCTCCGAGGCTTGTCATCCTGAGCGAAGCGAAGGATCTTTGGTGACATCTCCATGGCGTGAATTTACGACCGCGCAAGTGTCACCGAAGATCCTTCGGTCGCACTCACTGTCGTTCGGTCCTTTGTTCCGAGCGTGCTCCCTCAGGATGACAACATCCCCGGAACAAGCACCCGATAAATAGAATTAAATTCACACTAAATCAAAACTAAATTTGCTCTAAAAGCGCTTTACGTTTTACCTCATATTCATCTGCGGTAATCAAGCCATCATCCAGTAACGCTTTTAGTTGACGCATGCGCTCGGCACCGGTAGGAGTGGCCACGGCTGGTACGCCGCCGCGGAATCGTACCTGCTCGGAGGCGCTGAGGATGGCCGTCTTGAACTCGACTGGTTGATTGATCATCCGAAAGGAAGTCATTCCTGTCTCGCTGGCCGTGTCGATCTCGAGATCTCCATAGCCGAGGATCCGTCCCCAGAAAGTCCGCCGAAGCTCGATGTTGTTGATCTTATCCAGATAGGCATCCGTCGAGCTTCGCGTCATGATCCCGGTCTGGCGGATGACACGACGGTTCGTCAGGACGTACTCGTTGGCGCGCAGAACGAAGAGTTGCTGCAGCAGAATCAGAATCGGGATGGCCGCGACGACGAGGCTGATCAGCAGCGTTGTTTGATCCTGCTGACTTACGCTCAGCCAGATCGCACCGCCGATAAGCACCAGGGCTACCAGCACCAGCGGCACCAGCCGGATCTTAGACGGGTGTGCGACATAGAGAATCTCTTCTCCCGGATGTAGTTGCTTTGCCGTGTGTGTCATGCCCGCATTGTACGAAACGAGACGGCTCTCACCATCAAGAGTGTGCTGTGAGTATCCACAACCCCCCGCCCTCGTGGTAATTTACCCCCGCTTCAGGAGGACTTCGAATGACCTATACGATTGCGGAGCCTTGCATCGGAACCAAGGACACGGCCTGTGTTGATGTTTGTCCTGTCGACTGCATTCATCCCCGCAAGGATGAAGGTGGCTTTGAAGAAGCGACGATGCTGTACATCGATCCCGAGGTCTGTATCGACTGCGGAGCTTGCGAGCCGGCCTGTCCGGTTCAGGCGATCTTTCCGGAAGACCTCGTGCCCGAGAAATGGCAGCACTACACGCAGATCAACGCCGACTGGTACAAGAAGTAAGACCGTCGATTCTTTGGCGACCTTCTCCTGGTGTGATTCGCATCACAGATTTCTGCTCAGTCCGGTTATACATTGCATCCATCAGCCGTAACGAGAAAAGGGGCGTACTGCCCCTTTTTTACTTTCCGGAGGCTGCATAGAGACCCCAGGGCAGAGATGCCCGAATCGGGCGCCGCAGTGGAGTTCGGGAGTGAAGGTGGTGGTGGCGATCCGAGAGGCAGTCAGATCCCTCCTGACAGACTTGGATGGGGTCTCTATGCAACCCCCGGCCGCGGCTGTCAGCGCTTGAGCATCCCGAAGAGCCCGCGAAGTACTTGTGAGGTGATCGTGCGCGCCGCCTGCCGCCCCACCTGCCTGGCGACGGGGCTGTTCAACACCTCCGCCAGAACCGATTTCTCCTGTACAGGCACGGCCTGACGGGTTCCTCGGGAAGGTGCTGAAGGGGCTGCATTCTGTGCCGTCGCCTGGGCAGCACTACTGATCTTCTTCTGGAGAATCTCGTGCGCGCTCTCCCGGTCGATGGCCGTCGCGTATTTCGAAGCGAGAGTGGAAGCGGCGATCACGCGGTTGTAGTCAGCGTCGTCGGCCGCCCCCATCACCGACGAAGGTGGGAAAATTTGCGTGATCGCAACCGCGGTCGGCACTCCTTTCGGGTTCAGCACACTCACGAGTGCCTCGCCGGTGCCGAGTGAGGTCAGGGTCTTGCCAATGTCGTAAAACTCGCTGGTCGGAAAAGTCGATGCAGTTGCTTTCAGATTCTTGGCATCCTGAGGCGTAAAGGCTCGAACTGCGTGCTGAATCCTGTTGCCGAGTTGCGCCAGTACATCCTGATCGACGTCCTTGGGAGTCTGAGTTATGAAGAACACCCCAATGCCCTTCGAGCGAATGAGCCGCGCCACCTGAACGATGTGTTCGGTGAGCTCGGAAGAGGCGTCGTCGAATAGCAGATGCGCTTCATCAAAAAAGAACACCAGCTTGGGCTTGTCCGCGTCACCGACCTCGGGGAGATCGAAATAGAACTGGCCGAGCAGCCACATGAGGAACGTGGAGAAGAGCCGCGGTTTGTCCTGCACGTCGGAAAGCGAAAGGACGTTGATGATACCTCTGCCGTCCGAAGTGGTGCGAATGAGGTCGTGGATGTCGAGCTCAGGCTCGCCGAAAAACTTCGATGCGCCCTGTTGCTCGAGCTCGACCATCTTCCGGATCAGGACCCCGACCGTGGCCGGCGACATGCCGCCATAGTCCTTGAGCTCGGCCTTCCCCTCGTTACCGAGATAGTTGAGAACGTCGCGCAGGTCCGTGAAATCGAGGAGCGGCATCTGGCGGTCATCGCAATATTTGAAGACCATCGCCAGAACGCTCTGCTGTGTCGAGGTGAGGCCCAGGACCTTGGAAAGCAGGATCGGGCCGAACGAAGAGACGGTGGCCCTCAACTGCGTGCCGCGATTGCCGGTGAGGCTGTAGAACTCGACGGGAAAGCCTTCCGGCGTGAAGGTCTTGCCGGTGCCGGCGAGGCGCTCCAGAATTTTCGGATTCACGACGCCCGGTTTACAGAGTCCGGAGAGGTCCCCCTTCACGTCCGAAACAAACGAGGGAACTCCGGCGCGCGACAATCCCTCGGCCAGAAGTTGCAGCGTTCGCGTCTTTCCGGTTCCTGTCGATCCGGCGATCAGGCCATGACGATTCATCATGGCCAGCGGGATCTTAGCCTGCACCTCGGCGTGAACCGCGCCGTCGTGCATGATCGAGCCCAGGGCGATGGAGGGATTGTCGAACGAGAAGACTTTCTGGATGTTGTCGGTGAAGTCCGTCATGGCGCAGAGACTATCAAAGAATGCAGAATGCGGAATTCAGATTTCAGAATTCATAAAGGGATGCACCTTCGTGCTGCTTTTGAAATTCTGAATTCTATTGAGAGAGGAGCACTCGATGAAAATCGCGTTCATCGGCCTTGGAGCGATGGGCTATCCGATGGCCCGCCATGTGGCAAAGAATCATGAGGTCGTGGTCTGGAACCGCACTCGTACCGTGGCCGAGAAACATGCGGCCGAGCATGGGACGCGGCTTGCTGAAATGCTGGAATGGTGCACCGAGGCCGAGGTCATCATCACGGTATTGCCGACCAGCAGGGAGGTCGATGCGATCGTCGACGAACTGCTCGAGGATCTGCAGACTGGAACCCTCTGGATCGATGCCACGAGCGGCGACCCGGAAACGAGCCGGGCCACGGCGGCGCGGCTTTCCCATCACTGCGTCGAGTTCGTGGATGCCCCGGTCACCGGCGCGGTCGTGGGGGCCGAGTCGGGCACCCTCACTGTCATGGTCGGCTCGAGCGAGGAGGGCTTCCGCAGGGCCGAGCCGATCCTCCAGACCTTCGGCAAGAAGATCGTCCACGTCGGTCCGGTCGGATCGGGCCACGCCATCAAGGCCATCACCAACGCCATGATGGCCACGAACCTCTGGATGGCGGCCGAGGGACTGGTGGTGCTCAAGAAACTGGGAATCGAGATGAAGACAGCCTTCGAGGTCATCAACGCCGGCAGCGGCCGCTCCAACGCCTCCGAGAATCTGATGCCGATGCGCATCGTGGAGGGGAAATGGCCGCTCATTTTCAAGCTGGCTTTGCATGACAAGGACATCCGGATCGCCGCCGCTATCGCGCATGGGGAGCATGTATCGACTCCGATGCTTGCCCTCACATCGCAGCTTTACACGGCGGCGCTGCAGAACCTGGGCGATCAGGCCGATTATGTCGAGGTGGCGAAGTTTGCGGCCATGCTGAGCGGAGAGAGCTGGGAGTAAGGGCACATGGCGATGCCTTCGCCTGAATGACATTTGCCCGAATTCGTGTTAGATCGGTGCGCCCTATCTTCGGATGGGCCTCAAAGAGCACATGGCCGACCCTAAACTGACACGCAATTTCTCGATCATCGCCCACATCGATCATGGGAAGACGACGCTATCGGACC
>DASZZV010000418.1:0-3147 GCA_035544835.1 Thermoanaerobaculia bacterium
TTCACATCGTTCGTCGGTTGCGAGGTCCCTCGCCCCTCCCACACACCCGCCCTTGCTCGGGATGACAGCAACGTCGGGAGAGCCGACGAAGAACTGACAAAGACCGATCACCTCATGAAATATCCATTCGACAAACTCTTCCTGGTCTGCACCGGACCGCGCTGTAGCGACGAAGAGCGCGGCAAAGAGCGTGGCGAGCATATTCAGGAAGAGCTCAAGGATCTCAACAAGAAGCTCGGGCGGAAGCCGATCGTCCGCGTCTGCAAGGTGTCGTGCCTCGATCTCTGCGACTACGGACCGAACATGATTGCTTATCCCGACGGCACGGTCTATTCGCACCTCGATCGCGAGAGCGCGAAGCGCGCCTACAGCGGTGAGATGGGAGATGGCGCGCGAGCGGAAGACAAAGAGCTCGATCCCGCCGAACTGAAGCGACCGTAGCGGCGCGCTTGCGCGCCCACCGGAGTGGCGGCATCTTTGCCGCCTGGCTCGGCGGCGTCCCGCGCCGCCGTTCTCGCGGAAGCGGTGGGATTCAGGGGCGGCGGCGCGGGACGCCGCCGAGCCAGGCGACAGGATGTCGCCACTCCGATTGGCTACGCCGCCATCATCACGGTCCGAAGATCGCGTCGACGAATTCGTCTGGATTGAACGGGATCAAATCGTCGGCAGCCTCGCCTACCCCGACGAACTTCACCGGAATCGAGAACTGACGCATGATCGAGAGGATGACTCCACCTTTGGCCGTCCCATCGAGCTTGGTAACCACGATCCCGGTGATTTTCGCCGCCTCGAGAAAAGCCGAGGCCTGGCTCATTCCGTTCTGACCGGTCGTCCCGTCGATGACCAGCAGCGTCTCGTGCGGCGCGCCCGGCAACTCCTTGTCGATCACCCGCCGGATTTTGGAGAGCTCCTGCATCAGGTGCGACTTGTTGTGCAGTCTGCCGGCCGTGTCGATGATCACGACGTCGGCCTTGCGAGCCTTCGCTGCGGAAACAGCGTCATGCGCGACTGCTCCTGGATCCGACCCTGACTTGTGCTTCACGACAGGGACACCGATCCGATCGGCCCACATCTGAATCTGATCGATGGCGGCGGCGCGGAAGGTATCGGCGGCGCCGATGATCACGCTTTTCCCTTCACCCTTCCACCTGCTGGCCAGCTTGGCGATGGTCGTGGTCTTTCCTGTCCCGTTCACCCCGACGACCAGAATGACGAATGGACGGGCCTTGTCGATATCGATCCCCTGTTGGGCCCTCGCCGGAATGAGAGCCCGCGTCTCCTCCCGCAAAGCCTCAGTCAGCTTCTCCACGCTGCGGATCCTGTCGCGGCGGACACGAGCCTCGAGCTTGTCGATCAACTCGGTCGTGAGCTCGGCACCGACATCAGCCCCCAACAGTCCCTCTTCGAGAGCATCGATCGCTTTCTGATCGACGGGAAGATCGGGCGTCACAGCCTCCTTCATCTTCTCGAGAATCTCGGTGTGCGTCATGAACAGACCGCGTTTGAGCTTGCCGAGCAATGTCTTCTGTTCTGCCATGAATGCGATGTCCCTGAAGTGGATTTTCCCTCTCCGTGAAGAGAGGCGCGCATCTTACTGAAAAGCACCAATCGGAGTGGCGGCATCCTGCCGCCTGGCTCGGCGCCGTCCCGCGGCGCCGTTCTCGTGCAAGCGATCGGTTAGGGCGGCGGCGCGGGACGGCGCCGAGCCAGGCGACAGGATGTCGCCACTCCGACAAACGCCCCCAGAGCTCGCCGCTACTTCAACGTCTGCTTCACCCACTCTTCGTCGATGGTCACGATGCGACGACCTGAGGTGGGTGAACCCTTTGCGCCGGCGGGATCGAACTCCAGCTTCCGCACGAGGCGTCGATAGACTTCTTTCAAGGCCCGTGCGCCGAGCCGTTTCTGCCGGCAGGCTTCCCAGGCGATGGCGCGAATGGCCCCTCTGGTGATCTGCAGGTCGATGTCGAAACGTTGAAAGTACTCGCGGGAAAGCCGGAAGATCGATTGTTCGGGCTCGATGAAAATCTGCGCCAGATCCTCCTCGCGGAGATCGTTGAGGACGATGATCGATTCGAACCGGGAGACGAACTGAGGACTCATGCCATACAGAAAAAGGTCCTCGTAGCGCATGTACTCGCGAAGGTGGAAGGCCAGTTCCTCCCGCATTTCGCCCGTCGAGGAAACGGTCACGGTCGGTTTTAGCGGAGCGGCGTCTTTACCAAGTACAGCCCGCCGATACACCGCGTCATAGAGCTCCTCGAAAGCACCGCCGGCGACAAAGAGGATATGGGATGAGTTCACAGCGACCGTCGCCGGTAGCGGCGCCTCGACCTCGAACTCAAGATTCTCGTTCTCCATCAGGGTCAGCAGGGCTTCCTGCGCCACGATCCCACGCACGTTCGGCGTCTCCCCGACAGAAGCACGGATCTTGTCTACCTCATCGATGAAGACAATTCCCCGCTCGACCCAGCGAAGAATTTCCGGAAGAGAGGCCTGCGCTCCGAGCGTCTTCTCGGCGTTGGCGAAGAGCCGTTTCAACACCGCCCGGCCGTAGCCCTCATGCGCGTCCGCGAGCACGTTGGCGTTGATGCGCACGACATTGGAGTAATGAGCCAGCTCGGGACGACTGCGGAACATCGCCTCGACCGCTTTCATGATGGTGGTCTTTCCTGACCCGGAGTTTCCGATGAGCAGGATGTTCCCGGCCGGATGGCCGAGCAGATGCTTGACCAGGGCTACCGACATCTCCCGAAGTGCGTCGTCCTGCCCCAGGACACCACGCCGCAGTTCATCGAAGATCTCACTTGGAGACGAGAGGAGCCGGGCGACATCGGGCATGAGGGTATTGTAACGAGGGATGGGGACTCATGACGTGTCGGCGCCGTTGCTGTCATCCCGAGCAAGGGACAGCGTGCGCGCTGCCACCGAGAAAAGAAACTGAGTGGGTGTCATCCCGAGCCGCAGCGAGGGATCTGGGCGGGAGCCTTAGACCCTTGGCAATCGAAAATGTTTGCGAGCACCACGATTGATGGGCCCCCGCCCAGATCCCTCGCTGCGGCTCGGGATGACACATCAGGGAACCCGCGTAAATACAGGGAGTTTCTTAGAAGCCGCGGAACGACGCAAACGTCGTTGAAGGAACGA
>DASZZV010000419.1:0-3925 GCA_035544835.1 Thermoanaerobaculia bacterium
TGTAGATTGTTATAATCCCGCCATGTCCGAACCCGGAACCGCGGCCCGTCCGAAACTCCTGTGGACGCTGCTCGGCGCAATTATCCTGGTCAGCATCTTTCCGCTGCTGATCTCCAACTACTTTTCCATCCGTATCAATCGCGATTCTCTGGAAACTCTGGAGAAGAAGTATCTCACTCGATCTGCGGTGGGAATCGCCACGGATATCGAGAATCTGACTGATAGCTACGAACAGCAGTTGAAGAAAATAGCTGGAGGAATCAGCAGCAGCGCCCTCGTGGCCGTGGGCTCCGATCCCTTCCAGGGACCTGCGCCGGCGGAGCTCATTCAGAACTATACGAGCGCCGATCCGGATCTGCTGGCGTTGCGGATCATCAATCGCGCCGGTCAGGGATCGGAAGCGCAACCGGCCGGCCTCGGGCCACAAATCGTCTCCGAGCTGAACTCCGCTCTCGGTGAAGCTCTCAAAGGCCAGACCTATGTCGGTAAATTTCAGTACCTCGACGCCCTGAACCAGCCAGCCGTGATCCTGGCCGTACCGGTGATCAATTCTCAGCAGGGAACCCTGGGGGCGGTCGAAGCTCTGGTCAGCCTCCGACGCATTAAACAGCGTCTTCAGGAAGAGGGTAAGGGCGATTTGACAGCCTTCGTCGTCGACCGCAGCGGCCGGGTCCTGCTTCACAGCGAGGCAGCTATCACGATTCAGCATCCCGACTACAGCGGACTGAAGATCGTTCAGGAGTTCATGAAGGGGCCTGTCAGAATCACGGAGTCCTATAAGGACACGACTTCGCCGAGCGGAGTGCAGATGCTGGGTACCGTCGCACCGGTCAGCGGAACGAGCTGGGGGGTCGTCGTCCAGAAGCAGGAGTCAAGGGCTTTCGCCTCGGTGCAGAAAATGATTACCGGGACCATGGCGTGGGGCGCGATCGCGCTCGTGCTGGCCATCCTGGTCGGCACACTGTTCGCCCACCGTATCAGCAAGCCGATTCGTCTGCTGGCCGCCAAGAGCCGTGAGATTGCGGCCGGAAACTACCAGCAGCGCGTTTCGGTCAAGACCAGGAACGAGATCGGATTACTGGCCGACAACTTCAACGTCATGTCGGGCGAGATCGAAAAGTCGATCGAGCAGTTGAAAAAAGCGGCCAACGAGAACCAGCTGCTCTTCATCAACTCGGTGCGCATGCTGGCCGCGGCCATCGACGCAAAAGACCCTTACACCCGCGGTCACTCCGAGCGTGTGGCGCGCTACTCCATCGCCATTGGCAAACATCTGCAGCTTCCCGCGGATCAGATGCGAAATCTCCGTATCAGCGCTTTGCTGCACGATGTTGGAAAGATCGGAATCGACGACCGCATCCTGAGAAAGCCGGGCGCTCTGAGCGACGAAGAATTCGAAGTGATGAAGGGGCATCCTGACAAGGGTGCGGCCATCATGGGTGGCGTCGCCCAGCTCATCGACATCATCCCGGGTATGAAATACCACCATGAAAAATGGGGTGGTGGCGGCTATCCCGACAATCTCAAAGGCGAGGATATCCCGATGCAGGCGCGCATCGTTGCCATAGCCGACACATTCGACGCCATGACCACGAATAGACCTTATCAAAAGGCTATGGAGCTGCAATATGTGGTCGAGAAGATCTCCAGCTTCGGTGGTTCGCGCTTCGATCCGCGCGTGGTGCAGGCCTTTGCAAACGCCGTCAAGACCGGCGATATTCAGGTCGAAGAACAGGTGCGGGGCGCAGCCTGAAACGAGACTCGGTAACCCTCTTCGTGCTGCTGACCCTCGCCCTCGCCACATTTCCAGCCCTCGCCCAGCCGGCTTCTCCGGCGCAAGGCTGCGATGCGGCGGCGTTGTACATCGCTCGAGGTGACTACAATCGCGCCCTCACGGTGTTGGCAACGGCAACCGGTAAGGGTGCCTCCTCGGCGGATCGGTTCAATTTGAAAGGGATTGCACAGTTGATGAGCAACGAGCCTGCCGCGGCTCTGATGACGTTCCAAAGAGCTCTGGAGATGGCGTCAGGCCATCCCGAGGCACAGTTCAATCATGCCCTGACCCTGCTTCGGCTTCGCCGCTTCGTCGAGTCAGCCAGGGAGCTGGAGCTCATCTACGGAACCACTGGTTCTCCCTATCGCGCCCGTGCCGCCTATCATCACGCGCTTGCCGATGACGCCCTCAATGAAAGGATGCGGGCCCTGGAATGGCTGCAGAAGGCCCTGGCTTTGAACCGCGAGTATGACGACGCCATCCTCTACCTGGGTTTCATGTTCGAGAAGACGAAACAGTTCGAGGAGGCGGGGAAAACATACAAAGCTTTCCTGACCCGTCATCCGCATTCACCTGTGGCCATGCTTGGCTTTGCCCGTTGCGCTCAGCGTTCCGGATTCGGCGAGACTGCTCGCCAGTATTTCGAGAAGGTCCTCAAGGAAGCCCCGGGAACGCCGGAAGCAATCGAAGCGCAAAAGTACGCGCTGTTGTGGGAGTGATTGTTGCCTTTCGAAGCTATATTTAAGAGTCTGCTTGCAGACGTAGAAGGATCGATGGGAGCGATGTTCCTCGATTATGAGGGAGAGGCCGTCAGCATCGTCTCGCCTCTGTTCTCCCGATACGACATGCAGGTCATCGGCGCCTATGAGGGAATCTTCCTCGATCGGCTGCGACCCATCTGCAGTAACCTGGCCCTCGGTGCCCCGGAGCGATTTGCCATCACCTGTGCTGATGCCGTCCTGCTCAACTGGGTACTCAAAGATGGTTACTATCTCGTCCTGGTTTTATCGAGAGGGGCTCCCCAGGCCCGGGCCTGGCACCGCCTGACGGCCTGTCGAGAGCTTCTCATAAAGGAGCTCTCGTGAGGTTCGGATGGCATCGGATACTGTCTTTTCTCGATTGTGACCAACAGTTGGCAAACCAGCTGCAGTCCATTCGTATGATGTCTCGTCTAACCCGAGCCGCAACCGCCTTTCTGGTCCTGCTCGCCTTTTCAGCATGTCACGCCAGAACTGATCCGGCCACGAGCTCTGCGGCAATGATCAGGACCATCGATAACAGTGACGTCAAGGCCACCCTGATCGATCCTCCTCCCACCGTGAATGAACAGGAAACGACCTTCAATCCGACCATTGAAGTCGTTCCGGGCTCAAAGCTCGAGGGGACAAAAGAAGAGCGTCAGGCGCAGATGGTCGATCTTCCCTTTGCCCCCGCCATCGCCATGGACCCCGTCACCGGCGGCAAGGTATCGATCCGGGTATCAACCCCGATGGTCGAATACAAGAACAAGATCTACTATTTCGTTTCCGAAGACAGCAAACGCGAGTTCCTCTCCAACGCCGAAGGATTCTCGAAAGGCGCAATGGCGCGGTATTAGGCGGGCAGCCCCGAAGCCACCCACGCTGATCGATAGTCAACTCTTCCTGAAGCGCGGGAATGCAGCGCGCGAAGGCGCGCGGTAGACCTGTAGCACCGGGCGTGAGCCCGGTGTCGCGGCGTGCCGATTGACCTTTCTATTTTTCTCCGTCAGCCCGCGAAGGCGGGCGTCAGATAGCGCGACCACGATCTGCCGCCCGCCTTCGCGGGCTCGCACAAATTGAAAGCATCTTTTTGCTCTGTCGAAGCGCAACACCGGGCTTACGCCCGGTGCTACAGGTCTACCGCGCGCCTTCGCGCGCTGGATCGTGGGCTTGCGTGGAAAACAAATCAACCGACGAACGGCGTGAAGAGCCCGACGATCTCCGGGTTCGCGGTTACCGGCTTCCGAGTCGTCCGGTCGAGCCAGAAGTGCGACGTCGTCCCGTCGGCCCGGAGCGTCGAGCAGGTCTCGTCATACAGCGCGTATCGGAAGCGAATCGATCGATTTCCTGCGAACTCGACAAACGTACGGATGACCACTTCGTCGTCGTACAGGAACGGCCGCCTGTATTT
>DASZZV010000420.1:0-12125 GCA_035544835.1 Thermoanaerobaculia bacterium
TGTGTCATCCCGAGCGATTGACCGCGGAGCGCGGCGTCTGAGTGAAAGAAACCAGGGTGTCATCCCGAGCGTCGAGCGAGGGATCTGGGAGGGGGCCTTGCGGTGTGGAGTCTTGGAGCTCTCTTACGATTGTGCGAGGCGTCGAAGGGTCGAGTCCCCCGCCCAGATCCCTCGCTCGACGCTCGGGATGACACCTCCGCAAAGCGGCCTAAATACTGGGAGTTTCTTAGAAGCGATTGACCGCGGAGCGCGGCGTCTGAGTGAAAGAAACCAGGGTGTCATCCCGAGCGTCGAGCGAGGGATCTGGGAGGGGGGCCTTGCGGTGTGGAGTCTTGGAGCTCTCTTACGATTGTGCGAGGCGCCGAAGGGTCGAGTCCCCCGCCCAGATCCCTCGCTCGACGCTCGGGATGACACCTCCGCAAACCGGCCTAAATACTGGGAGTTTCTTAGCAAGGGCGGGTGTGTGGGAGGGGCGAGGGACCTCCCAAACTAGTTCATTTTGAGTTCAGATTCTGCGCCTTGAGAATGGCGAATGTACTGGCTTGGGAGGTCCCTCGCCCCTCCCACACACCCGCCCTTGCTCGGGATGACATCTCTCAAATTCGTCTACTTTTTCTCGAACTTCATCGACGCCGAGTTCATGCAGTAGCGCAGACCGGTCGGTTTCGGGCCGTCGTTGAACACGTGCCCGAGGTGAGCGTCGCATCTGCTGCAGCGAACCTCGGTGCGGCTCATGAAGAAGCCGCGATCGGTGTGCTCGTCGATGGCCTCGGGCGACTTCGGTTGCCAGAAGCTCGGCCAACCCGTGCCGGAATCGAATTTCGTATCCGACTCGAACAACTCCTGGCCGCAACAGACGCAGCGGTAGGTGCCTGCGTCATGGTTGTCCCATGTTTCGCCCGTGAATGGCCGCTCCGTACCCTGCTTCCGCGTAACCTCGTACTGAATCGGTGTGAGCTGCCCTTTCCATTCGGCGTCGGGCTTCGTGATTTTCTCGGACATTTTCCTTCCTCTTGCTCTGTGACTTCGAGCTTAATACTACGGGTCCGGTGACGGTTTGGATGCCGGCAGGCTTCCTCATTCCGCGAAAGTTGCCGATCCATGAGACTGGGTGCATTATTGATGCACCTTACTCGTCCCGGAGGATCCATGAACCGCCTGAAAGTTGTATTATTTTGGACCGTACTGTGTCTTTGTGCTGTCGCCGCGTCAGCTCAGATAGTCTCCATCAACTTTGAGCAATTTGCAGACAGGCAGACCTCCGAGACTCTGAACATTCCCGGGGTTACCTTTGCACCAAGCCCTGCAGGGTCGTGGGAGGTCGTCGATGTTCTCAACGGCTCTCTGTTCGGCAATCTCGGCTTTGCGTCTCTCAGCGGAAAGGCGCTCTTTGAGCCTTTCACGGATGGGCAGCTGGACATCACGTTTTCGACCAGCGTTGCAGGCGTGAGTTTCTCGTTCGCTGACAGCGACACAACAGGTGTCGGCACCGTCAAAGCAGAGGCGTTTTCTGGAGCGGGGTCGGTCGGATCGGTCACTCTGACCGGTTCACCAGCCGGGCAGCAAGGTTATGGTGAAGGCTTCATCAAGCTCTCACCTGGCCCGACGTTCAACAGAGTACGGATATCAAGTCCCACTGGGAATGCCATTGCCATCGACAACCTCGCCGCGACCGGCGCCTCAGTCGTCATCATCTCTCAGCCCGCCGGGATGCTGCAGGCGTCGGGTAGTGGTGGCGCTACGGACAGCTACGTGATCGCCAATAACGGGAGTATCCAGTCCTCAGTCACGCTCACACAAGCAGGTAGCTTCTTCACCCAGTCGCCGACATCGTTCACTCTGGCTCCTGGCGCGCAGCAGGTGGTCTCCATCACCGGAACGGCACAGGGCTCCGGCGCCTTCGACGGACGATCGAACATCTCCGGCGCAGGTGTGCCGTCTGGCCTCGGCGTCCCCGTCAAACTGCTATCAGAGTCACCGCCGACCGGTACGGTCATCCCTGTACCGTCGGCAAATCGCGTTGATGTCTCCTCGGCGCAGGCGATCAATCCGTCCGGCTTCGTCACGTTCAAGAACAACGGCGCGTCGACGCTGCAAGGCATTGCCGTCAGCAACGTGCCGTGGATCAAACCGCAGACCGGATTGATTACGATCGCGCCCGGAGCCAGCGTCAACGTGTCCTTCACGATCGATCGCGCGCTGCGTCCCGACTCGAGCTTCCCGCTGGGATCAGTCTCAGGCTCGATCAGTCTGGTTTATCTCACGAATGGTGCCGGCAAGTTCGACTTCGATGCGCCCCTGGGCACTCCGCCTTCGGGTTTGAGTCTTGTGACGATTGTCGATACGTCGAAACCTGCCGTGTCAGCGAACGGAGTGCCGGCGCTGACTGCTGGCGAGGTGGCGCTGTATGTCCCGGGTGTCGGTCATGTGTTAGGCAGTGTCGGCACGTTCGTCTCCGATGTCACGCTAGGGAACGCGGTCGATCTCTTCAGCCTCGGCAATGTCCTTCTTCGCTACACGCCGACGACGGGCAGCGCCGCTGACGCGAATTTGACGACGGTGCCCGGCCTGCTTCCAAACCAGGCCCTCAGCCTCGCTGACGTAGTAAAGAACGTTTACGGTGCCGATGCTCAGGTCGGAAGTCTTCAGATCCGATCCAGTGCAATCAGCAGTGTGGCCGTGTCGGCGAACATCTTTGTTTCCGACAAACCCCTGGGCACGTTTGGCACAGCGATCCCGATCTTTCGCTCCGATCGGGCTGCCGGAACCGGATCACAACTATACCTACCCGGACTATTGAGGGACGGAACCCATCACACCAACCTGTTTGTTCAGGAGACCGAGGGTTTCCAGACCAACGTCCACATCGACTTCCTCAATGCTGGAGGAGCGGTCCTCGGCTCGCTCGACCCTTCCGTCGATGCGTTCAAGCTGCTGCAAATCAATAATCCACTTCCGAACGGCGCCGTCGCAGCGATCGTTCGAAACTCGGGTGGTACAGGAAAGATCCTGTCGTACGCGACGCCGGTCGATGAGCTGAGCTTCGACACCTGGGCGGTCGCCGACTGGAACGCGCAGTTCGGATCCCCTTCCAACCAGGCCGTGCTCATTCCCGTCGCCGGCTCCGTTGCCGGCGCGAACAACACCTTCTTCCGCACCGACGTGGCGGCGATTAACAACGGCGCAACTGCGGTGACGCTGAAGCTCGAGTACTACCCGGCCAACGGCCCGGTAGTGACGAAGACCACTTCGCTTTCTATAAAACAGTCCTTCGTCTCGACCGATATCGTGAAGAACTTCTTCCTGCTCAACACCGACTCGGTTGGTTACATCATCGTCACGCCGCAGGGCGGCTCTGCTGCCACGACCAGCCGGACCTACACGACCGTCGCCGGTTCGACACAGACCTTCGGCACGGCAGTCCCGGCTCTTCCTCTGTCGGCCAGTCTCCCCCTCGGGGGCAAGAAGGTCATCGCCGGGCTGGAAGACGCGTCGCTGGCGACCATCAGCCGGCGGACGGGTGCGACATTCCGAACGAATGTCGGGCTGATCGAAACGGCAGGCGGGACAGCGACCGTTCGTATCACGCTGCTCTTCGCCGACGGCCGCAGTCTGGCCTCGGGTGCGGTGGCAACGAAGGACTTCTCTCTAACTCCGCGCCAGTTCCTCCCCATCAATGGAATCGCCAAGGCCATCCTCGGCGACACGAACCGCGCCCTCTATGGCGATATCCGTAATCTGCAGTTGAAGTTCGAAGTCGTCAGTGGCGACGGCGCGGTTGCTCTTTACACGTCGTCGACCGATAACGGAACGGGTGACTCAATTCTCCGCACCGAGTAATCCAGTCCGGTGTTTCGCGAACGGCTCTGGCTCCGGCCAGAGCCGTTTTTGTTTTGAGTTTGGAATTAGAGCAAATGGGGAGTGTCCGACTTTCCCTCTCCCCGCGGCGGGGAGAGGGGAGAGTTCCCCCTTCGCTCTGCGCGCTGCACCCTGGAGTCGTGGGTGAGCCGCTCTCACTTTTTCCAGAGCCGTTTTTGTTTTGACACTTCCCACGGAGAAATTCTTCGGTAGCATCTGCCGATGAAGAATCGAAACACCGAAGTTCTCACTCGAGCCTCCGAGCTGGCTTTCGAATTCCTGGCGACTCTGGAGTCGCGTCCCGTTCGCGCTTCGGCGACCCACGCCAAGCTTCTGGAATCGCTCGACCTGCCGCTGAAGAACGAAAGGACGAAAGAGCTCGAGGTCCTCGAGGATCTCGTGCGCGGGGTCGATCCGGGAATCATCGGAAGCGCTGCCGCTCGCTACTTCGGGTTCGTGATCGGCGGCTCACTGCCGGTTGCTGTCGCCGCGGACTGGATGACTTCGGCGTGGGATCAGAACGCCGGGATCTACGCTACCTCCGCGGCAGCATCTGTTGTCGAAGAAGTCGCGGCGCGATGGATTCTCGATCTTCTTCGCCTGCCGTCATCGGCAAGTGTCGGATTCGTCACAGGATGTCAGATGGCGAATTTCACGGCTCTGGCAGCGGCACGGCACGCTGTGCTGCGCCGCGTCGGATGGAATGTCGAGGAGCAGGGTGTGTTCGCCGCTCCGAACGTGAATGTAGTAGTCGGTGCCGAGACGCATGTGACTGTTTATGTAGCTCTGCGGATGCTCGGTTTCGGAACCACGACTGCAATCGTCGCCGACACCGATGCGCAGGGAAGGCTGCGACCGGAATCGCTCCGGAAACATCTGGCGCAGTTGGAGGGACCAACCATTGTCTGCCTTCAGGCCGGCAACGTGAACACCGGCTCATTCGATCCTTTTCCGGAAGCGATCGAGGCGGCTCATGCCGCGGGAGCGTGGGTTCACGTCGATTCCGCATTTGGTCTGTGGGCGGCTGCCTCCACGAAGCGGCGGCATCTCGTTGAGGGAATTGCGGCGGCTGACTCATGGGCGACCGACGCGCATAAGTGGCTCAATGTCCCCTATGACTCGGGCCTCGTCATCGTCGCCGACTCCGCCGCACATCGCGCCTCCATGACCGTGACCGCCGCGTATCTTCAGCAGACCGCCGGCGTGGAGCGGGACAACTTCGACTGGGCCCCCGAGTTTTCGCGGAGAGCTCGTGGTTTCACGGTCTACGCAGCGATCCGTCATCTCGGCCGCTCCGGCATAGCCGAGTTGGTCGATCGATGCTGCGACGATGCTGCTCTTTTCGGGACCTTGCTCAGGGATCATGAAGGCATTGAGATCCTGAACGAGATCGTGTTGAATCAGGTCCTGGTGAGATTTCATGCGGATGGCCGTGATAGCGATGAATTGACGCGGGCTGTCATTCAGCAGGTTCAAAGTGACGGCATCTGCTGGCTGGGCGGCACGACATGGCACGGGGTGGCGGCGATGAGAATCTCGGTGTCGAACTGGGCCACGACGGCCGAGGATGTGCGAGTATCCGCCGAGGCGATCGTACAGGCGATGCGGTCGGTTCTGGGTTAAAGAGTTGCTGAACTCGACTTCAGCCGCGTAGCGGCGACATCTTTTTAGCCCACGGCGTAAGCCGTGGGAACTTGATCGGTCCGGTATTTCGAGCCCCGTAGGGGCGGCATGGGTTCCAACCATACGTGTGCAATCACGATCGTGGCCGCGAGGCATATGTCGCCCCGATGGGGCTCGGCATTAAAATCAGGTCCGCGCGGAACCCACGGCTTACGCCGTGGGCTAACGAGATGTCGCCGCTACGCGGCTTTCGAGTTAAGAACAGCAACCCAACGAGGTCGTGAAAGTCCCATTTTGAGCCATGAACCTCATCCTCCTACTGCCTGAAGACTTCGTCGCCGAAAGCAAAGTCCTGCTACGGGGGCGACGCCTTCTCCATATTCGTGAAGTGCATCGGGCCGTGGAGGGACAGGCACTCACGGTGGGCAGGCTCGACGGGCTCATCGGAACCGGCCGCGTCATCTCGATCTCCAGAGATCAGGTGGAACTGGATGTGGAACTGACGCGTGAGCCCCCGCCGCCGCTTCCCCTCACGCTCGTCCTGGCGCTGCCACGCCCGAAGGTGTTGAATCGAGTGATCGCCGCGATCAGCTCGCTGGGCGTCAAGAAGCTCTACGTGGTCAACTCGTGGCGGGTCGAAAAAAGTTACTGGAAGAGTCCGAGACTCAGTTCGGAGAATCTCCGCGAGCAGTGCATCCTGGGGCTCGAGCAGGCTGGCGACACGATGATGCCTCAGATCGAAATGAAGAGACTCTTTACTCCTTTTCTGCGCGATGAGTTGGCAGGGATCGCCGAGGGAACGAGACGCCTGGTTGCGCATCCATATGAGTCGGTGCCGTGTCCGAGTGCGACCCGAGGACCGATCACGCTGATCATCGGGCCGGAGGGAGGCTTCATCGAAGATGAGATTCGGGCCTTTTGTGATCTCGGCTTCGAGCCCGTCAGCATAGGGCCGAGAATTCTTCGTGTGGAGACGGCGATCCCGTATCTTCTGGCGCGGCTTTCCTAGTCGGAGCGCGCCTTCCAGGCGGCCGTGCCGCCGGCATCATGCCGGCAGCGCTATACGTGTGCCGAAGCCGAGTTACTATCCCTCCGTGGAACGAAGCCGACTCCTGCGCCTGCTCGGAGCCTCGTTCCTCTTCCTCACCACTGCCGCGGTCGTCGTCTGGCAGAACAGCCGTGTCGGAATCGTCTGGGACGCCGCTTACATCCTCGAGAACTCGTGGCGCATCTCGCTGGGCGAGCTGCCCTACCGCGATTTTCCTTTTCCCTACGCGCCGCTGACCTATCTCCTTCAGGCCGGCATCATCGTCGTGACCGGCAGAGTCTTCTGGCACCACATCGCCTACGCAGCGATCGCGGCCGGAGTCGCCTCTGTGTTCAGCTTCAGCATCATCGAGACTCTGTTGATCAGACGACGGGTCCCGTCTCCCTCGCTGATCTCTTTTCTACTCTCACTTCCTCTCGCCTTCCTGGGGATCTACTGCATCTTTCCGCATCCCTTCTACGATCCTGATTGCTGTCTGGCGATTCTGGTGAGCCTCTGGCTGCTGCTCCGCGCCGGCGAATCACCGTGGTGGACGGTGTTTGCAGGCCTCGCCATCGTTGTGCCGATATTCGTGAAACAGAACATTGGTCTGCTTTACTCGGCGGTAGCCGAAGCAGGGTTGATCCTGCAGCTTCTCGTTACTAGAAAAGAGGAGGACGCGAGGAGGTGGCGGCAGAATGTGCTGCTCTCTTCCTGGATGGCTGGAGCGATTGCCCTGATCGTCATTCAGTTGACGACCGGACTGAAGCCCTACTATCGCTGGACGATCGAGTTCGCGGCAGAGCGACGGTTGCCTCCCTTCGCCGAGCAGTTGCAGATTTACCGCGACCCGCTTCTCTGGGGCTGGGTTGCCTGCGCCCTTGCCGGGATCGTCGTCTACCACTTCGGCGCACGAGCCAGAGCAGCCCTGGCTACGGGTGTGGCCGCGTTGCTGATCACCGCTCCGTTTCTGTGGATCTGGTACAGCTACTGGAACAACGAAAGCGCTGTCGACAGTGCTTACTATCTGATCACCCTGTGGCCATTCGTCATGATCGTAGCGATGGTCATCGTCATCACCTCGACCAGTTGGTGGAGAGATCGTGACTCGCTCGTCCCGCTGCTGCTCATCGTCGCCATCGAGGGATGTTTTCTCTCGCACAGCGCAGAGGGATCGAGCTATGGAATCTGGCCGATGCTGATGATTCTCATCGCTACGCTTTTTCCCCTGGCCGGTCGAGGCAGGATGGCCAGCGTCGCTGCGGCGCTCATCTCGATCTCCCTGATGGTCCCAGCCTGGTTTTATATGTCCGGGCAGCAGCGGCTTCATTACATCGATCGCGCTGGCGAGATTGTCCACTCGCACAGTCCAGCTTTGAGTGGCTTCTCGGTTGCCGGTCCTTACCTTCCTGATTTCGATGAGCTGCTCGATTTCACGCGCGATCACATCCCGCGGAATGACGCCTTGCTCTGCATTCCGGGAGAAGATCTTTTCTACTTTGCCACGGGCCGGCATCCACAGTTTCCGGTGCTTCTCTTTGACCACACGGTGAACCCCTACAGTGCGGCGCAGATCGCCTCCCTGGCCGATGGCCGAAAGGTTCGTTGGCTGATCATCAAGAAGCGCCTCCAGATCAGGGGAGCCCCCATGACCAACGAAAAGGCGACGCTCGCGCTTCTTCGTCCGCGCTTCCGAATCGTCGGCGATTTGCGCAATTACGTAGTGTGGAAAAGAATGTGATGGCTTTTCAAAACTCAGTGCGAGGCGAACGATGGAAGATCTCCGATATCCGATAGGCAAATTTGTGTTCGATGAGAAATCAGACCGGGCTGCGCTGCTGGAGTCCATCGAGGAGACTCCGGTGAGGCTCCGCCAGGCAGTGGCGGGCCTTTCCGAGGAGCAGTTGGAGACGGCGTATCGCCCGGAAGGGTGGACCGTTCGGCAGGTCGTTCATCATCTGCCCGACAGTCATCTCAACGCCTACACACGCTTCAAACTCGCTCTGACCGAGGATGAGCCGGGCATCAGAGGATATGACGAAGACAAGTGGTCGCATCTGCACGACGCCACTACCGGTCCGATCGACGTCTCGCTGAATCTTCTGGAGGCACTGCACCAGCGCTGGATGCTGATTCTGAGATCGCTTTCCGCTACTGACTTCGAGCGCGGTTACCGTCACTCCGAGATGGGACTCGTTCCGCTGAAGAAGGCGCTGGCGCTTTACGCCTGGCACGGCCAGCACCATGTTGCTCACGTGACCGCTTTACGTAAGCGGATGAACTGGTAGGCGGCCGGCGGCCGGAATGAGTGGGTGTCATCCCGAGCCGCAGCGAGGGATCTGGGCGGGGGCCCTACGCCCTTGGCAATAGAAAATGTTCGCGAGCATCAGGATGGAAGGGCCGCCACCCAGATCCCTCGCTGCGGCTCGGGATGACACCCACTCAGTTTCTTTTCTCAGTGGCAGCGCGCACGCTGTCCCCGGCTCGGGATGACACCTCAGGGAACCCGCGTAATACGCGGAGTTTCTTGGCAGCGAAGCGAAGGATCTTTGGTGACATCACCGCGGCGTAGGTTGACGACCTCGCGCGTGTCACCAAAGATCCTTCGGTCGCACTCACACCGCTTCTGGTCCCTTGTTCTGAGCGTGCTCCATCAGGATGACAATTCCCTCCGAACCCTAACACTCGACAGTAGCCTCAGCTCCTCGGTATCATCGGCCTGTCGAATGGAGTGACTTCATGAAACACAAGAGTGTCAGCCGGATCGATCAGGATGAGAAGCACACTCATGGCTGGTATGTCAGGGTGCGCTTCCGGGGGAAGGAAGTCTCCCGTTTCTTCAATGACAAGCTCAATGGCGGTAAGCGAAAAGCGCTTCGTGAAGCGATCACTTTTCGTGACGAGCTAGAGCGCAGGATCGGTAAGCCTCGGACCGATCGCTTCGTCGTGCAGCGCGAGTCAACCCGGAAGGGTGATGTGGTGGGCGTGCGGCAAGTGGTCAAATTCACCTCGACTGCGGAAGGGGAGACTCGCTCTCATCAGGTGTACGAGGTGACGTGGAGTCCCGAGCCGAACGTCGTGCAGCGGACCTCCGTTTCGATCAGGAAGTATGGGAAACGAGAAGCATTGCGGCGCGCAATCGCCATTAGAAAAGACAAAGAGCGTCTTTACTACGGCAGCTGAGCTCGAGCGGTCGAATCACCTGCGGCGAATCAACGCCACGGTAGACAGCGCCAGCCCGAACGTTACGAGCAGCAGGAGCGTGCCGTTGTTCTTAAGAAACTGGCGCAGAGGTCCCAGCAACTCCACGGACTTCTGGTTCGGGCGTGGCCTTACCAACCCCTCGGAGGCGATGCGGATGCGATGGTCCTTGATCGCCACCTGCACGTCGCTTTCGAACTGATGCAGAGTGCGGCGCGGCATCTCCGCGGAAACGGCCTTGCCGGCCTGCGAGTCGATCAAGACGAGATCCGAGGCAATCGGTTCCACGATGGTCTCACCTCGGTCATCTTTGTCCACCGTATAGGTGCCCTGATCGAAGTAGAGGACGGATGGCCCGAGGCTCTGCCGTTTGATGAACAGGAGATTGTCGTCTCCCTGGCGGAAATGGGGAATGCCGACCGTTTCCTGATGGATCGAGCCCACCGAGCCGCCGGGGGTCACGACTGTCAATTCCGCGGCCGGCTCGCCTTTGATGGCCTTATCGATGCGGAAGGTGGAGTACGTGACGATCCACTTTCCGCTCGGATCGTACGCCGAACGCGTTTTCAGGCAATGTCCGACGACGATCGATTCGGCCTCCGTCACCTTTTCCTCAAAAGGTACGGCGCGGGCGATGGAGGCGCGCATCGATAGCGGCGACAGACCGGCGAGGAGCCCGAACGCGAGAACGCCTTTACGGAGCCGACGGTTATTTGATGTCATCTGTCCCTGTTATAGCAAATAAAAGGCCATCCTTGTTCCCTGTGGGTTGTATTTCGGAAAACCTGGCCGTTGAGCTCGTTTGTTTCGTCCCGAACCCGCGCCCCGTGCCCGACTCTTTCCCGTGCCTTTGTCCCTCCGCTGCCGGGAACGATCGAAAAGCCGGGCTGGGCAGGACGGGTACGGGGTATGGGCTTTGCCACCACCTTTTTTTATTGCGTGGGGGGATCGCGGAGATGACAATCGTCGGGTGTCGGTGCGATTGCTGCGTCTGGCGGACTATCGGGTAATGCCCTGGAAGAACGGCCTGGGCTCGACTACAGAGGTCGCCCGCTGGCCTGAAGGAGATGGTGCGGAGTTTGTCTGGCGCCTCAGCGTGGCTCGCGTTGAGGGCAGCGGCCCCTTCTCGAGATTCCCCGGATACGATCGCATCATCGTTCCTCTCGATGGGGCGATGACGCTGGAGTGCGAGGGTGGCCGCACCCACATTTCATCACTGCATGCACATGCTTTTTCGGGTGACGCCGTAACGTCAGGTACGCCCGATGGCGGCTCGGTACGCGATCTGAACGTGATGACCAGACGAGGGAAAGCGAAGGCGTCTGTAGAGATTCTCAGTGGCCCACGAACCAGTGTGTTCGAAATGGCTGACGGTGAAATCTCTCTCTTCTATATCGCTTCCGGTGATCTTTCGGTTGCATCAACACGAGCCACAGCAGAAGAAACCATCATGACGGATGGTGAATCGAGTTTATCCTTTGAGTCTCGCGGTGCCGCGCAGGTTATCCTCTCGCGCATACGCCTCGAGATTTGAGCAGGAGTCTGGAATCAAATCACAGCGAAGAGTTCAGCGACTGATCCTGGAGCCACCGTTGCCGGCGCATCTGGGTGGGGTGGAGGTGGAGGTGCGCGATCTCGGCATTCTCGGTGCCGGTATTCGTCAACTCGCGCCGCTGCCGACGGGGTTTCATACGACCCTTGTATTCGAGAGAGAGAAGATCTCCTTGCCGTGCACCCTCACGCGATGTGAAACGACGCCTGCACCTGAAGGCATGACCTACTGGAGTGGCGTGGAGTTCGACCTTCCCGACCCGGCCAATGCGCGTGCCCTGCGTGAATTGATGGTTCGTGAGATCAACGCGGCGATCGACGAGTGGAAGAAGAACGCCCGTGGAGAGCTTCCTGACGTTCTTGATCACCTCCCTTTATTCGACACGGCGGACCGGCTCGTGCAAACGCGCAGTCCGAAGCGATCCCGCCATGTTCAGTCTTATATGTGGCATCGGCTGATGAGAGAGAAGTGGGTCGGGTCTTTTGTGCTCGATCCGGCCCAGCCGCTGGACGGATTCGCGCTGCCCGCTGAGGAGCCTGCGGATCAGACGGCATTGCTGCGGCGGGCTTATGAGATATCGGACGAGCAGGGACGGACTCTGATCCGACTCATGGCGCAACTGGCGATTGCCGGAATCGAGGGCTGACATGCAGACACATGAGGAACTGGTGCGCCGCTTTGGGAGTGTGAAGGGGATCGAGCTGAGTGAGATCAGCGGTCTTTCCCGGATCACCCTCCGCGCCGGCAAGGTGATGTGCGAGCTGTTTCAGCAGGGCGCGCATGTCACGCAGGCTGTGGCGAGCGATGGGACGGCACTACTTTTTCTGAGCGAGAAGAGTGGGTTCCGTCCGGGCAAGGCCATTC
>DASZZV010000421.1:0-3789 GCA_035544835.1 Thermoanaerobaculia bacterium
AGTCGACGCCGGAGGATCGAGCTCGCTGGCCGAGACGCGCAGCGCGCTGTTGCTGACCACGAGGTGAATCCGCTCCACGGCTTCGTGCCTGGCCGCCGTGGCCAGAAAGCGAACGGCGAGTGTCGATCCCGAGGCTCCGGAGATCCCCACGATGAGGCGCCGGCCTCGGCCTGATTCGCGAACGGGTGTCGGCGCGCTCTGCGCGCCCCTACGGCTTGTCGGTTCCATCGACGAGAGTATGTCAGCAGGGTTGTAGCGGTTCAAGAAACCACTGCTAGACTATCGCCCCATGCATCGGGTCGGAATCGCCGCGAAGATAACATCAAGACGCGCGCTGGACGCCGCGCAGCGGACTGCCGTCGACCTGACGGCCCGCGGCTACGAGGTCCACTTCGATCACAGCACCGGTATGGCGCTCAAGCAGAAGGACGGCCATCACTATCAGAAGTCCGAGCTGGCTTCGAGCTCAGACCTCCTCATCACATTCGGTGGTGACGGAACACTCTTGTCGGTTGCGCGGCATGCGCCGGAAGACGTTCCGATCATCGGCGTGAATATGGGAACGCTGGGATTTCTCACCGAGATCCGGGCCGATGAGTTCGCGGCCGTTCTCGACAGCGTGCTGGCTGGTACGTTCCGCGCCGAAGCACGCGTGGCCTTCGACGTCGTCGTCCATTCGCGCTCCGGCTCCAGGAACTATCGAGTGCTCAACGATGCCGTCATCAATAAGAGCGCCCTGGCGCGCATCATAGAGATGCGGGTGACGGTCGGTGGACAATTCGTCTCCACGTTTCGGGCTGACGGTTTGATCATCTCGACGCCGACCGGATCGACCGCATACAATCTTTCTGCGGGCGGACCAATCATCTACCCGACCATGCGCGCCGTGGTTCTCACGCCGATCTGTCCGCACATGCTCTCCAATCGCCCGATCGTTCTTCCCGATGAGGAGGAGATCACGGTGGAGATTGTGACGCCGCGGCAGGAGGTCTTCCTCACCCTCGACGGTCAGGAAGGAATCCCGGTGTCGGAAAAAGAACGCGTGGTGATCCAGAAATCGGCCCAGCAGGTGAACATCGTGCAGTCGCCGAACAAGAACTACTTTGACGTTCTACGGAACAAGCTCAAGTGGGGCGACGGGCGGGGATGAGTTTGTGAGCCCGCCGCGCGAGAACCCTAGAACTTCTTGACCGACGCCTCGTAGTTGGTCCGGATCGATCGTACATAGTCCATCGTCTCGCGGAACGGCGGCACACCACCGAAACGCTGCACGGCGCCAGGGCCGGCATTATAGGCGGCCAGCGTCAGATCGAGATCACCCTTGAAGGTGTCGAGCAACAGCCTGAGGTACTTCGTCCCGGCTACGACATTCTCCCGGGCGTCGAAGGGATTCGTCACGCCGAGATAGCGGGCCGTTGCCGGCATCAGCTGCATCACGCCCTGGGCACCGACCGGCGACACGGCGGCAGCGTTGTAGCGCGACTCCCGGGCGGCCACGGCGGCGATCAAACGAGGATCGACACCGTGCTTCTGCGCCGCTTCCTGGATGATCTGGCTCAGAAAGGCCGGCATCGGAGCCGTCAAAGGAGCATTCGACTGATAGACGCTACCGAAAGGATGGTAGGCAAGAGTGCGAGAGGATTTCAGCGTGAGCAGGGCCTTACTGATCTGCCCATCGAACTGGAGAACGGTGATGGCGCGCGAGTCGTTCGAGATAGCGAGGTGGCCGGTATGCTTGAGGCCTGTACCCTTGATCGAGCTTGCCGAAAACTTCCCCGCGGCGAAAAGCGAGCTGCTTCCGAGTGTCAGGCCGATCCCGATCAGCAACAAAGAACGTCTCATCTGCGCCTTCGCCTCCGGGTTGAGTTTACAATCGGCACCGTGACCGCACCAGCCGCTCACACCCACGAGGCACGCACTTATGAGGTTTCAGCCTGTATTGCTACTGGCTTTCGCGGCTCTCAATTGCACGATGAATTCGAATTCGGGCACTAGAACAGCCTTACCCCCTCCGGAGATTTCCATCATCGTTCGGGGAGGAACCGTGCTGGCCGGGCCTGACCAGCAGGCTAAGCAGGGCCTCAGTCTCGTCTTGCGAGGTGGGAAGATCGAGTTCATCGGCGAGGAAGCGGAGGCGCAACGGCAGGCTCCAGGAGCGCAAGTGCTCTCTGCCGAAGGCGCTACCGTCCTCCCCGGGCTCACCGACGCACACGCTCATCTAGAAACCCTCGCTCGGTACATGGCGACAGTCCAACTCGCCGGAACCTCATCACTCGACGAGGTGATCGACCGAATCGCAAAGGGGGCCGAATCCCTTCCATCCGGTGCATGGGTGATCGCTCGCGGGTGGGACCAGAACAAATGGCCCCAGCAGGAGTTTCCCAACAAGGCCGCCCTCGATGCCAGAGTACCGGATCATCCAGTGGCAGCCACCCGGATTGACGGCCATGCTCTCTACGTAAACTCGATTGCACTCCGAGCTGCCGGGATTGACCGCAACACTCCCGACCCGCCGGGCGGAAGAATCATTCGTGACGCCCATGGTGAGCCGACCGGAGTGCTGGTCGATGATGCCGTCGAAATGGTCACCAGTACGATTCCCCGAGTCGATCGACAGATTCGCAAGAAGCGCCTTCGGGCCGCCCTTCAGGTGATCGTCGCGAGTGGACTGACCGAGATTCATGAGGCTGCCGTCGAACCGGCCGTCATCTCGGATGAGACCATCGACATTTACAAAGAGCTCATCGACACGGGACAGATGCCGATTCGCATCAACTTCATGTTGTCGAGAAAGCAGCCATCGCTCGGCGAGTGGTTCAAGCGCGGGCCCTTGGTCGGCTACGGCGGCAAGCTCACCGTCCGCTCCGTGAAGGTCTATGCAGACGGTGCGCTGGGCAGCCGCGGAGCGGCCTTGCTGGCCCCCTACTCCGATGAAGCAGGCAACACCGGGATTCTCACTACCGACGGCGACAACCTCACCGCCATCTCTGTCGAAGCGCGGGAGCACGGCTTTCAGATCGCCACGCACGCAATCGGTGATCGCGGTTGTCGTCTCGTGATCGACAGCTACGAGCGCGCCGGAGTGCAGCCTGCCGACCGTTTTCGCATCGAGCATCTCCAGGTGATCAGCCTCGACGACATCCCTCGCCTGGCCCGGGACGGAATCATCGCCTCGATGCAGCCTGCGCACGCTACATCGGACATGCCATGGGCGGAGCGACGCCTCGGGCCGGACCGAATTCGCGGCGCCTATGCCTGGAGGAAGGTCCTCAACGCCGGAGGACATCTCGCCTTCGGATCCGACTTCCCGATCGAGTCGGTGAATCCGTTCTATGGCATCTACTCAGCGGTCACGAGACAGGATCAGGCCGGCAACCCTCCCGGCGGCTGGAAGCCGGAGGAAAAACTGACGCTGCCCGAGGCCATCAGCGCATTCACGAAAGGCGCAGCGTATGCGGCGTTCGAGGAGGGCTCTCGAGGAACGATCGAGGTCGGTAAGAATGCCGACCTGACCATCGTCGAGGGCGACCTGATGAAGGCGCCGCCGAGTGAGCTCTTCAAAACGAAGGTGCGGATGACGATCGTGGACGGAAAGGTCGTCTACGACTCGGGGTCGAAGTAATGTCTCGCAGAAGCGCTCTCTCTTCCCTCTCCCCGGCGGGGAGAGGGTGCCGCCGCAGCGGCGGGTGAGGGGCCGAACGTTGACGCCGCCTGAGCTTTGAAACGAGAAACAAAAGGCCGCCCTGTCGTGCCCTCGAAGTTTATGGCGAGACTGTTACGCCCCTCACC
>DASZZV010000422.1:0-15376 GCA_035544835.1 Thermoanaerobaculia bacterium
GGACCCCGTCCAACTCGCGGCGAAGTGAGATATGTACTTCTGAGCGTGGGATTCGAATGCGCTCAGTGAAGTTCAGTTTCCGAAGCATCGCCCGGCACCTCCAAAGCCCGAACCATGAGATCGCGGCGGCGATCAAAACCCTTGATGCTTACGTGAAACCGCGGCGAAGAGACGGCGAAGATCAGGCCGTTTGGTTCGGTCGAGCGAATCTCCACACCATTCGTTTCCACTTCTAACTCGCTGCCGGTAAGATCGAAATCGAACGGGCTGTATTTCAGGAACGGATTTCCTTTGTGGATGCGATAAGCGACTTCGGTTTTGATCGTGGACCCGAGCAGTCGATCGCTGCCATTTCCTCGCACCACGAATCCACCGGCTGCACGTCCAATGGTGATGGAAGAGGTGGTCCCGTATTCACGAATCTGGTCTCCACCAGGATCTCCGCCCTCCGGTTTTTCACGATGGCCCCGGGATTGCGCAGCCTGCTCGGCCTCTTCAGGAACCTCGATCGAGAAGATCTCCTGGAGGAAATGACTCATTCGCCCCTCAGGCGGCTTGCTCAAAAGCGAGGCGACCTTTGCGGCGCTGTTCTTCACAAAGCGGAGCGGAGAGGTGTGATGCTCGTAGAGCTCCCTCAACTTGTCGGCGCGCTCCGACCAGTCGGAATGGGCGGGATTCTCGGCATCGCCGAGGAAGGTAGAAAGCGCATCGTCTTCGATGACGACCAGGACGCGAACGGGCTTGTCGACATTGTTTCGTACGTCGGGGATGGTGATTCCTCGGCGGATGAAGTGAGGCTCCCCTCTGGGCAGCGTCTCGTCCTTTTCCAGGTAAAGATCGAAATAGGACCTGGCCGGTGCGCTCCCTTTCTTTCTCTTGATGGTGAGCGGGGCTCGTATGGCAATTCGCTCGCCCGACTCAAAGCGATCCCGCAATGGCGCAAGACTCTCGCCGAACAACTCTTCGCTCCACTTGAACGCTCCCGCGGCCGGGACGGCGGTCGTGATACGGGTGGCAGCGGCTTCGGTCAGCGACCACCGCGCGAGAGCGCAGAGTCTCTCGATCCCGTCAGACTCCGTGCCGCCATATCGGAAAGCGATTTCCGTGATGGTCTTCCCATTGAGCGTCTCGGCGCGGTTACCCTCCTGAACCTCGACGGTGAGGTCGCCCTTCGTGATGGGGTAAAAGTACTGACCGATCGATGATGTGATGATCTTCTCGAAGGACAGCTCGTCCTCGCGAAAATAGGGGATCACGACCGATAGTCCCGGTTCGACGCGAGTGAGACTGAAGTCGTCGAAGAAGCGCTCGAGGAGCAGTGGATTCTCGATTGGCAGAGGAAGGCCGTCACGCCTCTCATAGAGTGCGAAGAAACCATAGGGATATTTCCGGACGCCGTCGAGGATGTGCGTCTTCAACACGGACTGACCAAGCAGGAGTGCTCGCTGGTCGTCGGCGCGTCGGGTCAGGCCGAAGATTGTGCGAATGCGAGAGGCGACTGAGAAGACCGCTTTCCCCAGCCCCCAGCGGCCGCGATCGACTTCGCCCTTGTTGGAGCGGCCGACGTTTCGCCAGAAGTAAAAGAAATCATTCTTTGTCTCAACATTGCCTTCCAGCTCGGGATCTATGGCGGGATCGCCGGTGAGTCCGCGGGTGCCGAAGTCCTCGATCAGAAGATAGGGGACATTCGCATCCTCACTCGGAATGGTGGAATGAATGGAAGCGCCTACGGCGTCGAGATGCTCCCGCAGTCCGCCGAAGTACTGGCGTGAGGCGGCGGCGGGAAGGGCATCCTTTCCCGTGCCGAACCGGAAGCGAACGCGAACCGCCGCTCTGCCGCGCCGGGCATCCAGGGAGTTTTGAATGGACTCGCGGACCAGAGCGTCGGCGAGATCCTGCATCTTGAAAAACTCATCGTGAACCGGGTCGACCTGAACCTCGCCAGCGTCCATGGCCCGGAAGGACCAGGAAGGGAATCGCGTCATCGTGGCTGGATTTTACGCCCGGATTACCACCCGTCGTGGGACCAGCGCGCCTTTCACTGTTCTCTCGCCGTGTCATCGGGCTGCCCCGTCACTTCTCTGGGCAGATGTCCCCGTCAATCCTGTGCACGTTGACGAGTCGAAGGTCGAGCGTTGGAGCCGGCGGCCGGGTGAGACGCTCAAATACGATCCTGGCCGGCCAGCGATCGTTGTCGAACTCGTCGAAATGAGTCAGAGGACAGACGTCGACTTCCCGAGGCTCGAGCTCCCTGGCCAGCCTGAAGTCGAAGCCCAGTCGGTTGCGGGTGCGGTTCCACAGCTCCACGGTCCAGCGTGAGCCACCGCGACCGAGCGGTTCCCCGAAGCACCGGATCATCAGCCCCGGTGTGTTGGTGCGGGCCCATCCTTGGTCGTAGTCTTTCCAGAACGCTGGAGCACTCCGGCAGATCACCTGCGCCGGATTGGGATGGGGTTTCGCGGGCCCTATGGCGAGGAAGATGAGCAGGGCAATTTGCATAGAGCGATTGTAATGGGTCGTTACTCGTTACTCGTAAGAGAGCCAACGAGTAACGAGCAACTACCAGGTCGCGCAGGCGGGGTCGCGGACCATGGGCTGACCGGGCTTGCATCCGAAGGCGGCGCGGAACTCCGGCATGTTCGAAACGGTGCCGTTGATCCGGAACGCCGATGGTGAGTGCGGATTCGTCTGCGCCATCATCCGCAACGCCTCCGGCGATCGTGCCCCGCACCACACGTGCGCGAAGGCCAGGAAGAATCGCTGATCGGCCGTGAGGCCGTTGATGCTCTCACTTTCTTTTCCCTCGGCTTTGAGCACGTCATGCAGGGCGCGCAGGGCGATTCGCAGCCCGCCGTTGTCGGCTGTGTTCTCGCCCAGGGTCAGCTCTCCGTTCAGCTTGACGTCGTCGACGGCGACGAAGCTGCCGTACTCGTCCTTGATGCATCGGGTCCGTTCCTCGAACTTCTTTGCGTCCTCGGCCGTCCACCAGTCGCGAAGATTTCCCTCCCCGTCGAACTTGCGTCCCTGATCGTCGAAGCCATGCGTCAGCTCGTGGCCGATCACCGCGCCAACGGCTCCGAAGTTCAGGGCGTCGTCGGCATCAGGATCAAAAAACGGCGGCTGAAGAATTCCAGCTGGGAAATTGATGGTGTTGTCCGATCCCGAATAGTAGGCGTTTACCGTCGGAGGAGTCATTCCCCACTGCGTTCGGTCGCGCGGCTTCCCGACCTTGGCGAGATCGTAATCGACGGCCACCAGGCCGGCCTGATACGCATTCCTGATGGCATGGTTGCGGTCGACCGTAAGCGCTGAGTAATCGCGCCACTTGTCGGGATAGCCGATCTTGTCGAGGATGGCGGCGAGCTTTACGTGAGCCTGCTGTTTGGTCGCCTCCGACATCCAGTCCAGCGACGTGATCTCTTCACCGAAGGCCTGCTCGAGGGCATGGACGAGCCGCAGCATTTTCTCTTTGGATGCCGGCGGGAAGGCGCGCGTGACGTAGACACGACCGATGAGCTCACCGAGGTCGCGGTCTGTGGCATCGGAGCAGACTTTCCACCGAGGCCGCATCTCCTTCCGCCCGGAAAGAGCCTTTCCGTAAAAGTCGAAATTGGCCTGACGAAAGGCCAGCGGGAGATTCTCATCGCTGAGATTGAGCAGGTTCCAGCGAAGGTAAGTCTTCCAATCGCTGAGTGGACGTTTCACAAGAAGGGCGTTGAATCCGCGCAGGTAATCGAGGGAGAACACGAGGTAGTGATCCGGTTTCGGCATCCTGAGGCCGGCGAAATAAGCGCTCCAGTCGAAGGAGGGAGTCAGTTTGCCCAGCTCAGCCAGCGACATCTTGTGATTGAGGTTGGCCGGGTCGCGCCGTTTGACGATCTCCATCGATCCGCGTGCGAGCTCGGTTTCGATGGCCAAGACCACTTTCGCGTCGGCGGCCGCTTTTGTTTCGCTCTCGCCGGCCAGCTTCAGCGTCTTACGAATGAGTGCGACGTAACCATCGCGCAAGGCTTTCGATTTCGCGTCGTCGCGAAAATAGTATTCGCGATCGGGAAGGCCCAGGCCACCCTGATCGATCGCGGCGACAACCAACTGCGCATTGTCGAAGTCGGGTGTGGAGCCGACGCCGAAGACCGCGGTCGTTGCACCGGAGTCGGTGCCGGCAAGGAGATTCGAGGTGATTCGATGCTCATGTGCGAGTAGGGCCGGGAGATCCCTCCTGGATTTCAACGCCGCGATCCGATCGAGCTCCGGCTGCAGTGCGGACAGTCCCTGTTTCTCGACCGCCGCTTCATCCAGGCAGGCTTCGTAGTAGTCCCCGATTTTCTGATCGGCGGAACCCGGCGCGTGGTCGCCTTTCCCAGCGCCGTCGACGATGTCGCGTAGAACGGCTTGATTCCATTCATAGACCAGAGTGCCGGTTCCGAACGAGGAGCGGTCTGCAGGAATCGGATGAGCCTTTTCCCAGGTCGCGCAGGCATAGGTGTGAAAATCCACACAGGCATCGAGTGAGGAGTCGACTGTATAGTCGGCGAAGGTAGCGGGTGGCCGGGTGACGGTTTGCGAGTACCCCACAGCAGCAAAGGAGAGGCAGAGAGCGAAGATAGTCGTAGCTTTCATGGGCGTGATTTTACGCTCGCATGGGATTTGCGGGCTCTGACAACTGAGTGAAGAGCGCATTCGAGGCGTCCTCGTTACTCGACGCATTCAAGTGTCGGCCACAGGCCGTGCGGCCCTTCGCCGCTTCGACGTGGGGTCACGTCTCAATCACTCATCGACTCGTCGAAGAGCTGGATGTTGTCGTGACCCACTTCCTTGGCGCGATTCAAGGCACTCTCGGAGTTTCGGAACAGCATCCCGGCATCATGCCCATCGCGCGCATAGATGCTGATGCCGATGCAGGCCGTGACACGCACGGAGCGCATCTCCACCTCGAAGTTCTCGTCGAGCAGCTCCCGCACCTTCAGCGCGATCTCGTGGGCCTGACTGGCACTCACGAGGCCTTCGACGATGACGGCGAACTCGTCGCCGCCGAGTCGCGCGATGGTGTCGGTCTGCCTCAGCGCCGACTTCAGCCGCCCCGCCACCTCACTGATGAGAATGTCGCCGAAGGAATGGCCGAAGTTGTCGTTGACGGACTTGAAGTCATCGAGATCGATGCTGATCGCGGCCAGCCGGCTGTTGTGGCGATGCGCATGCGCCACAGCCTGCTCCAGCCGGTCATTGAAGAGGACCCGGTTCGCTAACCCGGTCAGGTGGTCATGTAGAGCCTGATGCCGGATCCGCTCCTCGGACAGGTGCCTCTCGGTGACGTCGATGGCCAGCACCAGACATCCACGTCGCTGCTCGAAGTCGATTTCCTGAACGCTGACTTCGACGAGCAGGGTACGACCGTCCTTCCGACGATGGGAGCCACCGTCGACGAGAGTCAAAGGCGGGGTGACGCTCGACAGGGTGAGCCGGTCGGAGGGGGAGGCGACGACGGCATCTAGAGGAAGATTCAGCAACTCCTCGCGCGACCAGCCGTACGAGCTGATCATGGCGTCGTTGGCCGCGAGGAAGCGGCCACCGACTTGATCATGAATCCACATCGGCAGCGCGCTGGTCTCAAAAAGGACTCGGCGGCTCTCTTCGGATGACAGGGGTATCGGCATTGTCAGTCCGGGGTTGTGAGGCAATTATACGCCGTGGACGCAATGGGGGCGTTCATGGGGATTTCGAATTTCGAATTTCGGATTTCGAATTTAAAGGAGCCTCAGAACCAGTCCCAGCATCTCTGCCTCTTGCAAATTCGAAATTCGAAATCCGAATTTCTTTTCCGATCTCTCACCCTTTCACAAACGCTGCAGTAACTATTGATGTCCTCTAAACGTACTGCAGCATATGAGAAAATGTCTTTCCATCGCTGCCCTTGTCGTTGTCTCCATCTGCCTGGCATGGGGATCACTGATGGTTCTGTCGACGCAACAAATCAAGCGAAGGATCAGCGCCGACCCCTCCTCGGAAGGCTTCGGCAGGAGGGAAGCCGAGAACGATTCGGCACGCATGCTCCACCAGCTTGTCGCCCCGGTGGATATGGCGAGCCGGGGAGAGGGACAGAAAGCCGGCGTTCGTGCTGTCCGAGGGAGGTTGGGGGATATCGCCACGATTCTCAACCAGGCTAACTCCGAGATTCCACTACCAGCGGATGTCGAAGCCTTTCTCCAGCAGCAGCGTCCGGGCCTCGATCAATTCCGGGAGCTGCTACGCAAAGGTCCCGCGCCGCAGTGGGCGCGAGATGACTCGGCGCTGGAGAGAGCGCCATGTCCGAACCTTCTCGAACTGATGTTCATGCAGAAGGTGCTGGCGGCTGACGCGTTGAGCGCAGAGAAGCGTGGCGATCATGACAAAGCCTGGCAGACACTGGAGGCGCAGTGGGTGCTGGCTCGCGCGCTCTGGTCACGGCCGGAGTTGATCTCGAATCTGATTGCCCTGGCCTCGACTCGTATGATCAACGCTGCGGCGCGCAAGCTCCCCGCGCCCGCGCCGATCTGGTGGCGCGAGGTGGAGGCCTTCGACGTCGACAGGAATCTTCAGCAGACAATGGAATACGAGAAGTGGCAAATGACGCAGAGGGTGATGTCAAAAGAGCGCGGCGCAGGGCCTGTGCAACGTCTTGGCGTTCTCGTCAGCGGACCGATCGAGCGCTACCTGGCGTCGAACATCTTCGACTACTACGACGAGCTCGGAAAAAAGCCACTGGACTGCCGGGAGTTCAAACCCGGACCCGATGCCGGTGATCATTTCCTTTCGAGGCTGGGAGTAGGTTCGAGCCTCAATGGCGTGCGAACCCGCTTTGCACGCTTCATTCTCGAGCGCGAGCTGAGCTCGAAGGTTCTGGCGCTCAAGGAAGCGCGCCGGAGCGGCCATCAAATCCCCGATGTTTCGCCGTCCCGATGCGGGACATGGCAGATGGCAAACGTCGATGGACGGATCAAGATCCGCTACGCCGGCGTGGTACCACAAACCGTCTCCCCGATCGTGCCGATGCCGCTCGAGCTCACGTTCTGAGCGGTAGAAAGAACGCCAGCCGCGTAGCGGCGACATCTCGTTAGCCCACGGCGTGAGCCGTGGGAACGCGATGCGCCCCCGATACCTCGAGCCGCGTAGCGGCGGCATTCGTCCGAATTTACCCGGACTCCGATCACGATCGTGACACGTGTCGCCCCTACGGGGCTCGGCATAAAATCACGGGTGTAACCCAAACCTACGCCTAACGCCGTGGGCTAACCAGATTCCGCCCGCTACGCGGCTCATGCGCATCCAACCCCAACTCACACGATCAACGAGTTATAAAACGGCCCTTCCCGCGCGTTCAACATCGCTTGCGCCACCGCCGAGTAGAGTGCGTTCTCGGCATGCGCGGCGAGAATCCCCAGGGCCTGAATGGAAAGGGAATCGGGCGGCGGCGTCTCCAGGTACAGCCACCCGCCCCCGAGCTCACGATGCAGTCGCAAGGGAACGACGATGCCGTCGTCGATCGGCTTGGGGCCCGTACTGTTCATCAAAGCGGGATCACTTCCAATACGCGACACGATGGCGTCGTCGTTCTCATCCATCGCGTTCTCATCACTTCCTGATAGTCGAAGGTGCCATCGACGTGCACCTCCCTCGGCATCGAACGACTCGAGATGAAGGATGGCCAGAGTCGATGGAACGATCGTCGCCGCGGCCTCGAGGATTCGTCGCAGTGTTGCGTCCAGTGGCTCGAAGGAATGGAGCGAGACCACCGATTCATGCACCAGAGCCAGCACGCGCCGGTGGCGCTCCAACTGCACGAGCTCCTCGTACGATTTGAGTGCCGCACGCACGGCCGCGTACAGGCGATTGGTGGTGAGCTCGGCCTTCGGGAGATAGCCGTCGATGTCGTAGTCTTCGATGGTCTTCTTCTCCGGCGCGATTCCCGGCTGTCCGGTGCGGAGCAGAATTCTCACGAAGTGGTTTCCCAGATCGTCGCGGATGGCGCGGCAGGCGTCGAGACCGGCCGAAGAGGTCTCCATCACGACGTCGAGAAGGATCACGCTGACGTCCGGGCGCTCGCGGAGAATGGCGACAGCCTCCTTACCCGTGGCCGCCGACTCGAACTCGATGGTCTTGTCGCCGAAGCGGAGCCCTTTCAGGCTGAGCTTCGTGACCACAGCAATGTCAGGCTCGTCATCGACGATGAGAATGCGGTGTCTCGTGCTCTCAGCTATCACGCTCAACTCCTAAGGGTTTCGTCGCCGTCGGGAAAAGAAAAGGACTCGGTGGTGGCGGCGGCGATCTTCTCAATCGTCACCAGAGTGGCCTTGAAGTTCGACTGCGCGGTGTAAGGGCATCGACCGTGATGGGAAGTCAGGTCGTTCAGGTAAACCCCGCGCTCGACCTCTGCTTTTGATTTGTGAAAACTCACATAGACCGTACTGCCTTTGCATCGGTCGTTGACGACGACGGCCAGTTCCAGCTCCGCGCCAGTCTCGCGATTTCTGATCGTCACCTGCTCCCCCGTTCGAATTCCGAGGGTGCCGGCCAGCAGTGGCGATACATGAAGCGGGTTCTCATCGGGCATGTCGACGCCCGGTGTGGCTTTTCCGGAGTTGAACGTGCTGACGGCGAAACGAATGCGCGCTCGATCGTCCGAAAGCGTCGTTCTGCCTGAGTTGAGAATGATTCCCTCGGGCAGACGAAGATCCTCCTCGGTCGGAGTGAAGAAGGTGAACTTCCGAGGACGGCGGTAGATGTCGCGGAAGGGGAAGTGGTTCGGATCGTCGTAGTCGAGTCGATAGCGATTCTCTCCCACGCCTCCGTGAATCATCACTCCCTGCTCCACTAACTCGCTCCAGCGGATCGGCGTTCCATCGGCATGGTCTGGCCTGCAGTAGAGCGGCCCCGAGCCTCCAGAAAAATAATCGATCACCCGCTCCCATAAATGAGAGCGAGAGACCTCTCCGTCGATGCGGGGAAGGGCAGGCGGCTCGAAGCGCTCAGCCAGATATCCGGAGTCACTCAGTGCGCCCAGATCGGGATGACGCGATCGAAGTGTGGCGTCGCCTCGAAGGCGGCGCGAGATGACCGACATGGCGTCGTAGACGACAGTTGGATCGGTCCTCGTTTCCCACGCCGCGACCCTTTGCGGGAAAGACAGCGTCAGCCGCCATTCGCCGTTCTGATAGAGCTTCGTGGCGGCCGAATGGGGAGGGGAGGGGATGATGAGATCGGCATTCGCCACCGAGTAGGGATCGGGGATCGGATCGATGACGACGAAGCGCGTCTTTCCGCTTTGCAGTTTCTCGATCCACCTGGACCGCTCCATCATGTTCGACTCGAACTGCGTGCCGAAGAAGAGGAAGAGCTCCTCTTCGGCGACGGGATCCGAGTAGTCGAGTGCAGCGCGGGCGGTGTCGTTGAGAGCCATGTCGTAGGCATGGTCGGGAAGACGCATCCGCCGCGCCGCTTCGACGGCTCCTTCGGCATCGCGCCTGATCCGTCCCATGAAGATGCGCCGCGACAGGCCCTGCACCTCGGTCTCGGCGTTGATCTGACCCGGAATGCGCAGCGTTCCACCGGCAGGCGTTCCATCGGAACGCAGTCCATACTTGCCGACCATCCCTAGCACGCTCCCCCAGAGTGCGTGTGCGACTGCGCCTTTCGTCTGGGAGAGGCCGACCGAGGGGATGTTGATGGGAATGACGGCCGGATCGGCGAGGCGCGCGGCGATGGCGCGGATTCCATTCGCGATTCGCGGCCCCAGTTGAGGCTCTGCGGCGATGCGCGCAGCCGCACGATCGGCGTCGTAGTCGTCTGACCTGGCCAGCTCGGTGAATTTCTCGAAGGAGGCGTCGTCGCCGTAGTGCTGGAGAAAGCGTGCATCGACGGCTGCCGGATGCGCCCTCAGGATCTCGTGAGCGACGGCGAGTGCGAGTTGCGGATCGGACCCGGAACGAATGAGCAGGAGCCGGTCCTCGCCGAGCTTTTTCACGAAGGTATCAGCGCTCTCGGTGATGGCGACTTCGACGAGATACGCGTCGAGATCCTTCCGCTTGAGCACCGAGTGGAACACCGGGGGATGTGTGATGAGACCGTTCCATCCATTGAGAAGATAGAAACGATTAGGTCCATCTACCGCTTGTTCGATGGTCAGGAACGGGCCTTCCTGCCCGGTGAGCATTTCGTTGTGAACGGCGCCGGCGTTGAGGCAATGCTCGGCGTTGCCGGCCAGGTTCGTGACACCGAGAAGACGAAAGACTTCCTGAAAAGCGAAGATCGTGAAGTAGTCGACCTGACCGCAGGCGTAGATCAACGTTCGTCCGTCGGGAGGACGATGTGTCAGCAGAAGGTCGGCCAGCCGCTCGATCGCGTCTTCGTAAGAGATTGCACGCCGCCGACCGGAGCTCTGATCGAGAACACTCGGCTGGATGTGGATGGGGAAGAGGGGCCGCTGGCTTCCCATCGACGTGTTGAGCTTGACGCAGCCGGCTGTGGGCGATCGGGCGCCGATTGCGCTGCGCGTCGTGGCAACTGTCATGGCCGGCAGTCGGAAGACGGACGGATCTTCGCGATTGAGAATGGCCGGCCACTCTTTTCCGCCGGCGATGAGCTTCCCGCTTACTCTGACCGAAGCGGGAGTGAGGCCCGTGAAATCAAAACGGCCGTTGCCATCGTGGATTGCGGGATAGTTGATCGCTCCGCCGACGACCTCCACCCGCATGATAACCGCCCCTGCCGGCGGCTTTTCCGTTCCTGAGGAATCGACCGATTGCCTCGAGACCACTCCACCGTCTCCAACGCCGCAGAACGAGCAGGAGTACTGACCGCTTCGCTCCGACGTTGCGCCGTCCATGACGTAGCGTGGCAGCTCATGCTGCTCGCCAAGCACGCCGGCATGCTCGATGGTGAGCGGCTCTTCATCGGTTACAGGGACCGGTTCGATTGCAGCCAATTCGGATCTCCGTTGAGGAGTGAAAAAGGTACCACGTTCAACACCTCGGAGTGGCGGCATCCTGCCGCCTGGCTCGGCGGCGTCCCGCGCCGCCGCCCTTGGAGTTGTACATCGAGACTCGGACGCCAACGATGTTCAAACGAACGCCGAAGGCGTTCCCCGGAGTTTGCGAACGCCGAAGGGCGTTCCGGTCCGGATGGACGCACGCCCCTTTTTTCTTGAACGCCGGAGGCGTTCCGGCGGTATCCGATGCGCCGGGGCATAGATTCAACGGTGGTGATACCTCATAGCCCGACGTGCAGATGGACGGGATGTGGGATACCGCCGGAACGCCTCCGGCGTTCGAAATAGGGTGGCTCGAATCCGGTGGTAGGCGCTTCGCGCCAACCACTACCGGGCCGGAACGCCTCCGGCGTTCCCTTCGGGCTCCGGTACCTCGCGCGGCAGCGTCAACGTAACCGTCGTCCCCTTACCTAGCTCCGAGTCGATCTCGATGGTGCCGCGAAGGGCTGTGGTCACCAGGTTGTGCACGATGGCCATCCCGAGACCGGTACCGCCCTGCGAGCGCCCAGTGGTAAAGAAGGGCTCGAAGACACGACTGCGGTCGGACTCCGACATGCCGGCGCCAAAGTCCCGCACGGTAATGCGGAACCCTTCGTCCAATGCATCTTTGAGCACCAGATCAATTTTCCCTCCGGAGTCGCCCGGATAAGCATAACGCTCGGCGTTAGATAGGAGGTTGAGCAGGATCTGCCCGAGGAAACCGGGGTAGCCGGTCCACTGCAGCGGAGTGTCAGGGCGGCGAATAGCGACCTCGAGATGGGCACGCCGGGCCTGAGGTCCGAAGAGAGTGACGATCTCATCGACGATGTCTCCGAGATCGCGTTGTTCGCGCTGGTCGGTTACCTGCGCAACCGAGAGATTCTTGAAGCTCTGCACCAGCTTGTTGGCTCTGGCCAGATTCCCCTGAATGAGCGTCGAAGCCTCTTGCAGATCGGCAAACATCGTCGCCATGGCCGGATCACTGCGGTATTTCGATACCGCTTCCGAGGAGAGACTGTCGGCGATGATGCTGGCGGCGATGTTGACGATCCCGAGGGGAGTGTTGATCTCGTGGGCCACGCCGGCGACCATCTGCGAGAGAGAGCGATAACGCTCCCGCTCCATCTCCGTGCGAACCCGCTCCTTCGCGACGATCTCGAGGAGAAACTTCTCGTTCACGCCGCGCATCCTGCTGCTTACAGCCGACAGCACGTGGGTCAGCATCTCCGGAGACTGAGGCAGAAAATCGAGGAAAGCCTCGCGCGCGAGGACAAAGAGCTCGGATGGCTCGAGGGCAGTCGCGGTCGCCGAGCGGGGCGCGCCGTCGAACAGAGCCAGCTCGCCGAAGAAGTCTCCTGCGCCGAGAGTCGACAGCTCCACCCGTCTTCCGTCCTCGTCGCGACTGATGCCGACGCCACCACTCAGAATGACATAGAGACTCTCAGCCGTATCACCCTCGGCGAAGATCACGCTGCCGCGTTCTTCGTGCTCGGTGCGCCCGACCTGCTCGAGCGCCTTGAGCTCGGTCTCGGAGAGCCCCTGAAAGAAAGGAACGTTGTGAAGCATGAGGCGATGGTAACGCGTGTGCGCCACTCGGAGTGGCGGCATCTTGCCGCCTGGCTCGGCGCCGTCCCGCGGCGCCGTCCTTGTTTTCATCGTTCCTGTTGAGAGCTGAACTCGTTTTTTCGACACCCGTGTAAACCTCGACGACATCCCTGCGTATTAGCCTCGTGACGCCCTCTGCTCTTTCGGGCAGTTTCATTCAGGAGCAAGATGAACTCTCGCCGAATTCTGCCGTTTGTCGTTGCCACTCTCGTTTTCGCGTCTGTCTTTTCCGCTTTGGCGCAGCCGACTGCTGGTCCGGCGGTTCGCCCCGCCGCCATGGCCAGCCCGACCGTCATCGTCGTCCCGCCGGAGGCACAGCCTTCCGCCCATTTCGACGCCGATGCCGCGACCAGCGCGTATCTTGCGCAGATCCCGCCTGCTGCGAAGGCGCGCTCGGACGCCTACTTCGAAGGCGGCTACTGGCTCATCCTCTGGGATTTTCTCTACGGGATCGTGGTCGCAATCATCCTGCTCAACTTCCGCTGGTCCGCGTTCATGCGCGATCGTGCCGAAAAGATCACCCGCTTCAAGCCGATCCAGACTTTCCTTTACTGGCTTCAGTATGTCGTCGTCACCTTCGTCCTCGGATTTCCCCTGGCGTGGTACGAGGGACTCTTTCGCGAGCAGAAGTATGGTCTGGCCACTCAGACCTTCGGCCCCTGGATGGGCGATGAGATGAAAGCGCTGATGGTGAATGTGATCATGGGGGGCATCGTCCTGATGCTGTTGTTCGGCGTAGCCCGTCGGCTTACCCGCACCTGGCACATCTGGGGCGCGCTGGTGACCATGCTCTTTCTGGTCTTCGCCCAGCTGATTGCACCAATCTTCATTTTCCCCCTTTTCAATAAGATCACCCGCCTCAACGATCCGAAAGTGACCGTGCCGATCCTCAGCATGGCTCGCGCCAACGGCATCCCGGTGAAGGATGTCTTTCAGATCGACGCCTCGAAGCAGACTACCCGCATGAGTGCTAACGTCAGCGGCTTCGGGAACACGATGCGCATCACGCTGAACGACAACCTCCTTCGCCGCGGGTCATCCGAGGAGATCCAGGCGGTCATGGGGCACGAGATGGGACACTACGTGCTCAATCACGTGTACAAAGGCATGCTGTTTTTTCTGGTGGTGATCGTCACCAGCTTTATCGTGCTGCGCTGGTCGCTGGATTGGTCGCTGGCGCGTTGGGGGGAGAAGTGGCAGATCCGCGGAATCGGCGATACCGCCATCCTTCCGCTCGTATTTTTGCTCCTCGGCATTTTCTTTTTCATTCTGACTCCCATCATGAACACGGATACCCGGACTTCCGAACAGGAAGCCGACATGTATGGTCTCAACGCCAGTCGTCAGCCCGATGGCTTCGCCCAGGCCGCCATTCACCTCGCCGAATACCGCAAAATGTCGCCCGGACCGATCGAGGAGTGGATCTTCTACGACCATCCCAGCGGCCGCCATCGCATCAACGCCGCCATGCGCTGGAAGGGAGAGAATCTGAAGTTGTTCACACGCCCGTAGGGGCGCGCAGAGCGCGCCGATACTTTCGGCTTCTTCTGATTCTGATTTGGGCTCGCGTTTGAAATTGCCCGATTGCGCGATTGCCCGATTGAAAAGAAGCCGAACCGGCCTGCTCGAAGTTGTAGCGTGCCGTTGTCTCAATCGGGCAATTCGGGCAATCGGGCAATGACGCAAGTGAGGATGGAATGTCTATGATGTGAGTGTGGTGAGGAGGAGGCTTTCTGAGCGATCTGATCGAACAAGACCTCTCTCTCATCTCCGACGGCAACAGGCTGGCGTGGAAAGAGAGCGGCAGCGGAGTTCCAGTCATCCTGCTTCACAGCGGCGGTCTCTCCGGACGTCAGTGGCGCAAGCTCGGGGTTCATCTCTCATCCAGTTACCGTGTGATCATCCCTGACCTCCTCGGCTACGGTGGCTCGACTCCCTGGCCCGCTCGCCAGCCTTTTCATTTCCGCCAGGATCTGGCCGCTCTCGATCTGCTGCTGGCTCATGCTGGCGAGCCCGTTCATCTGGTCGGCCACTCCTACGGAGGTCTTCTGGCGTTTCAGTTAGCGCTTGCTGATTGGTCCCGGATCAGAACGATGACCCTGTTCGAGCCAACGACCTTCGGAGTTCTCGACCCGGTCGATGACAGCGACGCTCTGGCCGGCCTCGCCGGCGTCCGGCTCGAGTGGGAGCCGCAATCTCCCGGCGCCGCCGATGAACAGTGGCTCGAGGGCTTTGTCGACTGGTGGAACGGTCCGGGCACATGGAAGACGCTCCGATCCGAAGTAAGGGACTCGTTCCGCCGCAACGGCTGGAAGCTTTTCCAGGAAGTCATCTCTCTTCTCACCGAGCACACGCCGCTGGAGCGCTACGGGCAGCTGCCCAACCACGTCCTGCTCCTCGGCGCCGGTAGATCACCCCTGGCCGAGCAGCGTGTCCTGACGCGACTCGCCTCGGTCATCCCGAACGCAACGCTCCGGGTCTTCGAAGACCTCGGGCACATGGCGCCGGTCACACACGCCAGCCTGGTGAACGAGGCCATTGGCGATCATCTGAAGAAACGTACCGGAGCATGAAAATAGGGAAGGACGCGGTTTTGTTGGTCCGACTAGGCCAGGGCAGCCGTCGCGTTCACGCCTCGCTTTACTTCCCGTAGCCGCTTCACGCGATTCTCAACGGTGGCCTTGGTGTCCTCTGTGCTGTTGCGAGCGTCTCGAGTTTCTTTACACCCAGCGGCGCGGGCTCTCTCACCAGTCGAGCGTGGCGAAGAAGGTT
>DASZZV010000423.1:0-8736 GCA_035544835.1 Thermoanaerobaculia bacterium
ACCTTGAGCGTACCTCGAACCTCGCGAACGAGCCCACCGAGCAGCTCCTCGGTTTCCCGGATCAGCTCTTCGTAGTCGGCGTAGGACTGATAAAACTCCAGCATCGTGAACTCTGGATTGTGCTGGGTCGAGATCCCTTCATTGCGAAAGTTGCGGTTGATCTCGTAAACGCGATCGAGACCGCCGACGATGAGCCGCTTGAGATAGAGCTCGGGGGCGACGCGCATGAAGAGCTTCATGCCCAGGGCGTTGTGATGGGTGACGAAAGGGCGCGCCGCAGCACCGCCGGCGATGGGCTGCATCATCGGCGTCTCCACCTCGATGAAGCGGTGTGCGTCGAAGTAGTTGCGGATGTAACGGACGATGGCGGCGCGGGTGATGAAGGTCTTCTTGACGTCGTCGTTGACGATGAGGTCGACATAGCGCTGGCGATAGCGCAGCTCGACATCGGTGAGTCCGTGCCATTTTTCAGGCAGCGGGCGGAGGGCCTTGGACAGAAACGTGATACAGGAAGCCTTGATGGAGAGCTCGCCCTTCTTCGTCCTGAAGACGTGGCCCTCGACGCCGATCCAATCGCCGACATCCAGATTCTCGTAGAGTGTCCATTCCTTCGCGGTCAGTGTGTCCTTGCGGCAATAGACCTGAATGCGACCGGTGCGCTCGGAAAGATCGAGGAAAGCGGTCTTGCCATGATCACGAACGGTCATGAGCCGCCCCGCCAGTTTGACCGCGATCGCCTCGGCATCGAGCGTCTCGCCCGACTTGGAACGATTGTCGCCAACGATCTTTTCTATCGTCGAGTCGACCTCGGCGCGCGATGGGAAGGGATCGTAGCCGGCCGCAACGATGCGCCCCAGTTTCTCGCGCCGGATGCGAATGAGCTCGCTCTCAGCAATTTCGGGCTGTCCTTCTTCAGGAGCCCCTTCTTCATTTCTCTGGTCGGTCATCGGAGGGACTCAATGGCGGCAGCAACTTCTTCCAGCGTCTCCAGCGAAGTCGAGAAAGACATGCGGAGATGTCCTTCGCCCGCTTCGCCGAAGACCAGGCCTGGCACGGTGGCCACACCCGTTGTTTCCAGCAGCCGGTTCATCGCCGCCCAGGAGTCTGTTCCGAGCACGTCGCTGACGTCGGCGAACAGATAGAACGCACCGCGGGGGCGAACGTAACCGAAGCCGGCCCGGTCGGCGATGGCGGTGAGTAAGTCTCTCCGCCGCAGGTATTCGCCCTTCATCGACTGGATATGCGAGTCGCAGTCCCTGATGGCCGCGACCGCTGCGAATTGAGTCGGCGTGGAGACCCCGTTGATGGAGTTGAGCACTAATTTCTGGATGACTCCGATCCATGGGAGTGTGGCGGCGACATAGCCGACGCGCCAGCCGGTCATCGAGTAACTCTTACTCAATGTATAGACCGAGATCGTCCGCTCGCGCATCCCGGGCAGTGAGGCGATCGAGATGTGCCTGGCCTCGTCATAGGTCAGGTCCTCGTAAGCTTCGTCCGAGATGATGACCAGGTTCTCGCGTTCCGCGAAGAGGGCGATGGTTTGCAGTTGCTCGAGCGAAAGGACATCGCCGGTCGGATTGGACGGCGTGTTGACATAGATGGCGCGAGTTCGTGGGGAGAGGCTGGTACGAAGCGAGCTCTCGAGGGCACCGGCGCGAACCGCCGACCAGGGGATCAGCACCGGCTTCCCGCCGCAGAAAGTGACCAGGTCGCGGATAGGAGTCCAGTATGGCGAGAAGAAAATCACCTCGTCGCCGGGATTGACCGTCGCCTGGAAAGCACAGAAAAGACCGTGCATACCTCCATTGGTCACCACCAGCTCGTCGCGATTGAAGGTTGTCCGGTTTCGCCTGGCCAGCTTCTCCTCGATCGCCGCGAGTAGCGGCGCTATCCCTGAAGAGGGGGCATAGCGAGTCTGATTCTCGTCGACAGCCCGCTTCAACGCCTCTTTGATCGGATCAGGCGTCGGGTGAAACGGCTCGCCGCCCTCGAGCTGCAACACTTTCATGCCGCTCTCTTTGAGTGCCAGCACGCGGTTGCGGATCTTGACGATGTCCGAAAAGCCCAGCTGGGTCGTCCGGTCCGCAGGCGTGAGAGTCATGAGTTCTTTCAGCATCGGTCCTTCGGAAATTGAGAATTGAGAATTGAGAATTGAGAAATAAGGCGAAAGGGCGCGCCGTCGCCGCGCCGAGAAAGCGAGTGATTGTACCCTCGCTACCAGCGTCATCCCGCCCCTTTCTTTTTCAATTTTCAATTTTCAATTTTCAATTTCCTGGGTTATCCTAGCCACCTTTGAAACAGCAGCCTCCAGGGCTGCGACCTCTCAGGCGCTTAGCTCAGTTGGTAGAGCATCACCTTCACACGGTGGGGGTCAGCGGTTCGAGTCCGCTAGCGCCTACCACTTCTTGAACTCATTACGCCGCTTACGTCCGGCGTTTTTCGTTTTTGCCGAATCCGCGAAGCGAAGTGTTCACGCGCAAAGTGTTCACCGGGTCGGCGATCCGGCCGCACGATTTTAACCGCACCTGGCTCAAGTTATGATCTGACGATACCGTGAATCGATTCGGACGTCTGACGCACCTCGTCGGCTTCAACGCCATCGCGATCACCGGTGTCTTTTTTCGCGGGTGGGCTGACGGCACTGCCGTGGCGTTGTACTGGTGCGAGTCACTGATATTCGTGCTGTCCGTCTCTATTCTTGTCGCGCTACACAGAAGACTCACGAACAAGAGCGGTCACTTCTTCCGCCGCGGAACCTACAACAAGTCATTCCTCACGACCTCTTTCGTGTGTGTTCTCATTCAGATCCCCTTTCTTTTTACTTTGCTGGGCCTGTTCGGAGTCGGTGGTGGCGTCGATCTTCATTCGCTCGCGGGAGGCGTGGCCGGTGCCGCCGTTTTCGTTCTCATCGGGTTCGTTATAAGTCTCGCCGGTCTGCGCGACCGCCCATTTGCGTGGGTCAAACAGGCGACCGACTTCGCGCTCTGGCGGGTCTTCGTGATTTTTATTGCCATTTTCATCGGCGGTTTCGGAGGAGTCGTCCTCAACAGGCCGCATACTCTCGTCTATGCCTTCACCGCTCTGCGGCTGTTCACCGACATCGTTGGGCAGTTCCCTGAGTACAATCCGGATGAGCCGCCGCGATGGTTCATCAAACTGTTCGGCGCAGGTTCGATTGAGGACTGGCACCGCAAGCGCGCTCGCGAACGTTCCTTCGCAGCGGGAAATGAGATCCCTTTGCCGCGATAGGGCTCAGGTCCGATCAGAAGCGCTCGCTCACTCCGGCGGCGATGAACCAGTCCGGGAAGTCGTTCCCGGTGACGCCCACGCCTCCGGCGACATCGAGCTGCGTGTCGTTGCTGACGAGCCAGGCGATGCCTCCGTCAAGGACGAGCGATGGATCGCCGGAGCCAGCGTGGAATTCGAAATCGACGAAGGGGGCGGCCTTGCCGACGTTTTTCGTCAGAGTCGCGGCGATGATTGCGGTGGGCCGCTCACCCTCCTGGAGGCCCAGCCCGGCGTTGGGCGTCAGCACGAGGTTGTTCCCCAGGTCGATGTCGCTGACCAGGCGCAGGTCACCTTCGAATTCTGATGTTCGGGCCACACCCTCGCCGGAGGGAGGTTGCACCGAGGCGATGACGGACAGTGGAATGCTCCCAACGCGGAGCTTCAGTTTGAATCCGATCGCCACCGGCGCAAGATCCACGTCGCCATGCGAGAAGAGAGCAGTGTTGGTTCCGAGTCTCAGTTCGAACGCATCTGAGAGACCGTACCGCAGCAGCGTGGGAAGGCCCACGGTCGAGCCATTCTGGTGATCGAGCTCGGCACCGGTTTCGACCTGAAGCGTTCCCGCACCGACGATGCTCGAGCCGTTGGCAAATCCGGGCTGGTCGGCGGAGATCGGTTCCTGCTGGGCATGACCAGCGGCGGCGTAGGCGGTGACGATCAGGAAGACTGCGGCGATCTGGCGCACGTTGAGCTCCTCAGGTAGTGTGGTTTGCTCTTCACCTATTACTTGTTACTCGTGTTACTGGCCAAGTCTACGAGCAACGAGCAACCAATGTGCCTGCCTTGCGCTGGCCCTTGGACATCGGATATCGTCTCGCCTCCCAAAAGCGGGAATGACTTTTCACCGCCGCCGGTTCGGGAGAAATATCCGGTTTCAGGCCCTTAGCTCAGCTGGTTAGAGCGCCACCTTGACACGGTGGAGGTCAGCGGTTCGAGTCCGCTAGGGCCTACCAGGTGCAACCATTCACGCCGTTCAGGTTCCTCATGAATCGGGCGGCGTTTTTCTTGTCGACACGGTCCGGGCGATGGGCGAGAAGGAATGAGAGTCATCAACGGGTGTTATCCCGACTCGCGCATGTCACCAAAGATCCTTCGGTCGTACTCACTCCCTACTGACCCTTACTCTTGGGCGTGCTCCCTCGGGATGACAACGTCGCGTGAGACGTCTGCGGCACCTGATGTGGTACGCCGCCATCCTGTTTGTGGAGCGCTTGGCCGCCACCGGTTCCTCGCCTGACGCTCGATCCGTAGTTCCAGAACGCCCCTTCGGTTGTTCCGGTATGCTGGCCGAGTTCAAAACTCGTAGCGCCCACTGGAGTGCGTTGACGTTTGCGCCACCGCGCCTGGAGACAGAAGTTTGACTGAAGACCCGGGATCACCGCAGCAGGCTATACACACCCACAAGGATGTGAGCCGCAGGAAACTCATCTCGCTCTCTCTTCTCGCTCTTGGAATCGTCTATGGAGACATCGGCACGAGCCCTCTTTATGCGATGCGCGAGTGCTTCTACGGTTCTCACCCCGTGCCGCCTACCCAGGCAAACATCTTTGGTGTTCTATCTCTGATTTTCTGGTCGCTGGTTGTGGTCGTTACGGTCAAGTATCAGGTCTACGTTCTTCGCTTCGACAACAGAGGCGAGGGGGGGATCCTCGCTCTCATGGGTCTGGTGCGGATGGACAAGGCGCGAAAGGGAACTGTCCACTCCACTCTGATCATTCTGGGCGTTTTCGGCGCGTCGCTGTTGTACGGCGATGGGATGATCACACCCGCGATCTCTGTCCTCAGTGCCGTTGAGGGACTGGAGATTGCGACGCCGCTGTTCAAACCATACGTCCTTCCTCTCACGATCATCATTCTCGTGCTGCTCTTTCTCTTTCAGCGCCGTGGTACGGCTGGAATCGGCTCCGTCTTCGGTCCGATCATGCTGGTCTGGTTTTCCACGCTGGCGTTGATGGGGATTCGCGGCATTCTCTGGCATCCAGCGGTTCTTTGGGCCTTGAACCCCGTTGATGGAATTCGTTTTTTCATCCGCAATGGTGTGCGTGGCTTTTTAGTGCTGGGGGCAGTCTTCCTGGTGACGACCGGAGGCGAGGCCCTTTACGCCGACCTGGGTCATTTTGGAAAAAAACCGATCCAGATCGCCTGGTTCAATATCGTTGGGCCTGCTCTGGTCCTTCACTATCTGGGTCAGGGTGCGCTGCTGCTGAAGAGCCCCGCAGCGGCCCACAACCCTTTCTTTCTGCTGGCTCCGAGCTGGGCGCTTTATCCGCTGGTTGCTCTGGCGACCATGGCGACCGTGATCGGTTCCCAGGCAATCATCTCGGGAGTCTTCTCACTCACACGTCAAGCCATTCAACTCGGATACCTTCCTCGGATGGAAATCGTCCATACCTCCGGGGCCGAGATCGGTCAGATCTACATTCCCTCGGTCAACTGGGCAATCATGGTTGCGACCATCGCTCTCGTCGTGGGTTTCCGGACATCCGGGAATCTGGCTGGAGCATATGGTGTGGCAGTCAGCGCCACGATGATCATTACCACGGTGCTTGCGTACGTTGTGGCCCGCGACCGTTTGGGCTGGTCGGCTATGACAGCCGGGTTGATTACCGCCGGCTTCCTCATCGCCGATTTCGCGTTTCTGGGGGCGAATCTGGTCAAGGTTGCCGAAGGTGGATGGTTCCCGCTGCTGATCGGATCGGTGATGTTCACACTAATGACTACATGGCGCCGAGGTCGCGAGATTCTTAGTGAGAAACTTCGCGAAGGGGCTTTATCACCCGAGCTGTTTGTTCAAGCTCTGCGAAAGAGGCCCCCGATTCGTGTTCAGGGAACGGCCGTATTCATGCACCGAGCAGTCGACGTCATTCCGCCCGCGCTGCTTCATAGCCTCAAGCACTACAAGGCGCTGCATCAGCAGGTTGTGCTGCTTACGATCGTCACGGAAGAGGTGGCCCGGTTACAAGAGGAAGAAAGGATTCGAGTCGAGGATATCGGCGAGGGTATTTATCGCGTAACGGGGCGTTACGGTTACATGGAGGAGCCCGATGTGCCCGGTTTGCTTGCCGGCATCTCTGAGAAGGGAATCCAATTCCCTCCCATGGACACTACCTACTTCCTGGGCAGAGAGACTCTGATCGTCACTAAACGACCAAGCGGTATGGCCTTCTGGCGAGAAAAAATCTTTGCATCGATGATGCGAAATGCGGCCAGCGCCAGCCGTTTCTTCAGCCTGCCGCCGAATCGGGTCGTTGAGCTCGGCGCACAAATCGAGCTCTGACGTCAGGTGGAAAGCCGATCGACTGGAACCGTGCTTCGCGCGTTGGCTTCTTCTGCCGCCGTCGTCGTAGCGGCAGTCCTGGCGCGGAGTCTGGACGCCAACGCCACCACGGCAGCCCTCGTTCTGAATCTGATCGTCGTCATCGCCTCGGTGTGGGGCAGGTTCGTGGTTGGTGCGGCCGCGGCGCTCGCGGCCGGACTCACGTTCAATTTCTTTTTTCTCCAGCCCACAGGGTCGTTTCACATCGCGAGCCCTGAGGACTGGTTATCCTTTGGCCTTTTTCTGTTTGCTTCGGCGTTGACCAGTCGTGTCGTGAGCCTTTCTCTGGAACGAGCCGAGAGAGCCAACGCCCGGCAACGAGACATTGAGACGCTGTATGACCTCACCTTCGGCATCCTCTCCCGTGAGGCTCATGGAGAGGCGCTGGAGGCCGCACTCGGTCGAGCCATCGAGTCGCTGCAACCGCAGCGAGGCGGCTATGTCGAGTTTCATGATCAATCCACCCACTCCGTTCTCTGGTTCGGCGAGCCTCCAACGACCCAACAGGACCAGCGACTCAGGACGGTTCGTATTCATCAGCAGGTGCTTTCTTTCGCAAATGGAAAGCTGAATGATCACTACGCACCGGTTCGCGTCGGGGCCACTTCCCGCGGAGTCATCGTATTGATCGGAACTGCGGCGACCATGGCCGCAGTAGAAGCGATGGGAAGCCTGATGTCGCTTGCACTGGAGAGAGAGGATCTCATTACCACACGGATGCACGTGGAAGCGCTGCGTGAGGGAGATGCTCTCCGGACATCTTTCTTCAGAGCGGTCTCTCACGATTTGTCGACACCCCTGGCCGCGATCTCGATTCATGCCGAGTCGTTACTGCGAACGCTGACGGCTCAACATCAGTCACTTCCGGCCGTGCAGGAAATCCTCCAGGAAAGTGCCCGGCTACGCAGACGCATTCAGAGTCTGCTTTCGCTGGCGCGACTCGATGCCGGCAAGATCAAGCTCTCTCCGGAACCCACGCCTCCAGCGGATCTCTTTCGCGCGGCACGGGAGCACCTGACTTTTCTCACGCAGTCCAGGTCACTCAAGGTTGAGGTTTCCAACGACTGTCGCGATGCCTTTGTCGATCCCCTCATCGCTACCGAGATTCTCGTCAATCTCGTCGAGAATGCCGATCGGGCCGCACCGGCAGGAGGCGAAATCGAATTGATCGCCATGAACCATGGCGCGACCAGCGTGCGACTCGGCGTCCTCGATCGTGGTGCAGGAATCGGCGAGCAGGATCCCGGGGAACAGAGCGATCGTCTCGCCGACCTTCCGCACAAAGGTCTCGGTCTGGAGATCGTCCGCTCCTTCGTGACTCTCAGCGGCGGCCAATTTGCGCTGGAAGGGAGAGAGGGTGGAGGGACGGCGGCCTGGCTATCGCTGCCGTCGAGCAGGCAGGTTCAGGCATGAGGGACAGTTGCGTCGTGGTCGTGGTCGATGATGACCCGTCGCTCCTTCACGGCTTGAGCGGAGAGTTGGTCGCTGCCGGCTACGTGGTCTTTGAAGCGAGAAGCTCCAATGAAGCGGTTGCAGCGTTTCGGCGGGAGGGCGCAGATCTCATCGTCACCGATCTCTCCATGCCGGGTGGTGACGGGTTTAGACTCATCGAGACGGTCCGGCGGGAGAGTGCGGTACCCATCCTGGTTCTCTCCGTTCGCGACGGCGAGTCCGACAAAGTCCGGGCCCTCGATCTCGGCGCCGACGACTACGTGACCAAACCGTTCGCCGTGGGAGAACTGCTGGCCCGGGTGCGCTCGCAGTTGCGCCGTTCCAGCCTTGGCGCAGCACCGATTCTGCGGTTTCCCGGCCTGATCATTGACGTCGAGCGGAAGATCGTGACCCGTGACGTCAGCGAAATCCACCTCACGCCGACGGAATTCGCGATCCTGATTCAACTGGCCAGCCGTCCTGGCAAGCCGGTGACTCCGAATGAGATCATTCGAACCGTCTGGAATGGCGCGCCAGGAACGACTGTCGACGCCGTGCGGGTACACGTCAGCTCACTGAGAAAAAAAATCGAGCGCGACCCCGCCGAACCGCGATACATCGTCACCGAGCCGTGGGTCGGCTATCGATTCATCGCCGAACCGGAGTGAGGGAGATTTCGGATTTCGGATTTCGAATTT
>DASZZV010000424.1:0-5984 GCA_035544835.1 Thermoanaerobaculia bacterium
AGCGATCTGAATTCAGATCCTGCCGCTGGAGATCCTTCGCCGCGGCGGCTCAGGATGACAAGCACGTTTCTTTCCCTCATCGGCGACGCAGTGTCGTCCCTTGCTCGGGATGACACCCGCGAGAGGCATACGCTCTCGGCAATGACTCACACCCGAGGCGGCAGGACGCCGCCCCCCATTTACGCAACCATTCCTCGCGTCAGCCGTACACTCATTGCGATGTCACAACCAGCCATCCAGACCGACAGTCTGGGAAAAACGTATACCGCGTCGTTCGGGGCGAAGAAAATCACCGCCTTACGCGATTTGACGCTCACCGTAAATCCGGGAGAGATCTTTGGTCTGCTCGGACCGAATGGGGCCGGCAAGACCACCACGGTCAAGCTTCTCCTGAACCTCAGCCGCGCCACCACCGGCTCGGCAACGATCTTCGGGATCCCGACGACCGATCCCAGCTCGCGCCAACGCATCGGCTACCTGCCGGAAGGACATCGGTTTCCCGGTTACCTCACCGCCCGCGAGACGCTGTCGATCTTCGGCCGGATGTCGGGTGTCGACGCAGCGACTCTGAACAGCCGCATGATGCCCCTCCTGGAGCGCCTGCGAATCGCTCAATGGGTCGACGTGCGCGTCAAGAAGTTCTCCAAAGGCATGGTGCAGCGGCTCGGAATTGCTTCGGCGCTCATTCACGAGCCCGACCTTCTGCTGCTCGACGAGCCGACAGACGGTGTCGATCCTGTAGGCCGCCGCGAGATCCGCGACCTGCTCCGTGAGGAGGCGCAAAAGGGAAAGACCATCTTCCTGAACTCACATCTGTTGAGCGAGATCGAGCTGATGTGCGACCGCGTTGCGATTCTGCGGCGCGGAAGCGTGGCCGCGATTGGAAACATCGAGGAGCTCACCCGTCAGGAATCGCGGTACAAACTGGTGGCCTCATCGATCGACGACTCTCTGGTCGATCGCTTTCGCAGCAGTGGCGCCAACGTGCAGCGCGAGAACGGACATCTGCTTCTGGGTGTCCGCGACATCCGACATCTCAATGAGCTCATCGACGCAGCCCGCAGCAATGGGTCCTTGCTCTCCGAAGTATCAGAAGTCCGCTCCTCGCTCGAGGACGTATTCGTCGACCTCGTCAAAACGGGCGACGCCAGCGACGCACGGGAGACAGAAGCATGAGAGTCGTTCTGGCAAACATCGAAGAAGTTTTCCGCGAGGCCGCAGCGCGCTGGACGCTCATCGCTTACTTCGTTCTGTCCTCGCTGTTCATCATCACCTTCGCCTCGGCCGTCAACCTCGACGTCGTTGACGGTGCCCTGGCCGGAGCGAAGCTGTTCGGTCAGCAGGTTCACATGAACGGGGGTGGCGGACAGATGGATGAGCTGGTCCTCAGCTTCGAGTCCAAATTCTCGACATTCCTTTATGTGGTCGGGATTTTCCTGGCCATCTTTTCCACGGCGCACCTCGTGCCGCGACTTCAGGAAAAGGGCACGATCGATCTGTACCTGTCTCGGCCGGTGGCGCGCACCAAACTGCTGCTGTCGCGCTACATCGCCGGGCTGATCCTGGCGGCGGTCAACGTGATCTACCTGGTCGGCTCGACCTGGCTCATCGTGGCCTGGAAGACCCACGTGGTGCATCCCCGTTTCATGTTGAGTGCCGTGATCATCATGTTCGCCATCGCCACGCTGCTGGCCTTCGCCTTTCTCGTCGGCGTCGTCACCTCGTCAACGGCGGTGTCGATCATGGCCAGCTACGCGATCTTCTTCATGTCGTCGATCCTGGCGGCGCACAAACAGTTCGAGGCGGCGGTGTCGCACGCCTGGAGCGCCCGTACGATTCAGGTTCTCTACTGGGTTTTTCCCAAGACATTCGAATTAGGGAAGGCGGTTTACGGTTTCGTATCGGGAGGGCCGGGTAATGGTGCTGATTTCACCCTCCCCTTCCTCACAACCGCCCTCTTCGCTGTCGCTTCACTCACCGCAGCAAGTTGGCTGTTCCATCGAAAGGAGTTTTAGTCATGAGATACCAGGTCAAACCATTCGCTACTCTGCTTTTCGGCGGGGCACTCATCCTTGGTGCGTCCATCGCTTCGGCCGCCACCAGTCCAGGCGCATTGCAGCTCGTGCCCGGTGATGCAGTCGCCGTCGGTTACGTTCGCCTCGATCAGCTCCGCACCAGCCCGCTTTCGGGCCGCATCTTCCACGACACCGACAACATCACCGTCCATGGTGACGGCGAGGAGTTTCTGAAGGAGACGGGACTGCAGCCGTCCAAAGACATCGATGCCGTCGTCTTTGCCTTGCGTGCTTCGGATTCGCCCAACGGCGACGTCCTCCTCGGGCTGGAAGGACGCTTCGACGTTCAGAAGCTCTCCGCCGCCTCGGCCTCACACGACGGCAAGCGAGTCGATACCGCCAGCGGCGCCTACTATCGTTTTCCGCACGGAGAAAATGACGGCCAGCAGGGCGCCGTCGCCTTCCTGAACAAACGCCTCGTGATCCTCGGAACGGAGCGGGCCGTGCTCTCCGCTCTCACCGCCTACAGTAAAGGGGGCAGCGGCTTCGCCACCTCGACACTGGGACGGGAGATGCGCCGCGTCGATCGCGACGTTTCGGCCTGGGCTCTCGTCGACGTGCCCCGCATGTCCAACATGAAAGGCCCCGCGATGAAGGTCGGTTCATCGACCACCTCGCCGGTCATCGCCGCACTCGGCAGGATGACGACCGTCGCCATCTGGACCAAAGATACAGGCGATGCGTTGCAGGTTGGTGGGGTGGCCCTCACCAACGACGTCGATACTCGCGACCTGGTCGCTGACGCCGCCCGCGGCGTGCTGGCTGCGTGGAGACTGGCGCTGCAGGACAAGGCACCCGAGGTGATCCCGGTGCTTCGTCAGTTCAAGATCACGACTGACAATGAAGGCGTGAAGTTCTCCGGCACTGTCCCGGCCTCGGCCATCGACAGCCTGCGAGCCCACAAAAGCGTCGCCGCCAGGTAAGCGCCCAAGCTCAAGCGGTTAAAGTACGACGAGCCTTCCGTCCCCGCCCGGGGAGGAAGGCTCGCTGTACACGCGAAAGCAAAGAACCACGCAGAAAGTGAGTGCGATCCAGGGATGAAAACCGTTCTTTTCCCGCCCATACAGTCATGGACAGTGCGACGTGTCATTCCAGACTTTTAGTACATAGCGATCCATTCGCCATTGAAAGATGTTCAGAGCGGCATTGTCCTGAGCAAAGCTACGAGAGGTCTCCAGAGGCAGGCCGAGCAGAAGCGTCGCCGCGACTCGAATCGCCAGACCGTGGGAAACGATCACGACTGTGCCTCGCCCGTCCCCGTCGTCGCCCTGGATTCGATCGAGAGCCCGCTTCATTCTCTCTGCCAGGTGAACGAATGATTCACCACCCGGACAGGCCAGTGACATGTCCTTCGTCCAGCGCCGGAAAAAATCAGGCTCCGCTCGTTGGACGTCGACGAACGTGGAACCCTCCCATTCTCCGCAATTCAGCTCCCGCAGGTCATCGAGAACGCGAGGCTCGAGACCGGTAGCTCGGGCCACTTCGAGCGCTGAGCTGACAGCTCGTGGAAGGTTCGAGGAGTAAAGGGCTGTCGGACCGCACGCACCGATGCGTTCGGCGAGTCGCTGCACCTGTTGCAGGCCTCGATCGGAAAGAACGCTGTCACTCCAGCCCTGAGCAACTCCACGGATGTTGTCGAGCGTCTCACCATGACGCACCAGAAGGATCTGATCGATCATCGCGGAGACGGACCTCGTTCGAAGAGCGACTCGGCAGTCATCTCCGCCGGCTTCTCGATCCCCAGGATGTCGAGAAGGGTGGGGGCGACGTTCTCCAGCGCACCACCCTTGCGCAGCGTTCCCGACGCATTGCCCGCGGGGTCGAAGAGAATGAAGGGAACAGGGAAATTTGTGTGAGCGGTATGGGGCTGCTTCTTCGCCTCGTCATACATCAGCTCACAGTTCCCATGATCGGCAGTGATCAGGGCAACGGCTCTGGCCCGGCGGACGGCGTCGAGAATCTTCGCCATGGCCGCATCGGTCTCCTCGATGGCCTCGACAGCAGCCTCCATCTTCCCGGTGTGCCCGACCATGTCGGGATTGGCGATATTGAGAATCACGGCCTGATATTTTCCGCCGTCGATCTCCTGCACGACACGATCGGCCAGCTCGCGGAGCGACATCGCCGGCTGAAGGTCGTACGTTGGAACTTTTGGGGAAGGAATCAGTACACGCTCCTCCCCCTCACTGATTGCGTCGGAGCCTCCGTTGAAGAAAAAGGTGACGTGCGCGTACTTCTCGGTCTCGGCAATTCGCAACTGCCGCATCCCTTCCCGCGAAAAAATCTCGCCGAGGTGGTTATGAACGCTGACCGGCGGAAAAACGACCGGGAAGGCGAAGTCTTCGTGGTAGCGCACCATCGACATCAGATGGACGTGTGGAAAGCGGGTCCGCTCGAAACCGGTGATGGCGGGATCGCGAAAGGTCGTGACGAGCTGCCGCATTCTGTCAGCCCGGTAGTTGAAAAAGAGCAGCGTGTCGCCATCACTCACGCGCCCGACCGCGCCTGCCGCGGAGCGAACCGAGATCGGCTCCATGAACTCGTCGTTGATTCCGTCCTGATAAAAACGCTCCACTGTCGCGACGGCATCACTGGTCTCGGTTCCGGTACCGAAAGTCATCAGGTCATAGCCACGCTGAATCCGTTCCCAGCGACGATCGCGATCCATCGAGTAGTACCGGCCGATGACATCAGCCAGGTGAACCTGCGGCTTGTCTCGGATGAAGTCGAGCAGCCGGTTGAGGTACTTCACTGCAGAGATGGGCGACGTATCGCGGCCGTCGAGAATGGCGTGGACGAAAACCGAGGGAGCTCCATCGCGTGTGGTCATTCCGTTGGCGAGGGCTGCGTCGATGAGGCCGTGCAGATGGTTCTGCTGTGAGTGTACGCCTCCATCAGAAAGGAGACCGGCAAAATGAACCGCCGTACCGCTCTTCAGCGCTTTCGAAAAAGCATCCACCAGAACCGGACTGCGAGAAAGCTGGCCGGTCTGAACAGCCTTGTTGATACGAACCAGATCCTGATCGACGACCCGACCTGCGCCGATATTGAGATGGCCGACCTCGGAATTCCCCATCTGCCCTTCCGGCAGGCCGACACGCAGCCCCGAAGCCTCGAGCGTCGTCCAGGCACTGCTTTTAAAGAGATGGCGAAAGAGAGGCGTTCGTGCCGCAGCAATGGCGTTCCACGAAGTCTCGGCGCGGCAGCCGAAGCCATCGAGAACGATCAAACACACAAGAGGACGTGAGGTCATCGCAGACTCCGCACTGATATTGGTGAAGGGCACAGCGCGCGAAACGTTAATACTCTCGTCGGTGACTTAGAAATACAGAAAGGTCATCGGCGGCAGCACGAAGGCCCGGCGCGGAGATGCGAACGATACCAGAATCAAAATGAGGAAGGGAACGGGGCGGACCTAGACGGCAGCGGCGATGGCTTTCTCGCGCTTGAAAACCATTCCGATGTGATCGGTCGCGCCAGTTTTGAAGTTGATCGAGGTGATGCTCACCAGCTCCCACCCCTCATCGCCGAGCCGGTTCAGCTCCTCGGCGCGTCGCGGGTCCATCGAGTAGTTCTCAGACCGGACGTTGATAATTTTGTACTCCCAGATCTTCATGCTCCGCCTCCCCAATCCCCTGCATTGTCGCGGTGCTCCAAAGTCTATCACTGGGTGTGGCCATCGTGCATCGGGGTCGCTCTCGCAGCAAAGGCTTGTCATCCTGAGCCGGGGACAGCGTGCGCGCTGCCACTGAGAAAAGAAACTGAGTGGGTGTCATCCCGAGCGTCGAGCGAGGGATCTGGGCGGGGGACTCGACCCTTCGGCGCCTCGCACAATCGTAAGAGAGCTCCAAGACTCCACACCGCAAGGCCCCCTCCCAGATCCCTCGCTCGACGCTCGGGATGACACCC
>DASZZV010000425.1:0-9114 GCA_035544835.1 Thermoanaerobaculia bacterium
TTCAGATCCTGCCACTGGAGATCCTTCGCCGCGGCGGCTCAGGATGACAAGTACGTTTCTTTCCCTCATCGGCGACGCAGCGTCGTTCTCAGGATGACAAGTTCCAAAACCCGCGTCAATAACCAGGCTTCGCTCGAGGTACGAAAACAATGATGCTTGCCGCGCCCTTGTAGAATCTCCCCATGCGTAAGTCTCTCGCCCTCACGCTGCTGCTGTTCGTCAGCGCGCAACTTTCGTCCGCCGCGTCGCTCGATCGTGTCATCGACAAGGCAATTCGCAGGACGATGGCCGCGTATGCCATTCCCGGCCTTTCCATCGCCGTCGTTCAGGACGATCGAGTCATCTTCGAGCGTGCCTATGGCGTCCGCGAGCTCGGCAAGAGTGATCCGGTTACCGTAAACACGCTCTTCGAGCTCGGGTCCACCAGCAAGGCTTTCACCACGGCGGCGATGGCCGCGCTGGTAGATGAAGGGAAGATGAAATGGGACGACCCGGTGCGGAACTACCTGCCCTACTTCCGCCTCTCCGATCCCTGCGCCGATTCCTCGGTCACTCTACGCGACATCGTGTCGCATCGCACCGGCCTGTCCCGTCACGATGAGTTATGGGAAGCCACCGACTGGAGTCGAGGCGACCTGATTCGCGCCGCAGGATTCCTGACGTTGAGCAAGCCGATCCGGAGCGCCTACCAGTACAACAACATCATGTTCGTCGCTGCCGGTGAAGCGGTGGCCGGAGCGGCAAACATGCCGTGGGGAGAGTTCCTGCAGGCACGGATCTTCGAGCCGCTCGGGATGTCGCGCTCGGCAACGTCGCTCGCACAATGGAGTGCTGTCGAGCACGCCACCGGTCACGAGTGGAATAGCAAATCCCGCCAGGCCACCGTTCGAAAGATGATCGACTACGCGCAGATCGCTCCGGCCGGCACCGTGAAATCGACGGCTCACGACATGGGGCGCTGGCTTCGCTTTCAGCTTTCAGACGGCTCCATCGACGGCCGTCGTATCGTCGGCGCGGCCGCTCTCGCCGAGACGAAGAAGCCGCAGACCATCATCCCGCTGCAGGGGACGACCAAAGATGTTTACCCCGAGACCAACATCATGACCTACGCTCTCGGATGGAACGTACAGGACTATCGGGGGGAGCTGCTCGTCGCTCATGCCGGCGTTCTCAACGGATTCCGCAGCAATGTGGCCCTGCTTCCCGCAAGAAAAGTTGGTCTCGCCATCATGGAGAACGTCGGTCGAGGCTATGCACTGTTTTCACTGCGCAACACGATCCTCGACGAGGTTCTGAAAAATCACTCTCGTGACTGGATCGCGTATTACCTGGAGTTCGAAAGGAAGTCCGACGCCAGCGACGAGAAGAAGAAAATCGACCTCGCCGCAATTCAGCCAAAGACGACGCCCGCTGATTTCACGCTGTATGTCGGCACCTACAATCACCCCGCTTACGGCGACGCAACGATCTCGCTCGATTCTGGCAGTCTCGTCCTGCATTGGCAGCAGTTGAAAACGCCGCTACTGGCCCAGGGTCCAGACAGCTTTCATGCCACCGAAGACGAAGTCGATGTCGATGAGGACGTTCTCTTCGAAAGGACGGCGGCGGGCATCACGTCGATGACGATCTTCGACCAGAAGTTCACGCGCAAATGATGAATGCCCAAACCCCCGCTTACTTCTCTGCGATCATCAGATCATCCACGGCGCGCGCAAGATCGATCAGATACTCATCGCCTCTGGGGTGATTCGTCAGCCCGACCAGGATGTAGTGGCGCCCCGGACCGGTAACGATGGCACTGTCATGAAGCCAGTTTTCCCAGGAGCCCCACTTGCGAAGAATCCGTACCTTCCGCCCCTCCAGACCCTTCACGAACTTGATGTCATCGTGAGGGATATCGGGAGAGGCGAACAGCTCCAGCATCGTTTTCGAAGCCTCAGGCGAAACGAGCTTGCCTTGCTCGAGTAGAAGGTAGAATCGAAGGAGCTGACGGACAGTCGCGGCATGAGAGTGATCGGCGATGGGATCCCCGTATCGCTCTGTCCCCTCCCCGTAATGCTTGCCCACCCAGATGCCGCCGCCATGCTCTTTGTCGTAGAAGTGATACGAGTCGAGTACAGCTTGAATCTGGCGCAGCCCGATCTGACGTGAGTACTTCGCCGCCATCTCGTTACTCGAGCTCTTTACCATGAGGCCCAGCTCGTGACGCGTTTGCGGATCGAGACTGGAAGCAGGTTCGGGGTGCAATTGAAACCAGGCCAGCAGAATCCCGATCTTGGCCACGCTGGCCGCGTATTCGATCTGATCGGGATGGATCATCGCCAGGCGCATCGTCTTGAGGTCCAGCAATCCGACATCGGCCTGCTCGGGCGCGATCCCATAGCGAGAACGCAGCATGGAATCGATGCCCACGAGTCTGGCCTGCACAGCGGGATCGACCGGCGTGTCGTAGTTCAGGGTGTAGGCCTCCATCGCACCTATCCTCAGCGGCGGCGTACTCGCACACGACGTCAGCACCATCAGCGTTACGATAAAACGGCCGGCGCGGTTCCCAGTACTATTCACGAGCCGATGATCTCAGACAACCTTCCAACAACACCAGTCCGTCGATGTGACACTGGAATCTGCGGGTGCCCAAACGATAGCGGGAGGCGCCGCTCCTCCGTCTCGAACCTCGAGCAGCGTCATCGCCTGATTGAAGGCAAGCGAGGAACTCCCGGTTCAAAGAATGTGTCACCCCGCGGGTCGTGGAAACGACTGTTCGTTCTTCTTCTGCTCGTGTGCGACGTCGCTGCTGTGTCCTGCAGGCAGCGTGAAACAACCCATCCCCGAACGGCCTCGCCCCTCGCCGCTCGTCCGTCCATCCTCCTCGTGACCCTCGATACGACGCGCGCCGATGCCATCGGGCCTGAAGCACGCGACGTCGATACCCCCTCATTCAACCTCCTGACAAAACGAGGACGACGGTTCGCTCAGGCTTACGCGACAGTTCCCCAGACTCTGGCATCGCACAGCTCGATGATGACTGGCCTCTACCCCGCTGGACACGGCGTTCATGAGAACGGTCGTTATCTCTCCTCCGGCCAGCACCTGCTGGCCGAGCGTCTGCACGCGGCCGGCTACCAGACCGCGGCGTTCGTCTCCGCCTTTGCCTTGGCGCGCCGTTTCGGTCTGGCGCGTGGCTTCGACTCTTACGACGATCAGGAGAACGAGGGCCGCACCGAACGCTCGGCCGTCGAGACGACGGACCGGGTGGTGGAATTTCTCCAGAAGGGAGAGCAGCGTCCTCTGTTCCTCTGGGTCCACTACTACGATCCGCATTATCCCTACGCCCCCCCCGAGCCGTTCCGCACTCGCTACGCCGCGAAACCGTATCTGGGTGAAGTCGCTGCGATGGATCAGCAGTTAGGACGTCTCGTTGAGGAATTCGAGAAGAGAGTTGCAGGACCGGTCGCCATTGTCGTCGTCGGAGACCACGGTGAGGGACTCGGCGACCACGGTGAAGCGCAACATGGGAATCTCCTTTACCAGTCGGCCATGTGCGTGCCATTGCTCCTCATAGGTCCCGGAATCGGTCCGGGCGTCGCCGACGCGCCGGTCAGCACGCGAAGAATTTTTCATACGATTCTCGACTGGGCCGGCATTGATGCGACCAACAGCCTTCGGCGATCTGATCGTGAAATCGTGGTCGGTGAGGCGATGAAACCGTTTCTCGATTACGGATGGCAGCCGCAGATCATGGCCGTCGAGGGGCGGATGAAGACGATCTCGGCAGGGCGCATCGAGATGTATGACGTAATCGCCGATCCTGGTGAGAAGAAGAACCTGGCCCCAGGGGCATCGCCCTCACGGGCGGTTCGCGCAGCATTGCAGGAATATCCGGTCCCGTCGCTCGAGGCGGCCGCCGCCGCGGCTCCCACTCCTGGCGATGATGAGGCGCGCCGGAAGCTGGCCAGCCTCGGCTACGTGGCCGCGCAGACAAAGCCAGTCGTCCAGAAGGGTGCGCCGGTTCCGGCAGACATGGCCTACCTCTTCGACACTCTCGACAAGTCGTCCGGGCTCTTTGTGCGCGAGCAGTATGCCGAGGCCATCCCGCTGCTCGAGAAAATCCTGAGCTCCGATCCGACGAACCTCGACGCGGCGCTTCATCTCGCCGTCGCACACTCAACTCTCGGTCATGACCAGCAGGCGCTGGCAGCATTTCGGCGCGCTGAGTCCATCGCCCCGGATTCGTCGGACGTTCGCACCTACCTCGGGCTCTACTACGCCCGCGGAAAGGAATGGGAGAAGGCGATTCCTTTGCTGGAGGAGGTGGTCCGCCGGGAGCCGGATCGCCTGCCGGCGATGGAAGGACTCGCGGCGGTGCGCGAACGCCAGGGACGAATCGCCGAGGCAGTGCACCTTCGGCAGTCCATCTACGGAAGACGAACGGCGGCGCCGGCAGAGCTGCTGCATCAGGGAGAGATGGCCATGTCGGTCGGAGAGACCGAGGCAGCAGTCGACGCCTTCACCAAAGCGAAAACAGCACAGGGGAATGCGTTTACCCACGATCTCGAGCTGGGCGTTCTGTATCTCTCCGCAAGACGTCTCGTGGAAGCGAGAGACGCGCTGGATCGCGTTTCGGCGACGCATCCGGATTACGCAATGGCGCTCTTTAAACGGGCGCAGGTCAGCGTGCTGCTCGGTGAGCCGGGCGCGCCAGCGCGCATTGAAGCGGCACGCAGCCATTCGAATCCGATGACGAGGGAGCTGATCGCGAATGAGCGGCTGTTCCGGTGAGCAGTCAAGCCGATGGTTGGTTTTTGTGTGGCACAGGCACTCTTGCCTGTGTGCCGCGGCGTCGAGCCGCGGCGTTTCTGCTGCAATTCAACAGAGAAGTCGGCCTCGACGGCCGACACACAGGCAAGAGTGCCTGTGCCACACAAGAACCACAAAAAAAGCCCGGCTTTCGCCGGGCCTTTGTTTCGTGATGTAAAGGAATCTAGAACTGCAGTCTCGCCGCGATCTGATAGCGTCGCGGATCGAAAAACGAGCGCGCATACGGCGCGTTGACCGAGGGCTTGTCCACCAGGCCTGTGTCAACGCATTTGTTCGTTGTGCATGCCCCCAGGGTACCGACGCGATTCTCGAAGTTGTATCCGGTCTGCTTGTCGTAGACGTTGAAAATGTCGGCGAGAAGCTGCAGATTGAGCCCCTTCGGCAGCGGGAAGTTCTGGGTGTAATTCAAATCGAGTTGATGGTGTGCCGGGGTCTTCCGGCTTCCCGCCGGCTCGGCGTAGCGATTGGTGTCGCTGGTCGAGTCGGTCAGAGTCTTGTACGGCAGGTAGCTCCAGAGCTCGTAGGGCTGGCCGGACTGATAGACGAAGAAGGCGCCGGCGGTCGCTTTCCACGGCAGCGATTGGGTCCCGTAAACCTTGAGCTGGTGGCGGCGATCCCCGCGCAGATCGCCGTATCTGTTGTTCCACAACTGGCGACCGGCATCGTCTGCGATATTCGACGAGCCGATGAAGATCGATTGATCGTTGTTGTTCGTGCTGTTGTCCTGGTCGAAGTTGCCGTAGTAGTGACTCCAGGTATAGGAGCCGCGCACGAAGTTCTTGGCACCGTGGTATTCGGTCTCCGCGGTCGCTTCGTAGTACTTGGTGAAAGCACCATCCAGCTCAGCGATGACATAGCTCGAGCCGCTTCCGATTGCGGTGACGCGCGCAGCGAGGTCGGGGATATAGAGCTCGCGCGGGATGCCGGACGGCGGATTAAAAAGGAGCCGTGCGTCATTGTTTGTATCTTCCCAGTAGTGGGTGCCGTGACGGTATCGACCATACAACCGGGAAGAAAGTTTGCCGGTGAACTGGCGGGCCGTGCCGATCATGTATTCATCGATGCGGGGCGGCTTGATGCCCGAGACGAACAATTTGCCGGAGGACGAACGGACCGGCTGGGCTCCGATGAGATTCCCGTTGGCGTCGAAAAAGGCGCTGATCGTACGGGACAGGTTGCGGTCCCACGACGCGGCGCGCGCGTCTGAGTTCGCCGCCTGGTTGTAACGGGCGTAGCTGGCGAAAACGGTGTCCGCCCCGTTGTAGGCCCAGGTGGCGCCGAGCCGCGGCTGGATCTCGTCACCGAATTTAACTTCGTGCATCTTGTATTTGGTGCCGGGGGACTTCACGAATCCGGCCAGGTTGTCTGCTTTCTTCAACCCCTGGCCGTAGAGCGTGTCATTGCTTGCCATCACCCCGACGTTGAACGACCAGTTGTTCATGTGGATCGTGTCGTTCAGCTCGATGTTCTGCGAGTGAAACTCGGAATGGATCTTCGGAGCGCCCACACTTTGCTGCTGAAAGTTGGCCTGAAGGAAAGCCGGTTTGGATGTACCGCAGGCGCTGGCCGGGCAAGTGGTAACGGCACTGATCCTTCCGAATCCGTTGGAGGTGCGGAACAGATCCTCGGAATCTTCGTAACGCTGATATCCGGCATGCAGATCGTGGGTTACCGTAGATCCCAGGATGTAGTTGTAGCCCAGCTGTCCACTCTTCCGAAAAAAGCTATCGTCGTCACGCAGATCGGGGTAGAAGCCCACGGTGCCACCGCCGGTGCGCACGCCGTTACTGAGGTAGCCGTACTTGTCGATGATCGCCTGCCTGAAGGCATCCTGCGTCGGGTTGTTACCCAGCAGAGTCGGAACGGTCAGCAGTCCCAGCCTATCGAGGTTGTTGATGTCGAGGTGGGTTCCCAGGGCGGTGGAGACTGTCACGTCGGCCGTACCCGAAGGGCGGCCGCCTCCAGGGTTCTTGAAGTCGGTGTACTTGAAGGTAGCAAAGCTCTTGGGGCTGATGACCTTCGAGGCTTCCAGCGAGGCGATCTGCAGCGTCGTCTCGCTTCCCTGGCCCGTGGTAGGGGCAGCCGACGGGCCGAAGCTGGCGGCCGTGTCCTCACGGTGCGAGTGGCGGTAGCTTCCATTGACGAGCCATGACGAGGTCGGGGTGAATGTGAGCTTCCCGAACTCCTCGTTACGTTTGCTCTCGAACTGCGGCAGAGAACCATACAGGTTGCTCTGGTTCTGTTTGGTGAAATTGGGGCGGTAGTACGAGCCGTAAAAGAACAGGCGATCCGGCAGGATGGGGCCGCCCAGACTCACCGTCGCCCAATCGCGATCTTGCTGAAATCGCGAGTTTACGACGCCTTTCTGGTCGGCGATGAAATCATGTTTGAGTACCTGATAGCTCAATAGCCCGAAGAACTTGTTTGCGCCCGATTTGCTGGCTGAATCGATCAGAAAGCCGCCGGCGCGATCGAAGTCGATCGCCTTGGCGCCACCCCTGACGACGTTGACCTGCGCGATGTCGTGTGTGGAGGGCTCGGCAACGAGCACCCCGAACAGAGGCATGGTGACGTTGGCTCCGTCGAACAGGTAGACGTTGTCCTGACCGCTCGCTCCTGCACTCGGGCCGCGAATGGTGTCCTGCGTGTATTGCACGCCGGGAATGAGTTTCTGCAGATCGCGATACTCCTGCGCTACGGGGAGCGCCTGGATCTGCTCGTTCGACAGGCCGCTGCTGATGGCCGTTGATTCTTTGTCGACGAGGGTCGTCCCAGCCGTCACGGTAATGCTCTCCGAGACGGCGGCCGCGCCCATCTTCACGTCGGCGGCCGCGTCCTGACCAAGCAGGACCTCCGCTTTACGAGTGACGGTCTGCATTCCCCCGAGCGTGTACTGCACCGTGTAGGCACCTGGCTGCAGTGCTGGCAGACGATAATTACCAGCCCCGTCGGTAACCGTGACGCGGGGTTGCGGCAGTACGTTCGAACTGGCTTCGACCGTGACACCTGGAAGTGCCGACCCATCGATGGCCAATACTGTGCCGTGAATCGCACCGGTTTGCTGTGCGAGCAGCGGGACACTGATGAGAAGGATCAAAAATAGAATCAGACCACGACGCATATGCATGCTCTCCCCTCTGTTGGTTTGGCGACAAAAATAAACGGATGATGAATTCTACTCCTATGCTGGAGCCTTCAGGATGACAACGTGATCGAGAAAACCGGGGGATTGCACCGAGCGTTAGGACCGGCCGCAGCCATTGCCATCGTCGTCGGAAACGTGGTTGGAACAGGAGTCTTTCTGAAGTCGCGGGCAATCATGTGCAACGTCGGGTCGCCCGGAGCAGCCCTCGCCATCTGGATCGCGGCGGGTTTGCTGTCGCTGGCAGGAGTGCTCACCTACGCCGAGCTCTCCTCGATGATGCCGCGAGCAGGGGGTGAGTACGTCTACATCGGCGAAGCCTACGGACGCCGCTGGGGATTCGTGTCCGGTTGGACCTCCTACGCTGTCTCCTATGCTGCGTCTCAGGCAGCAAAAGCTGCGGCCTTCGCAATTTTCCTCAACGTGATGAGCGGCGGTGCTCTCGACCGCAATCTCCTGTCCTTCTCGATCGGCAGGCTACATCTCTCTCTCGGCGCCTTGCAGGGAATCACCCTTGCTGTGCTGGGCGCGGTCACGGTCGTCAATCTCGCGGCGGTGTCGGTTACGGGTAGGGTGGCGGTCTTCCTCACGGTGATGAAGGTGGGACTGGTGGCGGCGCTCGGGGTTGGAACATTCATCTTCGCCCGAGGCGACTGGATGCATTTCGCCATGACCAGCGCGGGAGGTTCGTGTGAGGGAATCACCTCGGCACGAGGCGGTCTGGCCGGAGTCGGGGCGGCCATGCTCGGCGCACTATGGGCCTACGACGGCTGGGTGAACCTCCCTGTCCTGGCCGGAGAGGTACGGAATCCCGGACGCAATCTTCCGCTGGGACTCTTCGCCGGCCTGGCAATCGTAACGACTCTTTACCTGCTCGCCAATATTGCGTATCAGTACGCTCTGACACCAACTCAGATCGCAAATGTTCCCGCAGCATCGTCCGTGGCCAGCGAGGCGATCCGCACGTTCATGGGCCCCGTTGCTGCCCGCATCGTGGCAGCAATCATGATGATCTCGACCCTCGGGTCGCTGCATTCCGGAATCCTCGCCGGCGCCCGGATTCCTTACGCCATGTCGACCGACGGAGTTTTCCTGCCCGCTCTCGGGCGGCTCAACAAAGCACGAGTACCATTCATCTCCGTGATCACGCTGGC
>DASZZV010000426.1:0-3728 GCA_035544835.1 Thermoanaerobaculia bacterium
GTCGCGTCGGCTCGGAGCCTCGCGAGCTCCTTCACCCGCTCCACATCCTCCGAATTCAGGGTTTGCGTTTCAAACGTCAGCGCGTACGCGACTGGTAACACAATGATGGGCATCACGCCGATTCCGTAAATGACGATTGCCGCCCTGAGCGGAAGCCCCAGCAGGAGAGTGCTCCCGGGTCCTTCATTTGCCGGAAGGCCCAGAGCCAGACAGAAGCCAAGGATGAGAGTCATGATCACGAATGCGAACGGAATGGCGAGCCGGCCCACCCCGCCCCGCTCCCGTGCCGCCCCAAGCACCATCACTCCGCCGAGTGCACTCGGAATCCCCAGCGCGAGAAGCCACGGCGCCCAGACTGGTGTGCCCATCGGCATGAACGCCGACCCATACGCAATCGCTATCACACACGTCGCCAGTGTGATGACCAGTCGCGCAATTCTTTTCGTCGCGTTGCTTTCAGTCTTGGCCGTTGAAGACACTCCCGGACAGAATAACAAAAAATCGCCGCCACGATCGCCGACCTTCTAACTTGGACTCTCCCGAGGCGAGCCTCACAAGCCGAAGCAGAGACAATTTACGCGGCGTTGAAAAGTTGACTCAGATCTCAACATCTGCCATCGGCGTCCGATTCGGGGCAACCACCCTTTTCACCGGTGTCACTTTCACGATTGCGAAGGGTGAACGCTGGGGTGTGCTCGGACGGAACGGGTCAGGCAAGACGACGTTGTTCAACCTGCTGGCTGGAGTCGCAGAGCCTACGTTCGGGACCGTTGCAAGACAACCCGGAATACGCCTTTCGATGATGGAGCAGCACAGGGATTTTGAGGGCGTAAGCTCGATCTGGGAAGGTGCAGCGGGAGGCCGTGCCGATCTTCTCGACCTCGAAAAATCCCTGAGTGATCAAAGCATGCGCATCGGTGAGCTCGGCGAGCTCTCTACACCTGCGATGCTTTCGAGATATGACCGGGACCTCGAGAGATTCGAGCGAGAAGGGGGTTACGAGCTGGCGCCACGCGTGGACGCCGTTCTTCACGGCCTTGGCTTCGATCCCGATGCAGCGCGGACGCGGCAAATATCCGAGTTGAGCGGAGGAGAGCGTGGTCGCCTCGGGCTTGCCCGCCAGCTCATCAGTGGTGCGGAGATTCTACTGCTAGATGAGCCGACGAATCACCTCGATCTCGACACTACACGGTGGCTGGAAGGTTTTGTCAACGAGAGTGACAAGAGCTTTCTCATCATAAGCCATGACAGGGCGTTCCTCTCGAGCGTCGTAGACCACGTATTTCATCTCGAGGGCGAGACAGCCGTTGCTTACACCGGCTCTTACCAGAGCTTCATCGAGCAGAGGCAACAACGCAGAGACGCACAGCTTCATGCGTTCGAGAAACAACGTAGCGTAATCGCAAATCGCGAGGATTATATCCGTCGAAATCTCGCGGGACAGAATTCGAAGCAGGCCAAGGGCCGGAGAAAGCTTCTCGAGCGGCTCCCTCGCCTGAGTCCGCCTGTCGGCTCCGAGGGCGTAATGGGGCTCAGCCTCAAATCACGGAGCCGCGGCGGAGATCAGGTCGTGACTGCGAAAGACGTCACGATATCTGTCGGCGATCGAATCCTGATCGAAGGGTTTTCAAACGAATTGAGACGTGGTGAAAGGCTCGGGTTGCTGGGCCCGAATGGAGCAGGAAAGTCCACGTTTCTCAGAACGCTGATGGGAGACAGAAGCCCTGACACCGGAGACCTTCGGCTCGGAGGGTCCATCCAGGCCGGCTATTACAGGCAGGATCTGAGTCAGGTCCCACTCGACCGAACTCTTTACGACATCATCTCCGGGCTGCAGCCAACGTGGGAGCGCCGGCAGGTACAGGGACACCTTGGCCGATTTGGATTTTCCGGAGATGATGCCCAAAGAACCGCGCTGAACCTTTCCGGTGGAGAGAGAGCTCGTGTCGCGCTGGCGATGATCGTCCTGTCCGGAGCTAACCTGCTCATCCTCGACGAGCCGACGAATCACCTCGATGTCGAATCGATCGAAGCACTGGAGGATGCTATCGAGGAATTTGACGGAACCGTGATAGTGGTCAGCCACGATCGCGAGCTGCTGCGCTCTCTTACAACTAGAGTGTGGGTGCTCCACAACAAGCGCATTCTTGATTTCAACGGCAGCTTCGGCGAATGGGAGGAAGTGAGCGAGGCGCGCACACATGCGGCTGCCGTCAACGCCTCTGAAGAGATGTCACTCCGAAGAATGCACGAGAAGCAGAAGATCCGACGCGTGCAAAATCAGAAGGAGGGAACTAAGCGCTCCCGGCGCGATACGCGAGCGCGAGTTGCCGATGCGGAACAAGCAGTATCCTCACTCGAATCTGAAATCGCGAGGATCTCAGAAGCACTCTCCGACCCCGGGCTTTATCTGACTCGCGAGGGTGCGATTGAATCGGGGAGCCTGGGTGCTCAGCTCGAGCGCCTGAAAAACCAGCTGGACAGGGCACTCGATGCGTGGGCCGAAGCTACAGAAGCTACCACGACACCCAGCTAGGTAAGCCCATAAATGGCCAGGGGCAGAATCGAACTGCCGACACGCGGATTTTCAGTCCGCTGCTCTACCAACTGAGCTACCTGGCCCACTACGACGCCGCAAACTAATTGGTACGAAAGGCCTTGATCAACTTCTCTCTCCGTGAGCGGCCGTGACCACCGACTTGATTCCGCCTCTCACGTTGAAATCCCCCACCACCTTCATCCATCTCGGGCTTGCCACGGCAACGAGATCATCCAGAATCTGATTCACAGCACGTTCGTAAAAGATTCCGTCGTTTCTGAAGCTCCACAGGTAGAACTTGAGGCTCTTGAACTCGATGCAGAGCTCGGCCGGAACATAGGTGATGCGAATCGTTCCGAAATCCGGCGCTCCGCCTCGCAGCAGATCGAGATCCGACGCATCACTCTCTACTCCGCCAACCGGACAGAGTGATGTGAACTCGTTGCAGTCCATGTGAATTTCGTAGTCGCGGTTCGCGTAGGGGTTCGCGAACGTCTCCAGCAGCTCGGGCCTCGGCATTCCGTAGAATGCACTGCTCGAGGACCGGGATCAATCAGCCACGTTTTACGGCTCTCGCAGCTTGCGCGACATTTCCTCGAGAAGTCTTACCTCTTCGCTCGTGAGACTTTCGATCCCGTGCTTTGAGATCTTGTCGAGCACGAGATTCAGCCGCTCTGCAGATCGCTCGCCTACATCCGCGAGACGCGGCATCAGCGCCGCCCGCGCCGGACGCGTCACGATGGCGTTGCTCTTCGCCACTACTTCGTCCACCTCACCCTGGTTCGCGCGCTGCCGGTTTCTCGGTCGCACCTTCGGCACCGCCCTGAATGCATCCTCAGGCTCGTCCGGAACGGGTGATACCCAGCGACGGAAGCTGTCCAATCCACCGAACGAAGACATCCGAAGATAGATCCATCCGAACGCCAGCCCGCCAAGGTGTGAGAACCAGCCGATCCCCGACCCGCCGGGCGTCGACGCAACGCCCATTGCCAGATTGATGACCACCATCCAAACGATGAGCCAGCGCGTTTTCATCGGAATGACGCCGAACAGGAAGACCTCTTCATCCGGCCATCTCAGCGCATAGGCGAGCATCACGCCGCTTACTGCCGCTGACGCACCGATCAACCCCGCGTTACGCTGTAGCAGAACGTGCGCAACGGCGCCACCCAGACCACACCAGATATAG
>DASZZV010000427.1:0-16124 GCA_035544835.1 Thermoanaerobaculia bacterium
CGCAAATATCAGAAAAGCGCTGCACAACAAGATCCACTTTCGCATGGTTCCTCCCTTGGGTTGTTCCGTTTTTAGATTGTTTTGGAAGTATACGAAGTGGGACAGCACGATTCAACATTTTTGCAATCGGCGCAACATATCTCGCCGAAGGGGACCCGTAGCCGCTTCCCGTGGCGATCGCCTCGGTGCCCTCGAGACGCGCCAATGTTCTGACATCCCGCTGCAGTGGGCTCATTTCTGGTCCGCTCTCGCGCAACGGTGGGCTCTGCGATGAGTCAAGGGCGTTTGACCCGAAGTCATTTCCGGGTCTCATTTTCAAGGTCGAGAATGTTATTCCTTGCAAGGCGCAGCGCTGAGCGCATAATTGCGAAAACCGAAAATTTGGGAGTCCCTATGCGAAGTCGTGTGACATTCGTTGGAGCATTTCTCGCCGCTCTGTGCTGCAGCTCAGGCTTCGCGCAGAATCTGCTGACCAACGGGAGCTTCAACGTCCCCCCGGGGCAGTCGGGATGGACTGTCGGCGCCAACGTCGTTTGGTTCTCAGGCGGATACATCAGCGTCACGTATACAGGGACCACCAATCAGGACTTGTTTTTTTCAAAAGCTCTTGATCAGCGCGTAAATGGCATCATCCCCGGTTCGAGTTACACCCTCACTGCGAGAATTGCCGGCCGGGCCGCTGTCTTCATAGACTGGTATGCGAGCAATGGAACATTTCTGGGAACCAATACATATCCGACCCAGCCTTTTGGAGTAGCGAACGATGGGAGCTACTCTCAACGCAGCGTCACGTTGACCGCCCCCGCCGGGGCGGCTTCATGCGCCATCACTATAACCATTGCCGAAGTCCCTAACTCCGTGGCCTTTTTCGACGACATCGTTTTTCAGGGCGCCGTGAGCTCCTCCTGTCTCGCTCCAACCGGCGTGGCATCGATCAGCTTCCAGGGCTCTACGAGCGGTTGCAGCGTCGGCTCCGGGTCGTGCACCGCCGGGGAACAGATCACTTTCTCTCCCGCGGCCTTCGGATACACCATCCAGACCTGCGACACGTTCGCCTGGACGTTTGGGGATGGCAGCACCTCGACGGCGCGAAACCCAACACACACATATACCAGCACCGGGTCGTTTTCGGTCACGCTGCGCATCAGCAACGCCAACGGCTCCCTGACCGCGAATACCCAGGTGATCGTGGGCGGAGGGAATCAACCACCGCTGGCGACCATCGAGTCGGTGCCATCCGAAATCCGGGCCGGGGAGACTGCCGTACTGTCATGGTCGAGCGCGAGAGCCAGCTCGGTCTCGATTACAGGGCTGGGAAATCAACCGGTGACCGGCTCGGCCACCGTCAATCCAACCAGCACAACGTCTTACACCATTACAGCGACCGGAGCGAGCGGGCTGACAGCGAGCGCTACGACCACACTCAAGGTGAACGTCGTCCCGGCTCCCGTGATCAGCGGCTTTACTCCGAGCAAGACCTCCATCAGCTCGGGCGAATCGGTGAGCCTGAACTGGGGATCGAGCGGCGGGACGACGGCCGCCCTCGACAACGGCGTCGGGACGGTAGGTGTAAGTGGCGCCACTACTGTTTCTCCTTCGACGACGACTACCTATACGCTACTCATCACAGGTACCGGGGGAAAGACCGCGAAAACGACGACCGTGACGGTCAACGGAGTCACTCCGCCTGCAACCGGGAATCTGGGCGGAACGCCCGGCCAGGCCGGTTCGTCGAATAACCAACTCAACAATCCACAGACGGCGCTCACCATCGCCGATCCCGTCACGCACTTGAACCGGACCTTCGTGCTCGACCGCGGCAATGAAGCAATCCGCGAAATCGAGGCAAACAATGAGATTACGCTGGTCGCAGGAAAGCCGGGCCAGTCGGGTTATTCCAACGGGCAGGGAGGAAACGCGACCTTCCACTTTGGTCTGACCGGCGGAGACATGACCTGGGACGGACAACAGTATCTCTATATCACCGATACGGAGAACCACGTGATCCGTCGAATGACGCTCGACGGCAACGTCACGACTTTTGCCGGTACACCGAATCTCGCCGGTGCGTCGGACGGCACCACAGGACAATCCTCATTCTTCCGTCCGACCGGAATCCACCACGACAAGACGACCAAGAACATCTATCTGACCGACACTGGCAATGCCGCGATTCGAATGATCACCCCGGCTGGCGACGTGAAAACGCTCTCGCTGCAAGCTCCGACCACCGCACCCGGCCAGCCCTTCGCCGCCGGCGACATGGTTTTCCGGGAAGTCCTTGCTTCATCCAGCCGGAAGTTTGACGCACTGCGCCAGCCCACCGCCACATGCACGCCGAGGGCAACGTTGAGTTGTCCTACTGCTTCGGGGACGGGCACATTGACGACCAGCGACTGCTTGGGACAGGGAGGCGGCTACTACGAGTCCTTCGCTTTCGCCGGAGCTGACGGACAGAACGTTCAATTCGATCTGACCTCAACGGCGTTCGCCCCGGCGATCGTCCTCTTTGATCCGGCCGGTCGTGTGGTGAAGTACGTCAGTCAGGGTGGACCGACGGTCTCTTTGTTCTCGACGCTCAACGCCGCCGGAACCTGGATCTTCTCGATTGCGGCGCAGACCGCCTCTGGCCTCGGCACCTATTCCTACAACTTCACTTCAAGCAGTTGTCCGAACAGCAGCCGGTTTCTGAAGAAGCCGCGGAGTATCGTCGCTGATGGCACGGGGATGCTCTATGTGTCCGACACTGAAAACTCGACTCTTTACAAGGTCAATGCTTCGAACGGTGCCACATCGGAAGTCGGCCCGCCGGGACAGTTCAACTTCGGATGCTGCGGAGGAGGGCTCGCCGCAGATGACCGCGGAAATGTCTTCATCGCCGATTCGCGCAACAACATGATCCGAGAGGTGAGGAAAGACGGGCAGGCGACGACCATCGTCGGATCAGGCCAGTCGGGCACGAATAATGGGTCGGGGAGTCAGGCCAGCTTCAACGATCCTCACGGCGTGACGATCGACCCGAAGGGGAATCTCGTCATCGCCGACTCGAGTAACCATGTCATCCGGCGGACGACGCCTGTAGCGCCCGTCTCCTGTACTTCATCCTCGACGGCCTTCTGCGCGCAGTCGGGCCGTTTCCAGATCAGCATCCTCGCGCGCGATCAGAGAACGGGGAAGACCGATGACGGTTTTGTCATGTTCTCTTCTGACGTCTTCGGCTACTTTGCTCTACCCAATCTGACCGGTAATACAACGGACCCGGCGTTCTTCATCAAAGTGCTCGACGGTCGCCCCGTCAACAACAAGTGGTGGGTCTTTTTCGCGACGCTCACGGATGTGGAGCTCACGGTCACGGTCACGGACACCGCTACGGGAGCGGTAAAAACTTACACGAAGCCGGCGGGCGGCACATCGGCGACCTTCGATACATCCGCTTTCAGCGACACTCTGTCAGTGCCTGTAGCGCCGGTGACAACATCGGTAACGGTTCCGCTCAATGGGGCCGGTAACGAAGCGGTGAGCAGGTCGCTGGCTGCGATGATGGGAGCGAATGCGGTCCCGAATGCGGGGCAATGCTTCCCTTCATCAACCCAGTTCTGCAGCCAAGCGAGCCGCTTCCAGGTGAGCATCTTCGCCCGCGACCAGCGAACGGGGAAGACCGACACCGGATTCGTCATGTTCTCCTCGGACCTGTTCGGCTATTTCGCCCTGCCGAATCTGACCGGCAATACGACCGATCCCGCCTTCTTCGTGAAGGTGCTGGACGGTCGCCCCGTCAACAACAAGTGGTGGGTGTTTTTCGCTACGCTCACCGATGTAGAGCTCACGCTCACGGTGAAAGACTCGGTTACAGGCGTAGTAAAAACCTACACCAAACCGGCAGGAGGAACGTCGGCTACCTTCGATACCTCGGCATTCAATTAGAGGCGAGCACGTTCATGGTCATTTTTGCGGTCTCGACGACGGTCAGGGGCGTCGCGAGCGCGAACGTCTGTTGAATTGCGGAGTAGAGAATCCGGCAGCACTCGCTTCAGCCATGGCGACCCTAATCCGAGCGTGGAACTCCTGACTGTGATGGAGACTCTCAGCGCGTCGCTATCGACTCTTCATCCGGTCGGGATCGCGGGTTTGGCATGTTGCGCTGCCCATCGGAGGAAATGGTCAGAGGTTAGGTCTGACTGCCCGTCGATCCAAAAGCGATCTTCGTGCCTGAAGTCAGATTGGAACTCTGGGCAGGCGGCATGGTGGTTGCTAAATCAAGGGATGAGTCCGAATGGACGGGGAGGCCATCATAGCTCTGAGAGAATTCGACGATGCCCGGGGACGGCGCTGGCAGGTTTGGAAGGTGCTGCCGAAGTTCACTAAGCCGCGTTCCGGCGCGGAGCGACGGGTCACGGTTGCAGAACCGTCCGTCGCCGATCGGCGCCGCGCGGACGATCGGCGTGGCCCTCTTCCGCCGCCATGGATTCACGGATGGCTCTGCTTTCAAAGTGGAAAAGAGAAACGCCGCCTCACGCCGGTGCCCGTCCGCTGGGAGGAGAGTTCGCCCGAGGAATTGGAGCAGCATCGACGGCGGGCCGTAAAAATCCCCCGAACGGTCTGACCTGGAGGCCGTGCCGCACGAATGGGATGAGAGGATCTTATAGAAAGGCTGTAACTTATGCACACCAGAAAATCAACATACCCGATATCGTGATATCATTCATGCATCATGGCTCAGCTTGTGGTCCGCCAGCTCGATGATGACGTGAAGGCCAGGCTCCAGCGCCGGGCACGACTCCACGGGCGAAGCATGGAAGAGGAAGTTCGCGAGATCCTCCGCAACGCCGTGAGAGGCGAGGGCGGTGTCCGGGTAGCGCTCGGCTCCCGGCTCGCCGCTCGCTTCGCCCGATTGGGTCTCACGAAAGACATTCCTGATCTTCGCGGTCAACCCGTGCAGCCGGCCGAGTTCGAGTGATTCTTCTCGACACGAACGTCTTCTCCGCCCTCATGCGACGCGATGCGGATCGAAGTGTCATTGCATGGCTCGACGGCCAGCCTGCAGAATCCATCTGGACAAGCTCGATCACCGTCTTCGAGGTGCGACTCGGCCTGGAGATCCTTGTGTCGGGACGGCGGCGACGGCTCCTTGAGGAGGCGTTCACCAAGGCGCTTGAAGAGGACTTCGAGGGGCGCGTGCTTCCTTTCGACGAGTCCGCCGCACAGGCCGCCGCCGGGATTGCTGCCGCCCGACGCCGTGCAGGTCGCACCGTTGAGATCCGCGACGTTCAGATTGCCGGTATCGCGGCGGCCCGAAAGGCAACCGTCGCAACCCGCAACCTGCGCCATTTTGAAGGCCTCGGCCTGGCGCTCATCGATCCCTGGTCGGCGTGAGGTGTTCTCCGCGGCGCGGGCGGTCATGCGCGCCAGACGCCTGGCCAGACGCCCGCTCCCCGCGGTCGTGACGAGGAGGCTCTCGGCGATTAATCGGGACAACTTGCCGTTTCAACTGCCGCTGCGCCGTGATGGTTCGTGTTCGGAGCGCCGCCTTCCAGGCGGCCGAGCCGCCGGCTTCTCCTCGAGGCCGGCGATCATCCTCAGGGCGGTCGATTTTCCGCATCCCCGAAGGGCCGACCAGAACCATCAGCTCATGGTCGTCGATGTGAAGGTCGAGATGCTCGATCACCGACACGTCGCCGTATCGCTTCGCCACGCCGTCAAAGGTAACGTCAGCCATGGAAAGAGAGTAGCGCAGGAGGGGCGTGCCGTGATGTGCGTCATTTTCTGGCCGAAAGATCGCCTTCCTTCAGTTTTTTTGGTCAGGAGCACGTGGCGAGACCTCTTCCCTCTCCCCGGCGGGGCCCCGCCGGGGAGAGGGTGGCGCCGCAGCGCCGGGAGAGGGGCGTAACAGTCTCGTCATTCCGTGCGAGGGCACGACAGTCCTGACTCTTCTTTTGCGTTGCAAGCTCAGGCAGCGTTATCGTTCGGCCCCTCACCCGCCGCTGCGGAGGATACTCAACCTGTCGCCACGCACAGAACGAAGAACGCCGGCCACTAGAACGCGCTCTTCGCTCTTTCAGTCGGCGTTTACCTTTACGATGAGCCCGAGAGGAGCTTCTCATGACTCCACCAAGAACCCCGATCGTCACTTCTCGGATCGACCTGCTGAAGAGCATAGGAATCTTCCAGTCCCTTCATGAGGAAGATCTCGCTTCCCTCGTCTCTCACTTGACGGCGAGCGTCGCGGTGACAAACGAGAAGATCTTTTCCGAGGGGGAGCCGGGCGATGCGCTCTTCATTATCGAGGAGGGTGCGGTCGAGATTTCCCGCGGCGAGGGGCGCAAGCGAGTAGAGCTGGCCTCCCTCTTTGGCGGCCAGTATTTCGGGGAGCTATCGCTTTTCGACCGCGCTCCCCGCTCGGCGACGGCGACGGCCAGCCGGGAGACTCGATTGCTGTCGCTTCAGAGACAGGAGCTGGTCGGATTTCTGAGTAAGGATCCCGCCGCGGCGCTGCCGATCATGGCAGAGATGAGCCGGCGTCTCCGGCAAACCAATGAGCTCATGGCATTGCAGGTCGCGCGCAACGTAAATGAAGAGGAAGAGGATCGCCTCACGCTGGGCCAGAGGGTTGCGGACCGCGTAGCGATGTTCGGAGGTTCGTGGTTCTTCATTTTTCTATTCAGCGGATTGATGGCTGTGTGGGTCGCAATCAACATGGTCAGGCTGACTGGCTTCGATCCCTATCCATTCATTCTCCTGAGTCTGGTTCTCAACTCAGTTGGTGCCCTGCAGGCTCCCATCATCATGATGAGCCAGAACAGGCAGTCGTCGAAGGACAAACTCCTCGCCGAGAATGACTACCGAGTGAATCTGAACAGTGAGCGTCAGATCGAGGCGATTTTGAAAATCCAGGCGGAGATTCTGGCGCGCCTTTCCCAGATCGAGAAAAACAGGACATCATCTGCGACACCGTTGTAAACCCCGCTCGAGCAGGCAAGACCTTCCCTCGGGAGTTGTTTGGCTGGACCGCGCGAAGAGGGTGATGTCGGTTCCTACTTTCGCGCGTCAAATCGCCGAAGCGGGCTTCTCCATCGCAGAAGGCGATCGTCCGCCGTGTACAGTATCGCTTCATGCAGCATCGCCGTGGCCACGATGGCCCGGTCCGCCGGATCGCCGTGAAGCCTGGGCAACTCGACGGCGGCGATGGCAATGTCGCCACGGAAGGGAATCTCCACGATGCCCAGCTTCAGCACGTTCGAACGCCAAACGGAGACTTTATCGTTCAAGGTGATCCTGCGTTTGGACGCCAGCATAGCGACTTCCCAGAAGGAAACCGCCGACACGCAGACCTGGTCTGTGGCGAAAGCACGATCGATTGATTCCTTTGAGCTGCGGCCAAGCGACGAATTCGTGGAGATGAGCCAGATGAGCGCGTGGGTGTCCAGCAGGATCAGCGGTTCGCCTCCCACTCCACATCAATCGGCGAAATGATGTCGCCGAGAATCCTGACGCTTCCGCGCAGCGCTCCATAGAGCGACTTCGGTCGGTCCTGAACGGGCACGAGCTTGCTGACCGGCCGGCCGTTCTTGGTGATGATCACCTCTTCGCCGGTCTGCTCCACCTCGTCCATGATTTTCAGACAGCGCGCTTTGAATTCCGATGCTTTGATGACTCGTTGCTTGACCATGGTCATGACCATGGTAACACAAGGTCTGGTACGAGTTGGATTCAGGTGACCCAGTCTCCGCTTTTTGTTCTTCACAGGGCTGCACGTACAATCATTCCTTCGATCCAAACTGCAAGTGATGTGACCGAGGGATTCGCGGCGCAGGGATAGGCGATGAGAAGTCCATTGACGCAGGTTGTGGCAATCCTCTCGATCCTGGGCGCGGCTCCGGCCTATTCCTCCGGTCCCTGCCCCGAGCCGGACCCGGGCCGGCAGGAGCCCGAGCGCCCCGTCGCCGCCACCAGCGAGATGGACAAGAAGCTCTCTGATATGAGCATCGACGAGTTGATGGCGATTCCCGTCACCGGCTCACGCGTCGAAGGTCGCACCGCGACGGAAACCACCGCTCCGGTCGACATCATCGACAACGCCGCAATTCGCAGCACCGGCACGACCGAGACAGGGAAGATCCTTCAGCTCCTCGCTCCATCCTTCAACTTTTCCACCACCACGGTCAGCGACGGTACCGACATCATCCGGCCAGCCACTCTTCGCTCCCTGGGGCCTGATCAGCTGCTCGTGCTCGTCAACGGGAAACGCCGACATCAGCAAGCGCTTCTGAACGTGCAGCAGTCCATCGGACGGGGATCGGCCGGTTATGACCTCGACGCAATTCCATCCTCGGCCATCGATCACATCGAAGTGCTGCGCGACGGTGCCGCCGCGCAGTACGGCTCGGATGCCATCGCCGGGGTGATCAACATCATTCTGAAGGGCCAGACCGGAGGGACCGACGTCGACGTCTCCAGCGGGAAGTACTACGCGGGTGATGGCGCAACGTACGACGGCAGCTTCAACAGCGGCTTCAGGCTCGGCCAGAAAGGGCTTCTCGACGTCACCGTTGAGTATCGGGATCGCGGCGAGACCAACCGCGCCGGCGCTGATTCCCTTCGTGTCGACCCGCCGCGCGTGACGCAGCGCATCGGCGATCCCATTGCAAGGGATGCGGCGCTCTGGCTCAACGGCGAAGTGCCGGCCGGCAACGGACACTTCTACTTTTTTGGGGGCTACTCCGATCGCAGGGGCAACGCCTCCGGCTTCTATCGCAGCCCGGCTGACGGGCGCACCGTTCCAGCGATCTATCCAACCGGATTCCTGCCGACGATCCTGACCCGACCAACCGACGAATCGCTGGCCGGCGGGTACAAGGGGAAGCGGGCCGACTGGAACTACGACCTGGGGGTGAACTGGGGCACTAACCGCTTCAAATTTCGCGAAGAGAACACAGTCAACGTCAGCTATTGGTATGAGCCCGTCGATCCGGCCAAACCAGCCGGAGCGCGCTTCATGCAGTCCCCGACGGCAGCCAATACCGGAACCCTGCGCAATCGTCAGGAGAGCGTCACTTTCGACGCCAACCGCAAAGTTCACTGGGGCGCAAACAAAGGAGTGCTGAACGTGGCGACGGGCCTCGAGTGGCGTCGCGAGACCTACCAGATCACGGCAGGCGATCCGGTGTCCTATCAGTACGGACGGACCGACAACCGCAGCATTCCGATCTTCAATCAGAACGGGAGCATCGCCCAGCCCGGCACGCAGGGCTTTCCCGGATGGTCACCACGCGAGGCGGGGAAGGGCGACCGGACCAACACCGCCTTCTACGTCGATCTCGACTCGCAGCTCACCAAACGCTTCCTCGGTGGCGCGGCGTTGCGTGCCGAGCACTACTCAGATTTTGGCAGCACCGTGATCGGCAAGCTATCCGGCCGCATGAACTTCAGCGACCATAACTCGATCCGTGCCACCGTCTCCACCGGATTTCGCGCCCCCGGCGTACAGCAGACCTTCTACAGCCAGCGCTCGACAAACCTCAATTCCGCCGGCGTTCTGACCGACACATTGATCGCCCGGCAGAACGCCGAGGTCACACGCGCATTCGGCATCCCGCCACTCAAGGAGGAGACCTCGCGCAACTACTCGATCGGCTGGGTGGCCAGGCCTAGCCAGAGCTTCCGTCTCACCGTGGACGGATACCGGATCGACATCGCGAACAGGATCGTCTTCTCGAGCAACATCGGGCCCGAAGATTCAACCTCCTGCGGAACACCCTTCGACGCCGCGCGCTGCCCGATCCGGGCAATCCTCGACCCGTTGGCGGTCGGACAGGTGCTCTTCTTCACAAACGCCATCGATACGCGGACCCAGGGACTCGATCTTGTCGCCGACTACGATCACCGCCTCGGCGAATCCGGACAGATGACGCTCAAGGCAGCACTCGACTTCAACAGGACAAAGGTGACCGCCCGCGCCTCGTCGTCGAAGATTCTTCCGGCCAGCGTGCTCTTCGACGATTCGCAGGTGACTCTCATCGAGGAAGGGCAGCCGCGCCGACGCATCGCCATCGAGCCCGCGGTGACGAGCGGCCAATGGCGCGGCAACGTTCGCTTCAACTACTTCGGCAAGGTAGCCGGGGAGGGATTCACCCCCGGCTTGAAGCAGAGCTGGGGCGGCAAGTGGCTCACCGATCTCTCTGTGGCCTACAGCCTCGGTAACGATCTCACCCTGACGGTGGGAGCACTGAACATCTTCAATGTCTATCCCGATCACTGGGATCCGCAGAAGGGCTCCCCATTCCCGCAGCTCGGCTTCACCTACGGCTGGGAAACTCTCCCCTTCGGGATCAACGGCGGTTACTACTACGCCAGGATGAGCTACCGGTTCAAGGGCTAGTTAGTAGTTAGCGGTGCGCCGCGACGAGGAGCGAAGCTTGGGTTGCCTTGATCGGCAAAGTTTATCACCCTCGCGCACCCTTTAAAGACAACCGATCGGCGCCTCAGCGGCGTGCGCCGTCATTCGCTAGAAGGAGGACATGCCGCCCGCGGCGCTGGAGAAATCGTCGCATTTGAGGGATGATGAAAAGGCGACTCAGGAGGCTTCCATGTTGCCCGAGACTTCTTCGTTGAGCGTTGGTCCCGGATCGGTAGTTGCTCCCCCGGTTCTCATCACCGTCAAAGCCACTCCCTTCCGCGCGATGCGCAAGTTCATGGAGAGTGAGCTGACGCCGCCGCAACGTGAATCGGTCCTCGCTCAGCTTTCGAGTGAGTTCCCCGAGTACGCGGCCCGAATGCGTGGCGGCACGATCATGGCGTCGGACCGTCTGCCGCTCGTGATGGTCAACCGGTTGACGGAATTGCTAGCCAAAACAGTCGGTCAGCCGCTCGAGGAGTTCGCGAAACGCGCTGGCGCATTGGGCGCAGAGGAGGCTGTCAACACCGTTCTGAAGATCATGATCTCCTTCTTCTCGCCGCAAAGGATGCTGGACAAGACTCCGACCATCTGGAAGACGCTTTACTCACATGGGGATCTGCTGGTCGAGCATACCGATACCACCGCTACGGTTGAGCTCAAGAACCTTCCCACGCAAAGCATCGCCGGATGCGGCCGCATCACCGGCTGGTTCGAATGGCTGGCGATGAAAACCGGGGCGAAAGATGTGAATGTGAACCACCTCGAATGCCGCGCCAGGGGTGGTACTCGCTGCATCTGGAAACTGGTCTGGCGGTGAGCGCGGTTACGGGACGGTACGCTCGGCGCTCAATTCGGACGCTTCGGTCCGGCAGTCTCAGAGAAATCGACGCCCGGGATGGACCTCGGTCGGCATGCAAGGCCGTCGCTGCAGATCAAGCAAGCGGGAGAGGCCAGGCCCCCCAAAAACCGCTATGCCATTTCCTCCCGCTTCTCGCAATCGCTCTGTGGTCCGCTGTTTTCGCCCAGGAGAACGAGGCCTACGGTTGGGGCCCGAGCATGCCCGTCGGCGACGGCGCGCCGCCCGCCGCCGAGTGGGTGATCGCGCTCGATCCTTCGCAAGTCACGGGCGCGCTCAACCCGGCCCTGCTCGGCCAGTACGACCTCTCGGGTGCGTTGTTCCACTACGACCAGCGGGCGCAGCTACCGCCGCTGATGAAGGCGGCCGGCATGACCGAGTGGCGCGTCGGCGTCGGCCGGTGGGAGTTCGCGACGCAGCTCCTGCCCACGCTCACCGACGGCACACCCTGCAACCTGTCAGGGTACCCGCCACAGGCCCTCGCGCCCCCCAACACGACCGACCTCGACCTCATCGGCGCGCGCGATTGGTTCACCTATACCGACGGCGCGCCCGTCACGATGAGCATGACCGCCGATGACAGCCGCTACAGGCTCGACTACGTGCGCTCGGTCCTCGACGTGGCGGCGGCGTTCGGCGCCGAGCCCTTCCTCGACATCGACCACATGCCGCGCGCACTCGCAGCCAAACAGACGCCCTCGCGCACCAACGCCATGCAGATGGACGCGTGCGGCATCAGCTGGACCAACAACGTCTCGAACCAGCGCCCCGCCGATATGTCCGTATTCGCCGCCGCCGTCGTCGGCCTGGTGAAACGCGTGGTCGAGGGCTCGGACGGCCAGCCAGGGCGGCCGGTGCGCTACTGGGAGTTCTGGAACGAGCCGGACGGCGGCTATGCGTGGGCCCCGACTCAGACCGGAGATTTCAACAGCTACCTCCAGACCGCGGTGACGACGCTCAGGGCGCTCGACGCCTACCGCAAACAGACGGCGAACGCCGACGGCAAGGCCATCCGCATCGGTTTCGGTAGCTTCGCGAACCCGGAGATCGCGGCGTTGGTGCTGTCGATGATCGACGCGCCGTTCGACTTCTTTTCCTTCCATTCGGAGGGCCACGACGATCCGCTGCTGACCCTGGCGGATATCGAGACCGTCGTCGCGGCGAGGCAGGCGTCGGCGAGCCACAAGGGCGTCGAGCTGGCGCTCTCCGAGTGGACCCAGTCGCTCGGCAAATCCACGCTCGACCCGAACAGCATGGACGTCGCGCTGCATCACGCGACCGTGATCACGCTCGGCGCCGCGGCGGGCCTCACGCGCGCGCACCACGCGATCTTCTGGGACTTCTACGGCCCCGGCTTCCCGGGGCTCGCGATCCTCAACCACGACTTCAGCCCCAAGCCGGCCTACTACGCGTACACCCTGCTCGCACAGGTGATCGGAAACGGCTCGTCGCGGCTCGCGCCGGCGGGGAACGCTGACGGGAAGCTCGACGGCGGCATGGGCGCGGTGCTGGCGTCGAAGGACGCGGGCGGCACAGTGCGCGTGCTGCTCGTCAACCGCAACGCCACCGCGCGCACCGCGCGCATCGATCTCCCGACGGGCAGCGCGACGCCGTCGAGCGTGCGCGCATTCAGCGATCCGAAGCAGCAGCCGAGCGCCGTCGCGCCGTCGACGGTGATCCAGGTGCCAGCGCGATCGATCGTGCTGGTCGAGCTGGATCAGCCGCACACTCGGCGGCATGCGGCGCGGAGATGAAGCCTGTTGAAATACTGGGCGTACCTGCCACTGAGCCAGTGCATGCCTTGCGAGAGCGAAGCATGAAAGCAACGAGGGTCGGACCTCTTCTTGTTTCTCAGCGCGCACCCTTTAAAGACAACCGATCGGCGCCTCAGCGGCGAGCCCCGTGGGAGCGCGGTGTCTTGTAGCCGATCGACACCTGAAGGAGCCCTCCTTCGGGGGCGGCCAGATCCTCGCCGATGACGTAGTCGTCTCCCTGGTCTTCCGGCTCGGTTGCATCACCGACTTCGATGGAATAGGTCGTTCCACCCTTCATCGCAACATCGACCGCGGCGAGCTCCTCAGGGACCACATCCGGTTCGAAACGCGTCGTATTCAGATCGAAGTCGAGCGTGATTCCGGAGCAGGCGACTTGTTGGAGGCTCCCGCGCGATCCTGTGAATACCGCCACCGCGGTGTGGTAGCTGCTGTCGGCGGTGTCGATCCGGATGGTAGCGTCCGTGGAGGGAGTGTATTTGAACCAGACGGTGCGGCCGGTTTTCCCTGTCTCGCAAAGGAATGGGTCGTCGCTGGCGTTGGTCGCTGAGGTCGTCACGAGCGTCGCTTTGAAGCGGCTCCTCGGCATGATGCTGGTGGTCACATCGATGGCGTCGGTCAGGTCGTCATTCGTCGCTTTCCTACCGAAGACGGCGATGATGTTCGCGTTCCCATCGACCTCGATGTCACTTTCGGGGTCGAGTCCATCGGTGTCCCCCGACCACGCGCCGAACTCGAAACCCGTTGCCGGAACTGCCCGCAACAACACGTTTGTTCCGGCCGAATAGCCGCTGCCGCAATTCGGCGGGGTGAGTACGAGCACCGTTCCACTTCCCGGAGGATCGACTTGCGGCGCCAGGGAGTAGCAAACCGCGCTGGCCGGGACGAAATGAGCGACAACGGTCTGGCTTCGGTCCATCGTAACCTTTGTCGAGCGTGAAGAGCCGCCGTCGTTCCATCCGCGAAACGCAAGTCCGAGGCGCGGCTTCGGACGCAGCGTGACGACGGTTCCTGCCGTGTAGCCGCGCCCTTCGTTACAATCCGGATGAACGTTCGGAAGAAGGGCGCCTCCGTCGTCGGGGTCGCTGACCAGTGTCAGCGTGTAACAGGGAAGACTCTTCGAAGACGCATCCTTGATTTCTGCTTTGAATATCCCGCGGCCGAAGGTCACCGCGTACAGCGTGGTGTTGACGAAGAAGAGCTGGCGCACTTCGGCGTTGGTCGGCCCGTCGCTCGGTATCGTCCACGACTGCCCTCCATCCTCGCTGGTAAAAATGCCCGTCTCCGTTCCCAGGTAAAGCCAGTTGGAATTGAAAGGATGAATCGCCAGCGTACGCATCGGGAGCGCCGGCACGGCTCCCTGAATGTTCGTCCAGTTGACCCCTCCGTCCGTACTCTTCCAGATGTTGTCGCTTCGAAATCCGCCAAACATCGCATATACGGTGTCCGACGAGCGCGGATCGATCGTCAACCAATTGACGAACCGGCTCGGAAGTATTCCTCCGCCGACCCGAGTCCAGGTGGGAGAAAGCGAGGTTCCATTCGCGGTCCTGTAGACCTCGCCGTTGTTGTGGCCGACGTAGATGATGTCGGAGTTTCCAGGCGCGACGACGATCGCGCTGATGTTGTTGCTGGTGCTCGTTCCGGCCGGAGGCTTGATGACTTTCCAGGCAGGACCACCATTGGAGTTCGGCTCCTTGGCGTTGTTGGTGACCCAAAGCGACCGCGCCCCGGCCAGAAGGCGATTCGAATTGTTCGGGTCGAGAATAAACGGTGCGATGAAGTTCGCGGTGGGGCTCCTGGCTTCGGTGATCGGGCTCTCTCGCGTGATCGTCTCGTAGGCCGAGCCATTCCAGATCACGTCCTGGCCGTAGATGTTCTCGGCCTGCCATGCACCTTCGACGTTGCTCCGGCGGATCGTCAGAAAGACGTATTCACCATAAAAGACCTTCGGGTCGGTCGGGTCGGCCGCTGAGTATCCACCGTCACCTCCAGTCATCGGCGTGTAACGTTGGGCATCGCCAGAATAGCGGACCGTTCCGTTGTCCTGGGCACCGGCGACGATGACGCCCGAGGAATTTGCTCCGGCGTTGTAGAACTGGGTAACGGCGAAGCTGTTGTTCATCTCCTCCCAACCGGCGGTCTCCTCGACTGTATAGATGTTCTGCGTGCGGAATACTCCGCCGTCGTTTCCGACCCAGACGGTTGTGTTCGTGCTGCCGTTGAAGCCGGGAGCACTTAGCATCACCTTCTCATCCGCATGCGAGGATTCGCGCAACATCCCCGGCCGGCGCTTCTGCCATTTGCTGATCTTGTTGAAGGTGACTCCGCCGTCCGTGCTGCGGTACCAGTCGAGACCTCCCACGACCAGCGTGCTGGGGTTGGTCGGGTCGATCCAGATGACGTTGTGGATCCAACCCTGTTTCCCGATGAGCGAGTTGCCTTCGTTGATCCTGGTGTAGGTCTGGCCGCCGTCGTTGCTCTTGAAAAGGATTCCGTCGGATTCACCGCTCGTGGCATAAACGATCGAACCGTTGCCGGGCGCGTAGCTCACGACGACGCGCGCTTCGGTCGAAACCCCGGAAGCCTGGTTCCATGTCGCTCCGCCCTCGCTCGAGTAGATGAGCTGTCCGGCACGGCCGCTGGCGACTGCCTTTGAGTTGTCGGCAGGATGGAAGGCGACCGTACTCATGTCGCCGATATCGGTTGTCTTCGTCCAGGTCACTCCAGCATCGGTTGTGCGCCAGATGCTTCCCCTGCCGTTGTTCGAAGTGGCCGCGAGAATGGTTCTTCCGTCGGGGGAGATTGCCATCGAGTTCACTGCCGGCCAGTCGGCATTTGCCGTCGGGGGGAGTTGATTCCAGGTCGTGCCGCCGTCGGTGCTCTTGAACACGCCGGCACCGAAAATCGCGCCGCCGTTGCCGAATCCCTCTCCGGTCCCGGCGTACAACGTGTTGAAATCACCAGGCATGGCGATGAGCGCGGTGACCGATAGCGTAGGAAGAAAGTCGTTCACCGGCTTCCAACTCGACGCGCCGTTGGTCGTCTTCCAGATGCCGCCGCCGGCCGTTCCGACCAGCATTGTCGAAGGGTTGTTCGGATC
>DASZZV010000428.1:0-9936 GCA_035544835.1 Thermoanaerobaculia bacterium
TAGACCCTTGGCCATCGAAAATGTTTGCGAGCACCACGATGGAAGGGCCCCCGCCCAGATCCCTCGCTGCGGCTCGGGATGACACATCAACGATGTAAGTTCGTTACTCCTCATCGTTTCAGGAAAGCGGATTGATGCGTAACATCGGCGTCGCTGCGAGGTCGCCCCTCCCACCCACACGCCCTTGCTCGGGATGACAGCAACACCAGACCCGCGTCAATACCAGACGTTTCGTTGTTCGTCATCGCTACCGCAGCGGCGGGAACTTGACACTGACGAACGAGCCCGGCTCGGTGACGCGGTTCGCGGCAGTCATGACTGCGCCGTGTTCCTCGGCGATCCGCTGATCCACCGCCAGAGTCAAACCGCTCCGGGCATGCATGTGGATCGTCGACGTGTCGAGGAGACACGGCAACTCCTCGGGCTCGAAAATCTTCGCCGACGACTCGATCATCACGTTGAGCCACGGCTCCGAATACCAACCCGCCTCGGAGAGCTGCAGCCGGACCACCCCGGCCGGGGCTCTCTGCACGAACGTGAGCAGAAGATCGGTAAACAGACGCTCCAGACGACCCCGGTTCATGATCACCGGAGGCAACTCTCTATCGAGACTGGCATCGATCAGGATGTTCCGGGCATGCGCGATCGGCGCGACCCTGGCCATGGCGTCATGGATCACGTGATGTAGCAGACCGGGCGTCGAATCGGCGCGGAAGGGACGGGCATATTCGTCGAGATCATCAAAGAGCGCCGTGATCTCGTCAAGGGTAGTTCGCGCGGCCATCTCCTCCAGCGGCCTGGAGCCGGCATCGCCGGCGGGCAGGAGACGGTCGAGCAGCAACACGGCCGGACGAACCCGCCGCGAGATTCCATGGATCAAATGGATAGACGCCTCGAGGAGATCGCCCTCCCGCCTCACCTGCTCGCGGTGCTCCTGTAGAGTCGTGTTCTGGGCCACTACAACGATGCGCTCGTCGGACACCTGCTCGTGACTGAGCGCGCGCGCCGAAATTTCCCAGCTGGAACCGATCGCGTCGTTCCGGCAGAGAGCCGAAGCCGAGACCTGGGTCTCCGATACGACTGCGACGATCTCTCTGATGGTCGCCCAGGGCTCCCCGAGTGAAGGCGCCGGAAGCGGACGACCCAGCGCCTGTTCGAACGTGATCCCGAGAAGCTCACGCGCCTTTTCATTGAGACGCAGAATGAGGCCCTCGCGATCGGTTACGACGATGACCGTCTCGATGGCATCGCAGGCCATTCTCCACTCTCTGGCCGCCATCTCGATCAGGGCAGAGAGACGAATCTGTTCCTGATGAGCATGGGCGACAACGCTGACGTCGCGCGTCGTTCCGATGATACGAAGCGCTTTGAGATCGCTGTTGAAAATACCCTGAACGACACTCTTCACGACGCGAGTCACGCCGTCTGGAGTGACGATCCGGTGCTCCAGTGATTGATCGTCGCGATCCCGGGAGGCTCGCTCCATCATCGTGACGAAGGCGGCTCGATCAGCCGGATGAACACGGGCCAGGAAGGAAGCGTAGTCAGTTGGAACACTGCCCGGGACCAGGCCGAGAAGCTCGAAGGTCTCGTGGGACCATTGCCATTCCTGATTGCCCCTGCTCCAGGTCCAGCTGCCGATCCTGCCGAGCTTCTCCCGATGGGCAACCTCAGCACGGCTCTCCTCGAGCGCAAGGTGCGTTCGCCTGCTCTCGATAGCGGCCGCCAGCACGTTGGCAATGGACTGCACAAACTCCACTTCGTACTGCGCAAACTCCCGCTGTTTCGTGGAGTAGGTTCCGAGAATCCCGAATGGCCGCTTGCGACCTGGAAGCGTAACGCTCATTCCGCTGGCCACGCCCATGGAGTTCAGGAGCGGCGTTCCGTCGAACCTCGTCTCGTGAGCGAGATCGAAAAACAAAACAGGCCGATTCGACAGAAGCGTGAACATCGCCTCGGAATCTGTCCTCTCCTCCACGGACGGGCCATCCTGTCGCTGACCCACGAGAGCGAGAGTTATCAGCTTTTTCTCTCCGGGAAGGTACTCCATCACCCGGCATGAATCGGTCTGAAGCGTGTCGGCGACCAGCGCGCAGGCCTGGGCCACGAGAAGGGAGCAATCCACGAGCGTCAGTGCGGCCTGCCCCAACTCGGCAACGGCCGTCTGCTGGAGGGCCCGCGCGTCCAACTCCCGGCGTAAGAGACGGAAGCGGTCGGCTAGAAATGCTTCCGATTGTGCAGCCCTCGTCTCGCGGGGTTTATTTAGATCGCTGGAGTCCGTCATCGCTGGTCCTTGTGAATCACTTGAGCTCGCCAGCGAGCATATCGCAGTTTCAAACTCGCGCGCACCCTACGTCCAAGGGCGACCTTTCGCACGCGTACAATGGTTCCGATGTCCTCCCTGGTCGAATACCGCATGTCGCCCGAGGAGTATCTCAGACTCGAGCGTGCGGCCGAAACGAAGAGCGAATTTGACGATGGTGTCGTCTTCGCAATGGCTGGAGCGAGTGAACGGCATTACCTGATCGTGGCAGGTCTGATTCGGAGTCTCGGTAATCGTCTTCCCTCGAGCTGCCGCGTCTATGCCAGTGATCTCCGAGTGCGTGTCCTCAATCCGACTCGATTCTTCTACCCTGACCTGTCGGTCGTCTGCAGCGAGCCACGTTTCGCTGACGACCATCGCGATGTCCTGCTGAATCCCGGCGTGATTGTCGAAGTGCTGTCGGATAGGACGGCGGCATTCGATCGCGGAAAAAAGTTCCTGTCGTATCAGACCATCGACTCCCTGCAGGAATACGTCCTGGTATCGCAGGACGAACCCCTCGTCGAACATTACCAGCGCGACGGAGGCCACTGGCTGTACACGACGGCACAGGGCCACGATGCCACCCTGCCGCTGCCATCCCTCGAATGCGCGCTGCCACTCCATGAGATCTATTACCAGATAGAGGTCGGATCGCCATGAAACGAAAAGCTGCCGGCTTCGGTAGCTTCGGGTGATATTTTCTTCTGGAGCCGTTGGCCGGATTTGAACTGGCGTTGCCAGTAATCGACTCGATGGCGATAGGCGCGAGACGGACGCGCGGCCTGCCAGAGGAGTCAGTGCGTCGAGCCTTCGAGGCGTTCGAGACGCACTTGCAGATCGGCGACGGTGTCTTCGAGCGTGCGCTGGCTCACTTCCAACGCGGTCATGCGGCGGTCAAGCTCCTTGTGCGAGAACTTGATCATCGCCTGCGTTTCGGCGGCTGTGCGGTCGATCGTTTCGTCGAGGCTGGCCCTTGTTCGGTCCAGCTTCTCGTCGAGATGTTCCACCGTTTCGCCGAGAGTGTCGAAACGCTTTTCAAGCCGCTCGACGGCTACATCGAAGTGGCGGCGCGTCTCCGCGTGCATCGCAGCGTTCTCTTGCCGCGTCGCAGCGTTCTCCGCCGCGAGTCGGTCCGCGGTCTCGCGGAAATCGCGGCGCGTTTCCGCTTGCGCCGCGGCGTTATCTTGCCGCAGCGCGTCAAACAGGGGTTTCAGCTCGTCGTCAGTCATCGCCCTCATTTTACGCCGTGCACCGCGCTCAATTCGTCAGAATGACCCATCTGAGTCCTAATAGCGACCCAACATTCGCTATGTTCGTGTCGTGGCCGACTAAGCCTCGGGAATCACAGAAGACCGATATCGATTGCCTTCAGCACGGCCCTGGTCCGGTCGCGAACTCCCAACTTCGAGAGGACGCTGGAGATGTGGTTCTTCACCGTTCCCTCTGATATGTGCAGCAGACTGCTGATCTCGTGATTGCTGTACCCCCCCGCCAGCAGGCGAAGGATAGTTCGCTCGCGATCGGTCAGGGGCTCAGGCAACGAGGCGGAATCGAAAGCGACATCACTCCGCTCCAGCGCCCGCATGATCCGTTCTGTGATCACCGGCTCGATGCAGGTGCCGCCGCCGGCGACGGTTCGTATGGCCCCGCTGAGGCGCTCTAGCGACACATCCTTCAACAGCCATCCGCGCGCTCCGGCGCGAACGGCCTCGAAGAGCATGGCGTCATCGTCAAACGTCGTCAGGATCAGCGTCGGTCGCATCGTGTCCCGCGCCCGCATCTCCTTGAGGACACCGAGCCCGTCGAGACGTGGCATGCGCAGATCGAGAAGAACGACGTCTGGCTTCTCCCTGGCGATCATCTCCAGCGCTTCCTCGCCATCACTGGCCTCAGCCACGACCTCGAAATCGGCCGAGAGTCCGAGCAGGCTGCGAAGACCCTGCCGCACGATCATTTGATCCTCGACCAGGCCGATTCGGATCACGCCGGCTCCTCATGAAGCGGGAGCTGAATTTTCATCGAGAGCCCTTTCCCCCGCGTGGAGCTCACCTCCAGTTCGCCCCCCGCCTCAGCTACACGCTCCTGGATGCCGCGCAGTCCGTTTCCAAAACGAAGATCGTCGGTACCGTTGCCATCATCGCGAGCTCCCAGCTTCAGTCGTTGATCGCGTACCTCGAGCGTGATCCAGAGATTGCGTGCCTCGGAATGTCTCACGGCGTTGGTGACGATTTCCTGCACGGCCCGCAACACCGTCTGCGCGAGCTTCGGATCGGTTACGGCCATTCCAGCAGCGATGTCGAGGTGCATCACCGGCGATACGATGACATCGCGCACCGACTGAAGCGCCGAGGCCAGATCGAGTGGCTCATCCTCGCGAAGACTTCCCACCACTTCCCTGACATCGCTGAGCAGCAGCTTGGTAATCGACTTGCTGCGCTCGATCGATCGTAGCGCCTCACCTTCAGCCTGATGACTGGCCACTTCGAGGTTGAGGCTCAACGCGGTGAGATGGTGACCGAGCAGATCGTGCAGATCGCGGGCGATACGCAGTCGTTCCGAGGTCCGGCTGCTCATTTCGAGAAGACCGCTGGTGACGCGCAGCTCGGCGTTGGCGGCGGCCAGTTCCTGTCGGGCCGCTGTTTCGCTGATGGCCGAGTGCGTCGTGAGTAGCGCCAAGAGCTGAAAGGCGACATAAGCAAGGGTGATCAGCACGAAGGAATCGGAATCGGTTCGCAGATAGACCAGAGCCAGGGCAACGCTCTGCGCCGCAAGGACCGGGATCGATTGAGCAAATGACAGATGTCCGAGCTGAACCGCTACGATGACGAGGAGTACGGGAACGAAGCCGTTGGGGTGCAGAAAGACCGAGAGAAGCGCCACAGCAGACTCGGCGCTCACGACGAGGATACGGGCCGATTTCCCGAGGCTCGACCAGGTGGCGACCCAGAACAGGACGCAGAACCCGAGCAGCGTAGAGGCCCCAAGCCAAAACCGCGGCGATACCCCGCCTGCATGGAGCTCGCTGCGGAGCGTGGGGATGGCGACGAGCGCCCAGGTCAAATAACCGAGGAGTCTGAGGTTACGCATTCGATGTCCCTAAGTTGTGTGGCACAGGAGTCCTGTGCGCCGCGGGGTTGAGCCGTGGCCTTTCTGTGAATACGTAACAGGGAAGTCGGCCTCGACGGCCGACACACAGGCAAGAGTGCCTGTGCCACACAAGAAACGGTCCACAGCGAGAACTGCACCGTGTGGAGAAGCAGCGAAAGCTGCAGCCTTTTGTGTGGCACAGGCACTCTTGCCTGTGTGCCACGGCGTCGAGCCGTGGAGTTTCTGTGAATACGTTAAGGGGAAGTCGGCCTCGACGGCCGACACACAGGCAAGAGTGCCTGTGCCACACAAGAAGCTGCTCCACGAGCGTAGACATCGACCTCAAGGTACCAGAGCTCAGAACCACAACCGCACTCCGATCGTCGTAGCGCGACGAACCTGAATGTAGGACAGCTCGCTACCGGTCCCTCCGAAGAACTCGGTGTCGATGAGGTATGCGCTGACGCTCTGCCGGAGTTTCAGAGTGGCCATCCCGCGAACGAGGCCCGAGCCGTCGCCAAGGTTGATGATGGAAACGACCTCCCAATCGATTCCGGTCCCGCCTTGCGGAATGGCCAGTCTCACAAAGGCGTACTCACGTCCCATTTTCAAGGGCTGATAGGAATGGTTGGCGGCCAGGAGCGATGCGGCGTCGTTCTTCGTCGCTACGTTCTGGAACTGCTCCCACTCCGCCGGGCTCAGCCCCTCGCCGCTGTGGAAAACCTCGACGACCATGTTGGTGCCGTTCCGAAACGTGAACTGTCCGCCTGCCACTGCCGACACGACTGCTCCATCACGTTCCGTCGACGCAGAGTCGCTTCGCGCCACCTCGCCGTGAAGCTCGAGAGCGTCACCGAAGACTCTGGCCACACTCACTCCTGCACGCGTCCCTCTCTCGTTGTGAAACAGATGGAGCGAAATGTCGGTACCGCGAACCAATCGGTAGGCGCGCGCGGCCGTGGCGCCGCCTCGCAGACCGTAAAGAGAAATGTTCGTACCCTTTACGAAGAGGTCGGCACGAACCATGTCGAGGCCGCGGTTGGAAGAGCGGCGGTCGGATGGATCGGAAGGATTTTTCCGCGGACTGACGAACCCGGTCGGGTTCCATGCGTATCCGGTTCCCCATCTATCAATGATGCGGCCGGCGGAGAGGTCGAGCCACGACGTCACGCTTCGCTGCAACAACGCCTCCCCCACTTCCACCCGGCTCCCGGCTCGCTCGGTACCATCCGTCCGGACCTTGATCCGCGCCTTCCACTTCCTACTCTTCGGAACCTGCTCCATGAATATCGAGGCATCGCCACTGGCGGTCCGATAGTGAACACCGCCAACGTTTCCCGGATTGAGAGAGGAACGCTCGTTGGCCGGAGTCAGCAGCGACTCGGCACCGGCCGAGCCGAAGATGCGGAATCCTTCATTGTTGGCATGGGCCGGCGTCGCCGAGCCGCCCAGAGCGACGACCAGTCCGACGGCCGCCCCGACCACCGCAATGGTTCGACCGATCACCATTTGCCGAGACTGTCCCGCGTGAAGAGCTTGTCGGCGTTGTCGCGCGCCGACAGGTTGGAGTAGCGCATGAGGGTCCGCTCGCCGGGACGAATCAGGTCATCGATCTCGACCAGAGTCAGCATCCGTCGGCCGCTCATCTGCCCGTACTCACGATAGAGAGCCCGCTTGATCAACTTCCCGGAGGCGACGTAAAAGTCGGCGCGGAGAGGCTCGCTCGAGGCGCGGTTCACCCACAGCCGTACTCGGTCGTAGGCGATTCCGGAGCTCTTCGCCTTCAGATCGAGCACCCACGCAGGAACACCATCCAGGACCTCCTCGGTGACAGACACTGGTGTGTAATCAACGGTGAAGGCGGTTCGCGCAACATCGCCGTTCGAAGCCTGGCCCATCAGACGCTGCAGCGGGGAGATGCGAATCGGGCGACTGGCCGAGGGAAGATAGATCCACATCCCGTCACGCAGCATCAGGAGGAATTTTCCCTTCTCGCCCTCCGGCGCGGTGAACTCCACGAGGCTTTTGTCGGCGTCCTTCCCGAGGACACGAAAGCGCGAGGTCTGCGACTTTGCTCCGCTCAGACTGGTCAGCTCGACATCGACCGAGAAGCTGTTCAGCGGGTTCCTGTTCTGATCGACGCGCCGCAGAATCGCGGCGGCGTCGTCAGCGTACAGAGACAGCGATAGGGAGGCGACCATCGTCGCCAGAACCAGCATTCGTTTCATCGATACACCTCAGATGTGGCCGAGGGCGTCGACGATCTTGAGTCGCGAAGCCCGCAGCGCCGGAAGGAGGGAAGAGAGCGTTGCCGTGACGATGGAGATCATCAGGGAGGTGATGAGCACGGCCGGTTGGAGAAGAATCTGAAGACGATATCCGACCGTGTAGCCCGGGGGCGGAGGCAACATCACGTTGCCGTGATTGATCAGTTGCGCCAGCATCGCGCCAATGGTGAGTCCGAGCACACCGCCGACCAGGCCGATGATCAGCCCCTCGACCAGGAACATCCGCCAGACCCGCCATCTCGTGGTGCCAATGGCCATGAGTGTTCCGATCTCCCGGATGCGCTCAAAGATCGACATCATCATGGTGTTGGCCACGCTGAAGATGACGATGCCGAAGACGACCATGCCGAGAAAGCCGAAGATGCCGTTATAGAGAAGGACGACCTGGTGATAGAAGGTGGCCAGCTCCGACCAATCCTTCGATTCCAGCTGCCAGTGGTGCGCGGTAAAGAGCTTCCCTAGATCACGCTGCACCGCCGCGGTATCGTCGGTCTCCTTCAGAAAGACCAGCAGCTTCTCGACCTTCCTGGTCTGCAGAAGCGATTGCGCGCCGTCAATCGGCATCCGGATCGCTCGATCGTCGTACTCTTTGACACCGCTGGAGAAGATGCCAGCCACGCGAACATCCATGGCGTTGAGTGATCCGCTGACGGTGGTCGTCATGATGGTGAGGTAATCACCGGGTTTTGCGTGCATTGATGTGGCGAGACCGCGCCCGAGCAAAACGGCATCCATCTCACCGTCGGGGAGGTCCTTGCCGGCGACGAGGGTCTGCCCCCGCATGGCCCGCGTTTTCGACGGCTCGACGCCGGTGGCCATGAAGGTCTCGGACTTGTCGCCATTGCTGACGAGGCCCATCAGCGTGAGCTGAGTCGTGGTCATCATTACGCGGGGATCGCGCTCGATGGCCTGACGGATTTCGGCGGCGTTCTCGAGACCGAACTCGAGAGGCTTCGGGCTCTCCGCCTTCGCAAATCCGGCGCGGAAGATCTGTAGATGTCCGAGGCGGCCGCGGATTGTGCTCTCGCGCAGGTTGCGGAAAGTCACGGCCTTGTAGCCGCCGAACAGGATGAGAGCGACGGCGCCGAAGGCGATGACGAGCAGCGTCATAGCGGAGCGGCGGCTGTTTCTGAATACGTTGCGAAGGGCGACCATGATGAACATCGACATCTCCTGACGGGCGCTTTAAACAGCGGCCCGGATCGACTGCAAGTTGGGGTGATCGGAAACGACTCGGCCGTCTTGGATCTGGATCTGGCGTCGTGCCCGGGCGATCAGCGAGGGATCGTGAGTCGCGAAAACGAAGGTGCAGGAACTGGTCGTGTTGATATCGGCCAGAAGATCGAGGATCCGCGCCCCGGTCTCGGAATCGAGGTTGGCGGTCGGCTCGTCAGCGAGGACCAGCTTGGGCTCCCCCACCATGGCCCTGGCGATGGCCACACGCTGCCGCTGGCCTCCCGACATCTGGTCGGGCCGCTGTCTGCTCTGCGCCGTGAGGCCAACGCGGTCGAGCCACTGCTCGACGCGCTGGCGCCGCTCGCGACGTCCGACCTTGCGGAGCAGCAGCGGATACTCCACGTTCTCAAAAGCCGTCAGCACCGGTACGAGGTTGAAGCTCTGAAAGATAAAACCGAGGGTCTCGCGTCGAAGCGTTGCCAGACGGTGGAGCGGGACCGCCGTGACGTCGACGTCATCGATGGTCACCGATCCACGGTCGGGCTTGTCGATGCAGCCGATGAGATTCAACAGTGTGGTCTTCCCGCTCCCGGAGGGGCCGGCCAGAGCCACGAAGTCGCCGCGATGAATGTCGACGTCGACATCATGAAGCGCCGGAACCCGGACGCTTCCCATCCGATAGGTCTTCGCGATGTCGCGAACCCGCAGTAATGAGCTTTGTGTCATGAACATCTCCTTGACCAGCAATCTAAGTGGCTTGGGAGCTCGGCACATGTGCCGGAGGTCCGGTGGGAGGTCCATGACTTTCGGCAGGGGGCGGGCCGAGGCGGAATTGAAAATTGAAAATTGAAAATTGAAAAATTTGAAAAGACACGACGCCGTAAGCGAGCAACCCCTCTCCCTCGGGGAGAGGGGCGCACCGGGCGGAGCCCGGTGTGTCGGTGTGTGAGGCCCGGAGGGCCGCAGAGCTGGTAGCCAGTGGTGAGCGAAGCGAACCACTGGAAGACGTCACGAATCAATCATTTGCTTGAAGTTTCACCGAGCCCCGGCAGGGGCGAAAGCCGCCACCGGATGCCTCGA
>DASZZV010000429.1:0-13496 GCA_035544835.1 Thermoanaerobaculia bacterium
AGCTCCAAGACTCCACACCGCAAGGCCCCCTCCCAGATCCCTCGCTCGACGCTCGGGATGACACCCTGGTTTCTTTCACTCAGACGCCGCGCTCCGCGGTCAATCGCTCAGGATGACAAGCTCGGGAAACCTGCGCAAACATTGGAGTTTATTTGGCAGCCGCAGCGAGGGATGACACTCTCACCTCGATTTTCCCCGGGCGTTTTGTAAACTCCTCGGGTGCATGAGGAAGCTGCTGTAACGGTAATCGGAGCAGGGGCGGCGGGATTGATGGCGGCGATCTTCGCCGCCCGAACCGCCGCCGCGCTCCATCGTCAGCCGCGAGTCATCGCAGTCGATAGCGCCGCGAAGCTGGGAGCGAAGATCCTCATCGCCGGCGGCGGTCGATGTAATGTCACGCACGAAGTGGTCACCCCCGACGACTTCAACGCCAGCAATCGGAATCAACTGGCCAAGGTGCTGCGGAGTTTTACCGTCCAGCAGACTGTGGCCTTCTTCGCGGAGCTAGGCGTCGCTCTCAAACGAGAAGAGACCGGTAAGCTTTTTCCTGTGACCGATCGGGCTCGTACGGTACTCGAGGCTCTGTTGCAGGCCAGCCATGACTCCGGGGTCGAGCTCGTGACGGGGGCGAAGGCGGAACGGATTGAAGTGGATGGCGAGGAGTTCGTCGTCACGACGTCCAGAGGATCGATTCGAAGTCGGACCGTTGTAATCGCCGCGGGAGGTCGCAGCGTTCCGAAGACGGGAAGTGACGGCTCTTCGTATCTTCTTGCTGAGTCGCTCGGGCATTCCATCACCCCTCTCTTTCCAGCTCTCGTACCTCTTCTTCTCCCACCTCAGCACTGGTTGACAGAGTTGAGTGGAGTCTCGCTGGAGGCGGAGGCGCGAGTCACGAATGGCAGGGGAAAGGTGATGGCCAGAAGAAGGGGAAGCATGCTGCTCACGCACTTCGGTTTGAGCGGACCACTCATTCTCGATATCAGCCGTCACTGGATTCAGGCCCATCAGTCGGGCCTGCCGGCGAGGCTGGAAGTAAGCCTCGCGAAGATGACTGCAGAGGAGCTCGAGCAGATGATTACGGGTGCCGCGGTAAGTCACCCCCGACAGACTGTAGCCGGAGTGGCTTCCTTCTTCACGAGCGATCGCTTCGGTAGAAATGTCATTACTCATGAGACCGATATGGAGCCCGACCAACGCCTTGGTCAGCTCACCAGAGCGGCCCGTGACCAGCTCGTTCGGGTCCTCACATCCCTGATGATTCCGGTCACAGGAGATCGCGGCTTCGACTACGCGGAAGTAACGGCAGGCGGAGTGCCGCTGCAGGAGGTCGATAGCGCGACGATGGAGTCACGCGCCCGCCCCGGGCTTTTTCTCTGTGGCGAGATCATGGATGTCGACGGCCGGATCGGCGGCTTCAACTTTCAGTGGGCCTGGACCTCCGGCAGGCTGGCGGGGATACACGCGGCCCAGAAGCTGCGAATTGAAAATTGTAAATTGTAAATTGAAAAGAGGGAGCCGCAGGTTTCTTACTTTTTCAATTTTCAATTTTCAATTTTCAATTCGGCCCTGCCGTTACAATACGCCGGTGAGTGATACGACAACCCGAGGCGTCCGAGTGCAGGTCGAGAGCATTTATGTTGAGGAACGAAGCGCTCCGGCCGACAACTACTACTTCTTCGCTTACCACGTTCACATTTCCAACGCAGGCAATGAGACCGTGCAACTGATCAGTCGGGTATGGATCATTACCGATTCAAACGGCGACGTGGAGCGGGTCGAGGGGCCCGGCGTGATCGGCGAGCAACCGGTACTCGCGCCGGGCGAGAAATTTGAGTACACGAGCTTCTGTCCCTTGAAGACCTCGATGGGAACGATGCATGGCTCCTACAAAATGCAGACGTTCGGCGGCGAGTCGTTCGAGGCGCAGATCGAGCCCTTCTCGCTGGCCATGCCGAATGTGGTGAATTGAACGACACCGACTCAGCTGAGTTTTTTGGCGCAGAGCTGGGTGTGAACTCTTCCCTCTCCCCGGCGGGGAGAGGGTGGCGCCGCAGCGGCGGGTGAGGGGCCGAACGCCGACGCTGCTTTAGCGTCCAAGACGAAGGAACAACAACCCGCGTTGTCGTGCCCTCCTACGTGATCGCGAGACCGTCACGCCCCTCATCCCGCGCTGCGGCGCGACCTTCTCCCCGCCGGGGAGAAGGGAGAGTGCGCGCCAGGGTTTCCTTATGAAACTCAGAGCCCGGAGAACTCGGTGACTCGGATGAAACAGATCACTCACTTCACTCCCAGCGATTTACCCAACTCCTTCGATCTGCGTGTCGCTGCTTCAACGGCGTCGATCAGAGTTGTCCGCACACCGCCGTGCTCGAGGGTATGCAGTCCTGTGATTGCCGTCCCACCGGGCGACGTGACCATGTCCTTCAAAAGTCCGGGGTGCTCTCCCGTCTCCAGGACGAGCTTGGCCGATCCAAACAGAGTCTGAGCGGCCAGCAGCTGTGAAGTGCGTCGCGACAATCCGACTTTCACGCCAGCGTCGCTCAGTGCTTCGAGGATCAGAAACACGTACGCGGGTCCCGACCCGGAGAGTCCCGTGACCGCGTCCATGAGACCTTCGTCAAGGATGACTGTCAATCCCACCGCGTCGAAGATCTCTTTGGCGACGTTGATGTCGTCGTCGCTGGCGTGACCGCCACGAGCAAGGGCGGTTGCACCAGCGTCGACGAGGGCAGGAGTGTTGGGCATGGCCCGCACAACGTGCACGCCGGGAGCAAGCGCTGACTCGATCGCCGCAATCGGAATCCCGGCGGCGATCGAGATGACGAGCGTGTTCACGGCCACGCGCTCTCCGATCTCCTGCAGTACCCGCTGCATGATCTGCGGCTTGACCGAGAGGATCAGAATGTCCAGCCCCTCCAGAAGATCAGCATTACTCGCCTCGGTCCGAACGCCGTATTTCGCCGAGAGCTCCTCCCGCCGCTCCAATCGCGGGGCCGAGACGCGGATGGTGGTCGGATCGCAGTCCTCCCCCTTCAGTAGACCGCGCACCAGTGCCTCGGCCATGTTCCCGCCGCCGAGAAAACCAATCGTGCGCGGCCGAGGCGATCCTGCCGGTTTCTTCTTGTTACTGTTTTTTACTTTCATGGGCGGGTGATCGTAGTGTCCGCAGAGGGCGGCGTCAATTCCGGCTGAGGATTCTGCCGCATCCCCGAGGGGAGCGGGCGCCTCGCCCGCTCTGCATGAACGACACGCCAATTCTTCGAGCATTCGCTCGAAGAGCGGGCGAGGCGCCCGCTCCCCTTGGGGGTGCGCCAAGAGCCTAACGGCCCCAAGATCCGGGACAAAGAAAAAAGCCGGAGCGCGAACGCTCCGGCTTTCCTTATGGATGAGAAATTGGATTTACTGAGCGGTGATGACAATGTCGTCCACGGCTGCGCCCCAGTCGGCTACAGACGTATCGGACGTCAGCCGGAAGCGGACCTTGCAGCTGGCGTTGCCGGCATAGGGCGTGAGGCTGACGGATGCCTGCGTGGCCCAGGCGGAGTAGCCGGTCGATTTGCCAGACGACTTCGAGAGCTGCGTCCAGGTCGTCCCGCCATCTTTGGAGACCTCTACGATGAAGAAGTCGTACGCCGATTCCGTCGAGAACTTGTAGTAGTAGGTCAGTGTCGCGGCGGTCTTTCCGGAGAGACTGAACGCGGGCGAGGTCACACTCCAATCGGCGTTGTTGACGTACGTCGTATAGGCGGCATTGGTCCGGAAACGATGCGAGCCGGTGTGAGAGTCGGTCGAAGTCTCGTTCGACCATCCTGACCCGGTGTTCGCAGCAAACGTCCAGCCGGTTGCCCCGCTCTCCGCTCCTTCGCTGAGTACGGTCACGACCGTGCTCGGCGTCGAGCAGGCCAGTGTGATGGTGTATGCGCCTGTGGTCGACGCGGCATAGGAGGTTGCCTCGATCGAATACGTACCCGAGGCGGTGAGCGTGAAGACGATCTTCGAGTTCGTCCCACCGTTACCATCGTCATCCTGCGCCAGAACGGTTCCCGCTGCGTTCTTGAGAACGGCGTACGTGTCAAAAGCTGTCGAGGTCAAGGTTATCGTCACCGTCGAGCCTGACGTTCCGCTGAAGTTGTAGGTATCGGCGTAACTGGTCGTCCTGACCGTCGACTTCGGGTCGGTCGTGGCCAGCGAGCCGCTGATGCTCTGACCGCAGGTGATGGTCGGTGTTCCGGTTGACGCGGCGACGGTGGTAAACGATCGCGTTGCCGCCGCCGGGCTCGCGCCGCAGCTGTTCTTCGCCACGACATACCAGGAGTAGGTGGCGCTGTTCTGCAGACCGCTCACGGCCACAGATGTACCGGTGGCGTTCTGGTAGAAGGCAGGCGTTGATCCAGCAGCGAAGTAAACGTCGTATGAGGTTGCCCCGCTGACCGCTGCCCAGGAAAGGCTCGTCGAGATGGCCACATTGGTCGCTCCAGCAGCTGGAGAGGAGAGCGAAGGTGCTGTCGGCAACGTGCATCCACCGCCTGAGCCCCATGTGATCCATATCGGGGCTGACCAGATGTTGTCGCCGTCGGCCTGCGTCGCGATCGTGTAGTAGTACCACTCCTCACCAACTGTTCGTGGAGCAAGCGAGGCGGTGAGAGTCGTGGCAGAAAGGTTCGAAGCTTCCACGGCAGCAGCCGCTCCCGGAGCTGCCTGTGTTCCGACTTTCCCCGACCAGATCTCGATCTTCTGAACACCTTCGCTGGCCGGATCGAAGACACCAACGGTGATTCCGACCGCGGCCGAGGCGTTGAAGAGGTCTCCCATGACATGCGCGCCATCGGAGGTGCGGTAGACGAGTTGCGCGTCGCGGTCCTGTGAGGCGAAGAAGTGACGCCCGTTATATGCGGCCATGAGGCTCTGCTGATTGAAGGTGGTTGTCGTCGGGACGACGACTACCGTTCTGTTCGGCGTGGATGTTCCATAGGTCTGACAGTGATTGTCCTGATGTGCTTCGGGGGCTACTTTCCAGCCGAAGGACAGGGCGCGGTTGTACTGATCGACGTAGGTGGAACCGCCGGGCGTGAGTGTCGTGGACGTGCTGAAAGCGGGACCGGAAATGATCGCCAGGCCGCGGACGACTGCGTCGCCATCGGCGGTGCGGGCGTAGCTGTTGTAGTCAGTCGAGTTCGGGTGGCAGAAACTGCCGTAGGACCCGAGAGTCCCCTGATTGTTCTTCATCGCCGTATAGAGCTCGCTGTATACCGATTTCGTGACCAGCACGTCCGCTGGCTCCCCGGTCCATGCGATGAGCTTGCTCTGGTTGTACACGTTGATGTGACCACCGCCGCTGATCACTCCCCATTCCATGCCGAAAAGTCCGACGAAGGAGCCGGCCACGGTTGCTGTCTGTGCGGCCTGGAATCCTGCGGCGTATCTGGAGAGAACCTGCGCATCGGTACATCCGGCGCAGGCTTCTGCCATCAGATGGTTGTGCTCGACCACGGCGATGTAATCGAGCCCTCCGGTCGTCTTCGCATAATTGAAGGCATCGACCGGTTGAGCACCGCCGGCGTATCCGTAACGACCCGATGCGCAGTCAGTGACCGGCATACCACCGTCACTCCAGTTCGAGTGCGCGTGCGTAGTACCGAAGAAGAAGTTGTAGGGAAAGCTCGGATCGAGAGATGCACGTTGCACCTGCGCTCCCACCTTCGAGGTTGAGGAGAATAGGCCATCAAACTTGCCGGCCCGATCGACCACCACGCGAATCTCGGATCCTCTCGAATTGAAAATCGTGTCGCCCGATCCGTCGAGTGAACCGTTCTCGTTCTCGGTGAAGTTGGGGATGAATGTTGGGCGCGATGCCCAGCGCTCGCCGATAAAGAGCTGCGAGGTCATTCGAATCCGATATTCGCCGTCGGGAACAGGCCGCCCTTTCTGATCGACTCCTTCCCAGCGGAAAGTCGCCTCCAGAGGCGTGCCGAGCTCGAGATCGCTACCACCGTCCCGTGCGTAAACCACGCGTCCAGTTGCAGCCGAGAGGATCTCCATCCGGTACGGCACAGCGCCATATGTCTTTCCCCCTGCATGCTCGAAGACGACGACGATCTTCGTTTCGGCACGGCCGGTCGAGGCAGGATTCAGGATGTATGGGCTTGCCGCGAGGTAGGCGGCGAATCCAGAGTGGCAGTCCTCGTAATTGAGATCCGAGGCGAGCAGGGAAAAAGCTGAGAAAAGAAGGGCCAGGAGCATCACGGAGAACCGTAAGCGAAGAGTCATCAGTAAAAGCATCCTTCTCATAGTTTCAATTTATTGAATATCGGACTTATTGCATAGCACGGGCGCTGCCATGAAAAAATATGAGTTAAGTGCTTTAGAATGAGAGCACTTCATCTTAGCCGGGTCAAGAATGTACCGATTTTGGAGGATCGCCAGGGTCAGGCATTGAACAACGCAGAGGATTCTGACCCAAGTGCACGGACTCGGGCGTCCGGCACCGAGCTCCGCTAGCCGCGGAGGCTGAGCTCGGAACAGACCCGCAGCATCTTCCTCATCGGTTCGTCGGAGGCTTGGTAGGTCTGGCAGAGAAGCTCCAACTCTGCCTCCGGGTGGTTCGACAGGACCGTGAAACCGTCGGGGGGTTGACGGGGATTCAACGACTCGGTCTTCTCCCATTTGCCATCCCAGAAGCGGCAGCGAAGATAAACCTTGTCAGATGTTTGCGTTGTCGTCCCAATACGCTTGCGATCCAACGGGTCGAGTTTCAGAAAGGGAATCGCGGAGAGCTCAGCCCCTCCACGCGCGTTTCTCTTCAGTTCCTCGATCGCTCGGGTAACGAATGAGAGGATCATCCGGTGAAGCATGTTCGCCGGGCGACCTGCCTCTTCGGTGAACTCGAGCCCGCTGTGGTAGATCAACTTGCTGGCCCGTTCGCTGAGAAGTGGCTGCAACTCACAACGGGCCACACGTGCGGGGATCTCGAGTTTCTCCTCGTCCCAGAGAAAGCTCAGGATCACAGAGGTGTCGAGAATGAGGGCCTGATTGTGCTCGATGCGACTGCCGACGAGACCGATCTCGTGAATGGAGACAGACTGCCTCTCAATCCTGGCCGGAAGCGGGAAGGTGAGGATGACCCGTTCAGCGCGACGGCGATCGAATTGCGACACGGCCGCAGTGTAAATCATCGGCGGATCGTTGCTGAATCGAGGTGCTGAGGTCTTTCACGATCCCGGTGGTCGGTGAAATCTCTATCTGTTTCGTTTTCTCGTCGGTCTGCTACGATACGATCGTCCCAAACGACTGATGACAACTCGTGTTTTCTTGATTCGTCACGGAGCGACTCAGCTTTCGGCTGAGGATCGGTTCGCCGGAGAAACGGACATCGATCTTTCCGAAACGGGTCGTGACCAGGCGCGTAGGCTTGGTGCCCGTCTCAGCTCGATGCCAATTCGTGCCGTCTACGCCAGTCCGTTGCGCCGCACGCTGGCGACAGCCGGAATTCTGGCCGAGTCCCACGGGCTCGAGCCAATCGCCGAAACTGGTCTGCGCGAGATCGCCCACGGCCACTGGGAGGGGATGAGCCGCACTGAGGTAGAGGAGAAGTTCCCGGAGGAATACAGGACCTGGGAAAATGATCCCTTAACCTTCGCTCCCGATGGTGGGGAGACCGGGCTGGCCGTCACGGCACGGGCTCTACCGGCGCTGCTCGACATCGTGGTCGCCAACGCTGAGTCGCAGGTCATCGTCGTGTCGCACAAAGCGACCATTCGCCTCCTTCTCAGCATGTTGCTGGGCTTCGACGCTCGCCGTTACCGCGATCGTCTGGATCAGAGCCCGGCGGCATTGAACGTCATCGACTTCAAAGACACGACGCGCCCTCGTCTTACGCTCTTCAATGACACCTCGCATTACGCAGTTGAGTCTCAGATCCCGCCGCTTCCGGAAAAACGTCTGTCGAAGTGGTGGGATCACCCATAGAGTTTCGCTTTCAAGATCGGAGTGCAGCGACCATGAGTGAACAGAACGCCGAACGTTTGCGTATTACCGGAGGGGACCAGCTTCGCTGGCGCCGCTGGGGACCTTATCTATCAGATCGTTCCTGGGGAACCGTTCGCGAAGACTACAGCGCCAGCGGGGACGCCTGGGGCAATCTTCCGCATGACCTTGCTCGCTCGAAGGCCTATCGCTGGGGCGAGGACGGCATCGCCGGGTTCTGCGATCGCTATCAGATCCTCTGCTTTTCCATGGCCTTCTGGAACGAGAGCGATCCCATTCTCAAAGAGCGCTACTTCGGCCTGATCCCGTCCGAAGGAAATCACGGGGAGGACGTCAAGGAGTACTACTTCTACGTCGACGCATCTCCCTCTCACGCCTATCAGCGATTGCTCTACAAGTATCCCCAGCATGAGTACCCCTATGCAGCGTTGATCGAGGAGAACCGGAAGCGGGAAGGCAAGGGACCTGAGTTCGAGTTGATCGACACCGGAATCTTCGACGACAACAAATATTTCGACATCGAGATCGAGATCGCCAAGGAAACGCCGGAGACACTGGCTATCCGCGTTACCGCTCACAATCGAGGCCCGGAGGCAGCGGCGATTCATCTGTTGCCGCATCTCTGGTTTAGAAATGTGTGGGCCTGGGACGGAGAGAATCGCGAGACGCCGGTCATCTACGCAGAGAAAGGGGCGAACGGCTCGATCGCTCTGATCGCGGATGACTCGAAGGCGCCTCCACTGCCTGGCCTTCTGGCCGACACGCGACTCGGGGCCCACAAGCTCGAGCTTTCCGATGGGGTCGACTTCTTTTTCACCGACAACGAAACCAACGCACCGCGCGTGTACGGACCAGGGGCGCAATCGAAGAGCACCTATGTGAAAGACGCTTTCCACCGACGGGTGGTTTGGGGCGACACCAACGCCACAAATCCTGAAATGAAAGGTACGCGAGCCTGCGCTCGTCAGCGCACCATGGTCGCTCCCGGCGAGTCGGCGGTGCTTCGCATGCGCCTCTCTCCGGTAAACGGCGATTCGAAAGGGAGCATTGCCTCGGTGGATGACACCATCGCCAAACGCCGCCGGGAGACCGACGAGTTTTACGCATCGGTTCATCCTCCCAAGGCCTCCGAGGCTGAAAAGTCGGTGCAGCGCCAGGCATTCGCCGGCATGTTGTGGAGCAAGCAGAACTACCTTTTCGACGTGGAGCGCTGGCTGGAGGGTGATGACCCGAACAATCCACCGCCGCAGGAACGGAAGACGGCGCGGAATCGCCACTGGCGTCATCTGAATTCCATGCGGGTTTTGTCGATGCCCGACAAGTGGGAGTATCCCTGGTTCGCGGCCTGGGATCTCGCTTTCCACTGCGTCCCGTTCGCCCTGATCGATCCGGAGTTTGCCAAAGAACAGCTCTGGCTCATGCTATTCGAGCAGTTCCAGCATCCCAATGGACAGATTCCGGCTTATGAATGGGAGTTCTCCGATCTCAATCCTCCCGTGCAGGCCTGGGCCATCTGGCGCGTCTACAACATGGAGAGGATCGGGTGGAAGCACGCCGACCGATCCTTCCTGGAGAAGTGTTTTCACAAGCTGTTGATCAACTTCACCTGGTGGGTGAACAAGGTCGATCCCGCCGGCAACAACGTCTTCGAAGGTGGCTTCCTCGGGCTCGACAATATCACGGTCATCGATCGCAGCGAGGAGCTTCCACCAGGCGTCGTTCTCGAGCAGAGCGACGCCACCGGCTGGATGGGTATGTTCTGTCTCGTCATGATGCGCATCGCTCTGGAGCTGGCGCATACCAATCCCGTCTATGAAGGACTGGCCACCAAGTTCTTCGAGCACTACGTCTACGTCGGCGCGGCCATGAAATTGAAGCGCGGTGACCGCACCCTCTGGGATGAGGAGGATGGTTTCTTTTACGATCTCCTCCGCTTCCCCAACAACACGACCATACCCTTCCGCGTGCGGTCGCTGGTCGGGCTCATTCCGCTGTACGCAATCGAGCGAATCGAAGACGAATGGATCAAGCCCTTCCCGATCTTCCGCGAGAATATGAAATGGTTTCTCGAGAACCGGAAGGACCTCGTGGAGAGGAGTGTCTCGAAGGTGGTCCTGAATGGGCAGACCACTTACGTGCTGGCCGTCGTCGACCGCGATCAACTCGAACGTCTCCTGGCCCGAGTCGTCGATCCTGCCGAGTTCCTTTCACCATACGGAATGCGAAGCCTCAGCAAGTTTCACGAAGAGCATCCCTTCCACTTCGGTCACGCCGACGTCCGCTATGAGCCGGCCGAGGCCATCAGCAAGCTCAAAGGCGGCAACAGCAACTGGCGGGGACCGATCTGGTTTCCGACGTCGTTTCTCATGGTCGAGTCGCTTCGTAAGCTGGAGAAGGGTTTCGGCGGTGGCGTCAATGTCATGGTCGAGCAGGATGGAAAGCTGGAACACGTCACCCTTTCCGGACTCGGTCGTGACCTCGCCGAGCGCATGATCAAGATTTTCGTGCCTAAGAAGAACGGATACCGGCCGATGCAGGGACCTCCCGGCACCCGTCGCAGCGACCGTTTTGCCAACGATCCTCATTGGAAAGACCTGCTGCTCTTTTACGAGTATTTTCATGGGGATACGGGCGAAGGACTCGGTGCGAACCATCAGACCGGCTGGACGGGACTGATCGCCAGTCTGATCGATGAGTGGCGGAGGTAGGAAAGAGGCAGCTTCTAGCTTAAAGCTAGAAGCTAAAAGCTAGAAGCTAAAAGCTAAAAGCTCGCGTGATAAGCTACTGCGAACAAAACCGATCCGTCGAAAGGGAGGCTGTGATGTCGAGGGGAAAACTGTATGCCGGGGTCGATCTCGGTGGCACGAGCATGATTGCGGTCATCGCCAATGAGAAGGGCAAGGTACTCGGAAGCTCCTATTGTGCGACGACCCCCAAGGCTCCTGCTGAGGACACGATCAACACCATTGCCGACCAGATTCTGCTGGCGGCGAAAGACGCTTCGGTGAAGATCTCCAAAATTGAGTCAGTCGGTCTGGGAGCTCCCGGCGCGGTCGACAACAAAAACAAAATGGTCGTCAAGGCGCCGAACCTCGGATGGCTGAACGTGCCAATCGGGAAGATTCTCAAGAAGCGAATCAATAAGGATCTGGCTCTCGGAAACGACGTGCAGGTGGCGATCCTCGGCGAGCACGCCTACGGAGCGGCCAAGGGTGCGAAGCGGGCAGTCGGCATCTGGGTTGGAACGGGTATCGGCGGAGGTCTGATCATCGATGGCGAGCTCGATCGCGGCTTCCGCGGAGCAGCTGGCGAGATCGGTCACATGATGGTCACGCAGGACGGGCCTCAGTGCTCGTGCGGTCGCAGAGGTTGCGTGGAAGCCCTGGCCAGCAGAACCTCAATGGAGCGTGACGTCCGCGCTGCAATCGAGGGAGGCAAGGAGAGTTGCGTCCTCACGATGATGACTGAGAAGAACAAGCCCCGCATGACCAGCAGTGTGATGGCTCGAGCCCTCAAGGCCGACGATGCGGTGATGAAAGATGTGGTGGCTCGCGCCCAGTACTACCTCGGCATTCTGGCTGGAAACGTGGTGAACATGTTCGATCCCGAGGTCATCGTGATCGGCGGCGGTGTGGCCGCCCGGCTGAAGGAAGACTTTGTTGCACCGATTCGTGAGACGGCCAGACAGCGGTTTCTGAGGCCCGACCCGGAGGGGCTGATCAAGATCGAGCACGCTATTCTCGATGATTACTCCGGTGCTCTCGGTGCGTCCGCTCTCGCTCGCCGAGCCTGAGAGGAAGCTAGAAGCTAGAAGCTGCTCTGCCATCTGACATCTGTTATTCTTCCGCGCGAATTTCAGAGGGCCCCCAAAGTCATGTCTATGGATTCACAGAAAGCCAAAACAGGTATCGATCAGTTCTGGGAGTCGGAGGTTCTTCCGACGATCAGCAAGTACATTCAGATCCCGAATCAGTCGCCGCTTTTCGATCCCAACTGGAAGAAAAACGGTCACATGAATCGGGCCATCGAACTGGTCCGTCAATGGGTTGAGCAGCAGCAGATCCCTAATAGCAGGCTGGAGATTCATGAGGCTGAAGGGCGCACACCGGTGCTCTTTCTCGAAGTCGCCGGACAGAGCGATTCGACCGTTCTCCTCTATGGCCATCTCGACAAACAGCCGGCCATGATCGGCTGGGAAGATGGACTCGGCCCCTGGACCCCGGTACGTCGCGATGGGAAGCTGTTCGGTCGTGGTGCGGCAGATGACGGCTACGCGGTTTTCGCCTGCGTGTCGGCAATCAAGGCAATGCAGGAGCAGGGCGTCCCGCACTCACGCCTCGTCGTTCTGATCGAGTGCTGTGAGGAAAGTGGATCGGTCGATCTTCCGTTCTACGTCGAGAAGCTCAATGACAGGATCGGGACTCCCGGTCTGGTGATCTGTCTCGACAGCGGATGCGGCAATTACGAAGCGCTGTGGAGTACGGCGTCACTGCGCGGTTCTATCGTTGGCAATCTGACCGCGGAGGTGCTCACTGAGGGCGTTCACTCCGGCGATGCCAGCGGGATTGTTCCCTCCAGCTTCCGCATCCTGCGAATTCTCCTCGACCGGCTCGAAGATGCGAAGACAGGTCAATTGCTGCCGGAGTGGTTGTACGTCGAAGTCCCCGAAAATCGCATGGTTGAGTTGAAAACAGCCGCGCAGGTTCTGAAGGATGAAGTCTTCAGCAAATTTCCCTTCGTTCCGGGAATGAGTGCCACGACCGATGATCCGCTCGAGCTGTTACTCAATCGCAACTGGCGACCGTCACTCTCGTACACCGGCCAGGATGGCATGCCCGATCTGGTCCAGGGCGGAAACGTTCTTCGCCCCAGGACTTCGCTGAAGCTCTCCGTTCGGTTGCCTCCCACCCTCGACGCCACAATGGTCGACCGAAAGCTCAAAGAGCTGCTCGAGTCTGATCCTCCATACGGAGCAAAGGTCACGTTCGAGGCGGAGAAAGGGGCGTCCGGCTGGCAGACACCGCCGATCGCTTCCTGGCTCGAGAAATCGGTGAGCGCCGCTTCTCTGATCTATTTCGGCGGCGAGGCGCGTTCGTTCGGCGAAGGTGGATCGATTCCCTTCATGGGAATGCTCGGTGAGAGGTTTCCCAATGCCCAGTTCCTGATCACGGGGGTACTCGGCCCGCACAGCAACGCTCATGGGCCGAATGAGTTTCTCCACATTGCCGCGGCCAAGGGCGTCACGGCTTGCGTGGCAAAGGTGCTCGCTGATTACCATCAGCACACGAACTGAGCCAGGTTTTTGTGTGGCACAGGCACTCTTGCCTGTGTGTCGGCCGTCGAGGCCGACTTCCCCGCTGATCATTCACAGAAACGCCACGGCTCGACGCCGTGGCACACAGGCAAGAGTGCCTGTGCCACACAATCCGGTCAGAAGTTGAAAGCCTCCTCGCGGACCGCGTCCATGTATCGTCCAATGCCCTCGCGAGCCTCTTGTGAGAGATCGAGAAAGC
>DASZZV010000430.1:0-14174 GCA_035544835.1 Thermoanaerobaculia bacterium
CCATCGTGGTGCTCGCAAACATTTTCGATTGCCAAGGGTCTAAGGCCCCCGCCCAGATCCCTCGCTGCGGCTCGGGATGACACCCACTCAGTTTCTTTTCTCAGTGGCAGCGCGCACGCTGTCCCTTGCTCAGGATGACAACGTTCCCGGATCGCTCAGGTTCCTGTGAGGCTTCTTGTGTGGCACAGGCACTCTTGCCTGTGTGCCGCGGCGTCGAGCCGTGGCGTTCCTGCTGCAATTCAACAGAGAAGTCGGCCTCGACGGCCGACACACAGGCAAGAGTGCCTGTGCCACACAAGGCGATCCTTACACCACGTTCGGGGACAACTCGGTGATCTCAGCTTTCAATTGTTCGGAGATGGCCAGGCCGCGGAGGAGGGAGGTGGTTTTCTCGAATTCGCTGACCATGGTTCGGATGGCGCCGTCGCCATGGCCGCTGCGGATGGCGTCGAGAGCCAGGCTGTAGTGCTTGTCGATGGTCTTCTTGCCGGAGTCGCCGAGGTAGTGCTCGGCGATGTCGCGGATGCGGGTGGCCAGGTCGACTAGCTCACCGCTCTGATCGCTGAACTCGCCGTGTTCACCTTTTTTTTTTAACTGCACGAGCTCGCCGGTGATCATTCCGTACAGCACTTTCGCCACGTCGAAGGATGATGTTCCGAGAGCTTTCCCGATCTCGACGATGCTGTCGGTGCCGTTGATGCGGGTGACGAGGGTCCACTCCTGGGGGTTGAGCGTCACCTGCTCGTGGCGGTTGTCGCGAGCCATCAGCTCGGGGACCAGATCAACCGAGGAAATCTTCTTGGCCAGAACACGCCACTCGTCGAGACGGCGCGCCGCCTCCATCAGCAGATTCGTGTTCGATTTGCTGATGGTCTGCTTCTGCGGCTCCTCACCCAGGGTGAACTGGAATTCACCCTGATTCCAGATGGCGAGGGCGTAGATCGCTTCCTCACCGATCATATCCGCGACTTCGGCGTGGATCATCTGCCCGTTTTTGAGGTAGATGAGCCCTCGTTCGCCGTCGCGGGTAAGAGTGAATTTTCCGGTTTTTCCTGAGACGCTGACCAGTTGGATGATGTCTGGTAGCGGGAGTTCTTTGAGTGACCCTTGGAAAGCCATTTCACCCTGCGCTAATCCTTAGCGAGTAGCTCCTTTAGTTACTGAACGGTAACGGTTTTTGAGCGGTACAGCCGGAGCGAAGCGTAACGCATGCATCGCAGATGGGTCAAGGCAGGATCAGAGACATTGCACGATTGCGCGTTTGCGCGAATGGGTGATTGAAAAGAAAAGGGAGTTGTGATTGGAAAACGTGGGCAATGCGCTCCCTTCTCCCCCGAGGGAGAAGGTGGCCGCCGCAGCGGCCGGATGAGGGGCTCGGCGGCGCAAGAACGCAGGATAGGCTGCACGATTCTGCGGGATGGTACGGCGTAGGGCCGCACGGCGTGCGGCCGGTACCCTTTCCGACGCTTCCGACACGTCAATCATGAACACTATTCCTGCCCTCACCACCTTGGTTCGCGGTCGGTTGATCGCCCGCAGTGTCTTCCAAAGCTACCGGCCGCACGCCGTGCGGCCCTACGCCAATCCTCCGATCAACCCTGCTCATCGCCCACAACACGCTGCAGCCGGCCATGAGCCCGGTGATGAGCCTCACCGGATTGGTGCTTGACCGCACTCCCACGGCCTGAGAAACGGCATCGAGAGCCAGCGGCACGATCAACAGAACCGCCACAACGTTCGGCATCACCATCCGCTGCAGTGGGGCAATGAGGGCAAAGGCGATGAGGGCGGCGAGCATGCCTACGTAGATCCCTGTGCACCGCGCGCAGATCGGCATCGGAGTGCCTTCGATGGTCAGACAGCGGTCGGCAATGCCATGACACAACAGGCGGAACGGCAGCCGCCAGCGCGGTGACGCGCCATGAGCGACGGCCAGAGTGCAGAGCACGGCCGCCTTCAAGATCAGCAGCGGCATGGCCAGGAACACCACGTTGGCGATGCGCGCGTTCGCTGTCATTTCACCGGCGACAGACGATGTGTTTCCGCGAAGGCGTACCCTCCGATGCACATCCCCCAGAAGGCTGTGAAGATGATGCCGACGCAGAAGAGAATCACCCCGAACTGGGCGATGAAATTCGCCAGCAGCTGTACCACGATCGACAGCAGATAGTTCGACAGGTTCGTCTTGATGAAGGCGAAGTTTGCGGCGAAATTGAACCCGTCGGCCATGTTTCCACTGGCGATGACGCGGATGAGCGCCGCCGGAAGCAGAACCCCGATGGCGATGGCAAGAAAGAAAATCAAGCACCCCAGGCCGCTCCCGAGCAGGCCAGCCATGGCGGAAACGCCGTCGTTGGCGTGACCGACCGTACTGAGACCGATCATTCCACCGATCATCACGCCATAGAGAATCAAAATGGGCAGCGTGTAGACGAGAGCCACCACCAGCAGCTTCATCCCCTCGGCGAAATAGCCACCGAGGTCATCCCAATCCGGGAGCGGCCGGGCGTTCCCGGCGATGACATTGCGGCACATCCGAGCCAGATATCCGAGCAGAAAAGGGATTCCGATGAGGATGAAGGAGGCCAGGTAGAAAAGCCCTCCGACCACGATCTTCTTCAGCCATTCCGGATCTTCGAACGCAAACGTGAAACAGCGCGCGAAGTCGATCGTCGTGGTCGATGACGGCGGCCCTGGCGGCTGATATGGTGGCGGTGGTGGCGGTGTGTAGGGATAGTCCGACATTTAGACACTTCCTCTCCTGAGGGAGTTTAGCGCAGACGGTCTACCAGAGCTGAAAAGACAGAAGGCCGTAAGCGACCAGCCCTTCTCCCGAGGGAGAAGGGCTGGTCGCTTACGGCGTCGTGTCTTTTCAATTTTCAATTCGCCGCGCCTGCCCTTTTACATGAACAATACCTCCGCCCGGGCCCGGACGTCCCAACAGTGGAACAAAACCCACCCTGTGTCCTTTATGACACCCGGAGCCTCGGAATAGATTGCCACCACCATTCGAATACTTTGATGAGGAGCCCCGGGAGGGTGGAGTCAGCTGGGCCGTCATCATCTCGATCGCTCTGCATATCCTCGGGCTGACCTACCTGCTCGTCTACAATGCCGCGCCCTACCAGGCTGTGCAGCCACGCCTGCGCTATGTCGACCTCATATCGTCGCCGCAGAAGAAGTTCGTGGAAGCTCCGGGGGCAAAGGTTCCGCGGGCTACGCCGGACGCCCTCTACTCCGACGCCAACCGTCACGCCGCTACGCCCCATCCGACCGGCGAGAGACGAACTCCCCGGCCCGGCACGCCCGGCGCTTTCGATCCCGGTTCCCCTGGAGCGGCCGCGGCGGCTTCGTCGTCCGCCGCTTCCGAACCGGGGGCGCGGGGTCAGCAGGGAGTGACGCGCGTCAGCGGATCGGGCAGGCAGACCATCGCTGGGTCCGCAGCATCCATCGACTGGAAGGCGGCCATCCGCCAGGCCGGCGAACTGGCCCAGGCCAGCTATAACGCCTCGTCCTCCGGCTCGTCGGGCAGTGGCTCAGATGGTGGTGAGAGCGGCGACGCCGACACCGGCGCCATCTCGTTTGAGACGCAGTGGTTCGACTGGGGCAACTACGCGCAAGGCATGGTGGCGAAGATCAAAGTCAACTGGTACGGCATCATGCCGGAGATCATCAAGACCGGGTTGCGGGGAGTCGTCACCATCCGTTTCACCATCCACCGCGAAGGCTCCATCAGCGATATCACCGTCCTCAAGAGCAGCGGCGTCCCGCCCTATGACTTCGCAGCCATGAAAGCGCTCGAGAAATCGTCCGCGCTCGCTCACCTTCCCGCCAACTTTCCCAAAGAAAGCGAACGCGTCACGGCGATGTTTTACTACAACACGCCGATACGGTGATGCGGGGGGATTTCGGATTTCGAATTTCGAATTTAAAAGAGGCAAAGCGCGGTTCGGGTTTTGATTTTAAATTCGAAATCCGAAATCCGAAATTCGAAATCCCCCCTCCCTTCTCCCGAGGGAGAAGGTGGCCGCCGCAGCGGCCGGATGAGGGCTCCGGATGATGCCGTGGGCAAGGCGCGATCTCATCATCATTCGAATTTCGGGATTTCGAATTTCGAATTTCGAATTTAAAAGAGGCAAAGCGCGGTTCGGGTTTTGATTTTAAATTCGAAATCCGAAATTCGAAATCCGAAATCCGAAATCATCTCCTCCGAAACCACTCCACCGTGCGCGAAAGCCCGTCCCGCAACCCCACCGGCTCCGGCAACCCCGCGGCGCGACGCAGCTTCGAGCCATCGAGCACGCTCCGCATCTGTTCTCCTCGCTTGGCCGGCGCGTGCTCCGGCTCGACATCGCTGGCGATGATCTCGCGAAGGATCCGATACAGTTCGGCCACCGACGTCTCGGTCCCTGTTCCGACATTGAACGGCCCGCTGATGTCGAGCTCCAAAGCAGTGACGTTGGCGCGAACCACGTCGTCCACAAACACGTAGTCGCGCGTCTGCTCCCCGGTGCCATTGATGGTGACCTTCTCGCCGCGCAGCATCTTCCCGAGAAAGATGGCCACCACGCCCGCCTCCCCGTCGGCGCGTTGGCGCGGGCCGTAGACATTGGCGTAGCGTAGCGCGACGTAGGAGAGTCCGTGCACCTGCTCGAAGTAATGGAGGTAGTGCTCGATAGCCAGTTTCGAACAGCCGTATGGTGAGAGCGGATGTTGCGGATGATCCTCCCTCTGCGGCGCATGCAGCGGCTCGCCGTAGGTCGCGCCGCCGCTGGAAGCGTAGACGAACCGCTTCATCCCTTTGGCGCGCGCGGCCTCGAGCAGGCGCAAGGTACCGAGAATGTTGACCTCGGCGTCGAAGGCCGGATCCGCCACCGAGCGCCGCACATCCATCTGCGCAGCATGATGATTGACGAGGTCCACTCCCCCGCCGATCGCCTCGGCCAGCGCTCGCGGATCCAGGACGCTCCCCTCCACGAACCGCACCTCGGCATTCACGTTCCCCCGCTCGCCCGAGGAGAGATCGTCCAGCACGGTAACGCTGTGTCCCTGCTGTACATACGCGTCCGCCACCTGCGATCCGATGAACCCGGCCCCGCCGGTGATCAGGACATTCTTCATGCCCGCATTCTGCCGCAAGTGATCGGATTTCGGACTTCGAAATTTCGGATTTCGAATTTCGAATTTCGAATTTCGAATTTCGAATTTAAAAGAGTCAGCGCGAGAAATTGGGTTTGACTTTAAATTCGAAATCCGAAATCCGAACTTCCGCCCCGCGGCAACGCTGACGCGTGACGACATCTCGCGGAAGATCGGCGATCGGCGCCAGGAACTGCACCGATTCGGCGTCTTGAGGCTCTCCCTTTTCGGGTCGTTTGCTCGTGGCGACGCCACCGACTCGAGCGATGTCGATTTTCTCGTCGATCTCATGCAAACACGTTCCACAACTACATGGGCCTGAAACTCTTCCTCGAGGATCTACTCGGCAGGAAGATCGACCTCGTGATCACGCGGTCACTCAAGCCCGCGCTACGGGAGAGTGTGCTGCGCGAGGCGCGACTTGTCGCGTGAAGTTCGCGTATATCTCGAGGACATCGCAGTGGCCTGCGCGAAGATCGTGCGTTACCACAATCTCCCTAGTGGTAATCAACAATTTCATGACTGCGAACTGCAGACGCGACCCTAGGACCCCTCTAGGACCCCTAGGACCCGAAGAGGTCAACCGATGCCCCGCTCCCTTCTCCCGAGGGAGAAGGTGGCCGCCGCAGCGGCCGGATGAGGGCTCGGTGGCGCAAGAGCGCGATGCACCTTCGCACAATACTAATGAAAGACAGGACAGATTCGATCTCGTACTGCTCGTCAGCGCTGGTGCCATCCCGCCGTACCGAGAGTCGCTGCAGACGAAGCAATAGGAAGAGGCCTGGCCCCCTGAAAGTAAATTTCATCGCTGCAGACCAGCGGGAAAGAAGTCTGATACGTAACGATCCTTGAAGTGTCGCCGAACCTGATCTAAGCTGGTCGGCACAGGTCTAATTGGATCGAGGAGCGCATGCGGGAAATCGGAGTTTACGCGGCCAGGACTCACCTCGCGAGTCTTCTCGAGAGGGTCGAGAAGGGCGAGCGTTTCGTCATTACGAGGCATGGCCGCGCGGTCGCCGAGCTCGTCCCTGCGAGCCGGCGCGACGTCGCCAGAATCCGGCGAGCGATCGAGGATCTCAAGGAGTTTCAGAAAACCCACAACCTCGGCGGGAGCTCCGTCCGCACGATGGTCAAAACGGGCCGCAAGCGCTGATGCCGTTCGTCGCAGACTGCTCAGTCACGATAGCCTGGGTTTTTCCGGACGAGGCCACGGAGATGACCGCCGCGCTTCGCGAGTAGCTGGTGTCGCCGATGCGGTTACTCAAAAAGAAACTACTGCGAACTGCAGACGCGACCCTAGAGGTTGCGTTTTACGCTTCTCCTTGCTTTCAATTCCGCCTTGATGATTGCCTTGAGCGCCTTGCGCTGCTGCGGCGTCAGATCAGCCATCTCGTCCTTGTCGTAAATAGTGAAGAGCCAGAACTGCAAGCCTGTGACCCACCAGTTAGATCACCCGCAGCCCGCCGCGTTTGCCCTTGCCGCGCCGCCCATCGGCGAACCGCAGCTTGCGAAGGCCCCTGCATCCGGGATCGGGCCCCCCGCCTCGGGACGACTCATCAGCAGATTCTGAAGTGCCAGGAAGCCTTCCTCATCAAGATAGTTCGACCGATAGCGCTCAAAGGCCGGCAGTTCGACGAAAAACGCCTTTCATGAACTGGCTATACGCAAGTTACGTACAACGCAAATCCGCCCGGAAACCAGGGATTCATGCACAGTGCGGTAAACTGCTCGCATGCGCAATGAGTTCACAGCCATCATCGAGAAAGACGAAGAATGGTTCATCGCCTATTGCCCGGAGATTCCGGGCGCCAACGGTCAGGGAAAGTCGAAGGATGAGGCGCGGCAGAGTCTGGCGAGTGCGATCGCGCTGATTCTCGAGGATCGAAGAGAAGACGCTCTTCGCGGCGTTCCGGCGGATGCCATCCGCGATCTGGTCGTCGTCGGTTGAAGCAGAAGGCGCTCCTGCGTCACCTGAGGCGCCACGGCTGCGTCCTCAAGCGGCAGGGTGCGGAGCACGAGCTCTGGTGTAACCCGAGCACGCCGTAGGTCAGCGCCCTTCATCGATTCAGCTTGAACGGTCTGGTTACAGCTGCGCCTCGAGTTGTGCGAGCCGCTGCTCGAGAGCAACCACGCGTTCCCTGAGCTCGACCAGCTCGGATCGTAATGCCAGTTTGTCGATCTTCTGATCAACAGTGATCATCCGCTCTTCCAATCGTTTCATAGCGGCAGAGAGCGAGTGGTACTCGCTATCGAGACGCTCGAGACGTTGAAACACGGCATCGAAATTCGTGAGCATTTCCTCGCTAAGAGGAGCGATGCGGGTATCGACGACTCGCTCGAGGTCCGGGACGACAATTTCCCGATGAAAACGGGTCAGTACCGTCAGCAGGTCTTCGGCCATGATCCAGTGATAGTACCTCGGAATGTGAATCTCAACCTTTATCGGCGCAGGTCTTGGAAAAACAGTCGACCTGTCTAGACAAGAACGGTCGGCCGTAAGCCATCGAGAGACGCTTCTGCGCAATGAACTCCAAGAGCCGGCAGCTAACTGCAAACTGCAGATGTGACCCTCCAACCGCGACTTCGCCGCCTTTTTCTAAATTCGAAATCCGAAATCCGAAATGCCCCCCATCAGCATCATGCTTTGACTTCGAAATCCGAAATCCGAAATTCGAAATGCCTTTCTCTACGTTATCCTTCAATCATGCGCTCCCGAGTCGCAGAAGAAACGCGCCAGGCTCAGGCCGAAGCTGAATCCAGGCTATCGATGAGCGAGCGACTCGCCTTGCTCGATCAAGCCAACCGGTTGGCGATCGACCTCTACGCCGCGGTTCATCAAGTGACGACCGACGAGGCAGCGCGCCTGCTTGCAAGCCGCAAAGACGGATGAGTGACGAGAGTCTGCCCTTCCTTGCGAAGCTGGTCGAAGTACTGGAACGCGAGAAGGTCCCTTATGTGCTGATCGGCGCCTTCGCGATGATGGCACGGAACGCAGGGCGCGCCACCTTCGACGTCGATTTCATGACCACCGATTCCCGAACACTGAAGATGGATTGGCCCCTTCTTGTCCGCCTCGATGTACCGGTGGAGGTGCGACGTGGAGAGCATGACGATCCGCTGGCGGGGGTCATTCGTTTCGCCCCCCCGAGTCAAATGAGTTTTGACCTCGTAGTCGGGAAGTGGAAGTGGCAGAAGGACATCATCGACAGGGCTGAACGTTTTGATGTTCGAGGAACGATCCTGCCTGTGGCGAGAGTCGCGGACATCTGCCTGCAGAAAATCGATACTGGCGGTCCGCAGGATGCCCGTGATGCCGCCATGTTGCTGGAGCGTTTTCCCTCTGCAGCACAAGAGTTGAGACAGCTCTCAGCGAGCCTGCCCGAGAGTCTCCGTAAAGCCTGCGAGGCCTTTCTCGCGGCGCACTCCAGCTAATCACATTCGAATTTCGAATTTCGAATTTCGAATTGAAAGGCATAGAACCGGATCCCGGTTCGTGTTTTTTAAATTCGAAATTCGAAATTCGAAATTGTAAAATCAGCGCCCCCCTCAAACCACCCCACCGTCCACCCCAGCCCCTCGGGGAGCGAATCCGGCGCCGGCAGTCCCGCCGCCGCCCGCAGCTTCGAGCCGTCGAGCAGGCTGCGTTTCTGCTCCCCCGCCTTCGCCGGCCCCCGCGTCGCACGGGCGCCTCGGCCGATGATGGAGCGCAGTCCTCGAACAGTTGATTGACCGACGTCTCGATTCCCGCGCCTACATTGTAGGGACCGCGCAGGTCCTCTCTTTTCGTCGCCGCGAGTTCGCCCGCACGACATCGTCGACGAAGACATAGTCGCGGGTCTGTTCGCCATCGCCGTTGGTGCTCGGCGGCAGGAAGCGACGCGGACGACCATGATTCAATGGACCCGACGACGATTGCGACGCGTGGTGGCTGCGGCTGGGCATTCTCCCTGCGATCGGCGGAAGTAGCGAGCGAGACCTTCATGGCGCGGATCGAAGAGCTCACCGCAATGGCGGGCGGTCCGCGTTCCCGCCTGATTCCAATAGGCACACAATGTGCTATCATGCGGCGCTGGTGGCCGTCTATGTTTGGAACGAGAGCAAAGATTTGGAGCTTCGTAGCGCAAGAGGCGTTAGCTTCCTTGATATCCTCGAAGCGATCGCATCAGGTGGCCTGGTTGACGTTCTCAAGCATCCGAATCCCGAACGCTATGAGAATCAGCGGATTTTCGTCGTTCGGCGGGCCGATTACGTATACCTCGTTCCGTTCGTTGAGACGGCGGAGGAGATCTTCTTGAAAACGATTATCCCGAGCCGTAAAGCCACCAGGGAGTACGGAGGCAAGAAATGAAACGACTCAATCGTGAGGAGCTGAAGCTTCGACAGTCCGTTGAGAAAGGCCAGTGGCAGAGCCTCGGGCGGGAGGGGAGCCGGGAGATCACGAAGTACACCGCGGCCGCGAAGGCGACGCTCCGAAAGAATCGCCGAATCAACATTCGCATCAACGAAGCGGATCTCGAGGCGATCCAGGAGCGCGCGCTCGAGGAGGGGATCCCCTATCAGACCCTCATGGCGAGCGTCCTTCACAAGTACGCGACCGGCCGCCTGGGCTGACCCGGGAGCGACGGTGGGCACGATCGCCGGCCTGGGTCAAGACCGCAACGATTCTCGATCGCTTCGACCCATGGGACCGCGCAACCGCCGTACGTCCTACCGCGAATCCGTAACCGCTGGCAGCTCTTGCGGCACGTCACCAATCACGGTCCCGTCTTTGATGTTGACTGTCACGATGTGTCCCTCCAACTGCGGGTGCTCGGCGACCTGGGTGTCCCCAATTTACGGATGCCTTCGGCGTTCTTCCGAAAGCGCCGATAAGATCTCCAACTCGGCTCGGTCCTTTGGTCAAAAAGAAATTACTGCGAACTGCAGACGCGACCCTGGAGGTCCCGCCGCAGGAGGCGGGCACTTCAGATTTCGGACTTGATGAGATCGTCCACCCGGCGTAGGGACGTGCAGCTGCACGTCAGCACTCAGAGATTGTCGGCAGGTAGAGAACCCCCTCGCAAACCCGGCCTGATGTGACCCCGACCCGACCAAACGGATACTTACTGCGTCGAGCCCGATTCGATGCGATCCATGCGCGACTGAAGGGCACCGACAGTTTCTTCGAGTGATCTGAGCCGTCGATCGAGCTCCGTGTACGAGAGGCGGATCATGGACCTCACCTCCTCGAATTCATGATGGATTCCGTCCTCAAAACGATCCAGCCGCGATGCGAGGCGTTCGGTACGCTCCCCATTCGACGAAACACCTTCTGCAACGAGTTGGACCTGTCGCAACAATCCTTCCGCGACGACGTCGAAATGCTGGCGTGTCTCGGCAGCACTATCCTGAATCCACCGCTTCACGTCATCATCCACGAGCCGATTCTACTGGAAAACGAAATCGCGCGCTCACGCATCCGGTCGATGGTCGCGAGGAGCGTGGCGAGATTACGCGCCGAGGCGACCAACACCTGCACCCGCTCGGCAGGCGTCAGCATCAGCATGTTGTGAATCAACGTGCGGTCGACGCCCGTACCGGGCCTCTGTTCGATCCCCCGATCCCCGCTCTCCACCTTCGGCGAAATCTCCTGCCCAGCCATGAAACGAGTGTACCTCGGGACGCCCAATGCCGAACCCCCCTCTCCCTTCTCCCCGAGGGAGAAGGTGGCCGCCGCAGCGGCCGGATGCGCCCCAGAGCGCGCGGACGATCACTTCCCTCGTCGAAGGTGTAGTAGAGATGGCAGGCGATCTTACGAAGGTAGATACGGCGAAGACCAGCAACACCGGCCTGAGAGTAGGACGTGCCAGCTCCGGGCAGCACGGCCAGTTCGGAGGACGCCTTCAAGCTCGCTTGCGAAAACCTCTGTGTAGACTCGATTCTCAGACCACCAGAGCTTCTCGCGTTTTACGTGTCTACGTGCCGTCGCCGTGAATCGAACGCGCCTCAATGCGACCTGAGGTCCTTCAGAATCTCCTCAGCTTCCACGAGCCGACCGTCGGCCACATCAGCGTCGGACTCTCGTAGAGCCTCGTGGAGCGCGGCACGGTCGGTTTCATCGAGCCAGTCGCCCGGGTCAAGCGGCAGAAGTTCCAGTTCAGTACCCTCTGGCAAGTCCGTCGGTTCGTCAACGACCAGTCGTCCCGCCCGAACCCGCGCCTTGATGGTCATGGCGAAAAGGTTAACACCTGGGGAGCCGCCGCCGCTACTGACTACTCTCGGTTACTCAAAAAGAAATTACTGCGAACTGCAGATGCGACCCTAGAACTCGGTCCTCAGGGGTCGTGACATAAGAGCGAGGAGAGCTTCGATCCAACAGATCAAAACGGGTGGGCGGGAGAAGAGTACTACAGAAAGCCGATCATGGTTGCGGCGCCGCTACTGATCACTCTCGTTACTCAAAAGAAATTACTGCGAACTGCAGATGTGACCCTAGAATCTCCAGCGCTTGCTCGCATCCAAAAGCTGACCGCGTCAGCTCGTCGCGTAGGAGGGCGTAGGGACGTAACGCAGGCCTTCCGTCGCCAGCTCGAAGAAGTGCCGGTTCTCGGCGGCGTTCGCCTCCAGCAGGCGTTTCAGCTCGTCGTCCGTCATGAAACTTCCAATTCTGCTCCGAGCGAGCGCGGTCACCCTGGCAGGATCGAGCCGGACACAGAAAGTCGTTTCGTCGGAAGTCGTCTCCTATCAGCACAATACGAAATGCGAAGCTCCGACCCCAAGTGAATTGTCAACTAAATCAGCCTTTCAGATGGGCAGGCGATCGTTCGCTTTCGCTGGCGCTTCCACCGAAATCCGAAGCGCCGTCCCAACGGCGGTTCGTCCGCTGCAGTGAGAGGTTACGCGCCGGTCTTCGGCGCGAGTTCACGGCGCGCCTGAGTGAAGGCTCGTTCCTCGAGCTCTACGCGTTCTCTGACGACTCGCTCCACCCAGGTCTGTAGATCGCGCTCGCGGTGCAACCGCGCAAGGAATGCCGCGCGCTGCGAGAGACTCGCCGGCAGGCCGATCGCCGCCTGCTTGCGCGATACGAGGACAGGGGACTCCCATGCCGAATCGTCTTCCGCTTGCGCGATCACTCGATCGTCGACTTCTTCTTGCGTCGACCGCCTCGGGCGCCGAGTGACGACAGGCGTTGTTCGCTTCCCGCGAGAGAGTGCTGGAGCCTGTTTGGTCTTTTTCATAACGGCCAGCCGGTGATGATTCTGACGATTCTGCCCGGCTTCAACTGAAAAATGATCTTGAGAGCACGGCCACCGACGGTACGGCCGAGCAGCTGGTACCGATCACGATCTCCTTTGTTTCTCCGAATGAGGAAATCCGAGAAGAAGGTTTCAACTGCCTCTTCAAATGTGACGCCATGTGCGGCCAGCTTATCTCTTTCGAAGTCATACTCGAAATCAGTCGGCTCAAAATCATCCCATTTGACCACCGGCCCATTCTACGCGAGCGTATCCCGGCAACCCGCCCGCAGGGAGTGCGAGTGCAAACCGCTTCCACCGAAATCCGAAGCTCCGTCCCTAAAGAACTTTCCTCCGCCCAGCATCTGCATCCCTCGCGAAAGCATCGGTACAGGAGTCTCGATGAGCAGGTGGTAATGATTCGTCATCAACACGTAGGCATGAACGATCCGCCCCTCGACGACCCGCGCCAGCAACGCCAGGAACCACCGGCGATCGGCGTCATCGAGATAGATATCCCGCCGCTCCACGCCTCGGCTCGTGACATGCCACAGCGCGCCTGGATACTCCAGCCGCAGGGGTCGTGACATAAGAGCGAGGAGAGCTTCGATCCAACAGATCAAAACGGGTGGGCGGGAGAAGAGTACTACAGAAAGCCGATCAATGGTTGCGGCGCCGCTCCTGATCACTCTCGGTACTCTAAAAGAAATTACTGCGAACTGCAGATGTGACCCTAGAACTCGTAGAACTCGGTCCTGGCGACGGCCGCAATTCTTTCCCAAAGATAGTCCCCAATTTATATGGCAGAGGTCGCGCCCGATCAACCGATTGACCCGGGGAAAAGTCGAGACGCGCGGAAAACCGTGGCGATCTCCACAAGACCGATGCGAAGGCGATATACGACTCGGTACGGTTCGACGACGACTTCTCGAATGTCTGGGGTGTCGCGCTCAGGCACGATCCGACCTGACTCCGGAAAAGTTCTGAGGCGCTCGACGGCTGCAACGATTCGCCGAACCACAAGGTCGGCGTACAGCGGCGAGCCTTCCGCAATATACGAGCGAATGGACTCGAGGTCCCGGAGGGATTGGGGCGACCAGATGAGATCCGTCAAAGGCCCAGGCGCCGCGTGACCTCGTCGTGGGGAATCCCCTGGCCTGCATCGAGCTCCGCGAGCCCAGCGTCGATTTTAGCCAGGAAGACGAGCTGCTCGATCGCGTCGTCGAATGTCGCGTTCTGCGGAAGATCCTCGAGCGCCTGAAGAATCCGGTCACGTGTCGTTTGTTCCGGCATGATTGGATTCTACCGCCATTCGCCCGCCATGAGGCACTCTGGCGGCGAATGGGTGGTCACGCAGAAGCTCCGTTCTCACTCCCTTCATCGTTGCCGCCCTCTACAGAAGCCCTCTCCAATCAGCACATTGCGAAATGCGAAGCTCCGACCCCCAATCAACCTTCGATCGGACCTGAACTCTGGCGACCGCTCGGTGCTGAATTTCGGACGGCTCCCGGGCAGTCTCTTCACGCGCTCGGTTCGCGCCCCGACACCTCCGACGTCCTGCCGACACGTAGAGTCGCTGCAGACGAAGCAAGAGAAAGAGGCCTGGCCCCCTAAATATCTTCAACTGAAAAATGATCTTGAGAGCACGGCCACCGACGGTACGGCCGAGCAGCTCGGTACCGATCACGATCTTTTTTGTTTCTCCGAATGAGGAAATCCGAGAAGAAGGTTTCAACTGCCTCTTCAAATGTGACGCCATGTGCGGCCAGCTTATCTCTTTCGAAGTCATACTCGAAATCAGTCGGCTCAAAATCATCCCAT
>DASZZV010000431.1:0-22333 GCA_035544835.1 Thermoanaerobaculia bacterium
TGCGCATGGCTGTAACGAGCGAGCGCATTCCGGAAAGCATCGATGAGGTCGAACAGCGACACCTCACTCATGTCCACTTCGGGCGCGTCCTTTTCAGGCGGCGCCGACGGTGGTCGTGTCCAGACCCCCATCCGCAAAACGTCCATCTCAGCAAAGCTCTCGGCAACAGCACGAAACTTCTGATACTCGATCAGCCGATCGACCAGCTCAGATCGTGGGTCTTCCACCGCCTCGTCGTTTTCATCGCGCGGAAGAAGCATCTTCGACTTGATGTGGATCAGAAGCGCCGCCATATAGATGTAGTCGGCGGCGATGTCGAGGTCGAGCTGCTCCATGGCATCGAGATAATGGTTGTACTGCTCGGTGATCAGGGTGATGGGAATGTCGTAGATGTCGACCTTGTGCTTCCTGATGAGGTGAAGCAGCAGGTCGAGCGGTCCCTCGAAGGCCGGCAGGGTAACCGTGTATCCCTGGTCCTCGCCTGACTCTTCGGCGAGCTGCAACTCCTCTCTGGTCGGAACGTAGGGCTCTGTCATGGCTGGTCCAGTAATCCCGCGTAGTCGAGCTTCATTGCTTTCCGGACCAACGCCAGAGTCTCGGCAGCGCGCTCGCGGGCCGCGACGTTTCCGCGCCGCAGGATTTCCCACACCATGTCGGGGTTGCGGTCGATCTCTTCCCTTCTGGCGCGAATCGGCGCCAGCGCCTCGATCATGATCTCCGCCAGAAGCTTCTTGTCATCCACACATCCGATCATGGCAGTGCGGCATTCGTGATCGACACGATTCACAGTCTCCGGGTCGGAGAAGAGTTTGTGGAACTGAAAGAGATTGCAGATGTCGGGGTTGCCTGGATCTTTGCGACGAATGCGATTCGGATCGGTAAACATACTCGCCGTCAGCGTGCGGATCTCGTCGGCTGAAGCAGTGAGACCAATCGTGTTTCCGTACGACTTCGACATCTTGCGGCCGTCCAGTCCGGGAACTTTTGGTGTCTCGGTGAAAAGCGCCTGCGGCTCCGGGAACACGGGACCGTAAAAGTTATTAAACCTTCTTACGATCTCACGAGAGATCTCCAGATGTGAGGCCTGATCCTCTCCGACCGGAACAGAATTCGCCCTATAGACAATGATGTCGGCGGTCTGAAGCAGCGGATAGCCGAGAAACCCGTAGGTGTTGAGATCCTTTTCGACCAGCTGGGCCTGCTGTTCCTTAAAGGTCGGGACGCGTTCCAGCCAGGGAAGCGGCGTGACCATCGACAGGAGAAGATGCAGCTCGGCGTGCTCCTTCACCTGCGACTGGACGAAGATCGTGCACTTCTCCGGGTCGAGTCCTGCGGCCAGCCAGTCAGCGACGGCCTCGAAAGTCGACTGCGTGATCTGCGAAGGGTCGGCATAGTCGGAAGTCAGGGCATGCCAGTCGGCGACAAAATAAAAACAGCGGTACTGATCCTGAAGGCGCACCCAGTTCCGCACCGCGCCGAAATAGTTGCCCAAGTGAACGCGGCCGGTGGGGCGCAAACCGCTGAGAACATACTGATTGGAGCCGTTGGTCAAGCTGTCCTTCGGAAAGTCTCAGAGTGCGCACCGATGAAAGCTCGGGACGCTTCCAGTGAGCAAGTGGATTTGGAAAAGTCGGCGAAGTTTAGCAGCGCTTCCGCACTCCGTAAAGGAGGCTGGTCCTTCAGATCCGGACGACTTGCGGCAGGTGATCGAAGTGTTGATCACGATCGTGCAAAGTCAGGTTGTGTTGGAGCACCGCGCCGGCCGAGCGCGACCCTCACTGGACATCACTTCCAGAGTGACTTGTCCACATGGTCCTGGGCAGCAAATGCCTTCTCGGCGGCGGCATCGCGCAACCAGGTCCCGGCTACATCGCTCAGATCGCGTCGAGGAACCGAGTCCTTGCCCAGACCGAGCCCTTCAGCGAGAACCTCAACGACCACTTCATTCAGGCTCCGCCCCGCAACGCGTACGCGATCACGCATCGCCTTGTCGAGAGCGTTCGGGATGCCTCGAATCGTGTACTGCATGCGCCCATTGTCGGCAGCGCATACAGCCAATGCAAGCAAGGGCGAGCGTGAAATCCGCCAGCGCGAGCGACCGGTCGAGACCGGCTCTACGAAAAGCGCACCTCTAATGGCGGGCCGCGTGACCCCGTCCGGGTGGCTCTGGAACGGTGTTCTCCAAGTTCAGGCCGAGGGGCTCAAGCCGGTCACCGGCCAAAGCGTGGCCGGTGCGGGAGGTAGAGGCGACATTCGTGCTGTCGTCCGTGTCGTCGGCAGTGAGTGCAAGCATGTAGTCGCCCGAGGAAACTGCGACGGCCTCGAGGCGATAATCGCCGTCTACTGCATCGTCGATGGTCACGACTTGCGGATCGCTGTCGATCCCCGAGTACGAGGCCTTCTCTCCGATCTCGTTGACCACCACGCCCGTTGCTGCGTCATATCCCACGCGCCGACCGGCCGGGTCACTTATCAGGAGGCGGAGCGGTACGAGCGGTACGGAGGACACCGTGAGCATGCCGACCCCGGCCGGCACAAACGCCGCCGCGGTGATCGTTGTCGATCCGACACACTTCGGGACTGTCTGCAAGTGCAGGAATGCCTCGTGACACGGTGCATGGAGTCTGTTGGCAGGCAATGCGGCCTTCACGGCCTTCAAGCCGGATTGCGGCGAAACGGAGACATCGAGCGCATTCGCCGGTAAGTCCGAGTGACGGGAGGTCATTCCGACCAGCAGTTCGCCCGGAAGTTCGACCCCCATGACGGTCTTGTGCGTTAGTTCATGATTGAGAACCTCCCGCATCACCTGCTCAATCTCGTCGGCGCACGTGACGGCGATATTCGGCTCTGACTTCCTCGCGTCGTAGATCCCCTTGTAGAGAACCTTCAATCGATACAGATGCGTTTGATAGTCGGGTGGGCGGAATCCCGAGACCCTTACGATCGAAATCTTCTGCTTGTCTGATTGAGCGGCGAGAGCCTGCACTCGATCGTCGAGAACATCATCGATCATCGGCTTGTAGAGTGTCGGGTGGGACGACGGAATACGACCGAAGTACAGCTCCAATTGTCTTCCCGCTTCGCTCGTAGGGAGCTGCAGATCGCTCCAGTCGCTGTGCTGACAGCTCGCCGGCGCGGGGTTGACCACGATCGTCGTCATCGCAGTGGACATCCCCCCAGGTCCCGTTGCGGTCAGTGTGTAGGACGTCGTCGCAGTCGGACTCACCGAGACTGAGCCGTTGGCTGACTGTGTCCCGGTGACTCCGCTGATCGAGACTGTCGTTGTATTCGTTGTGGTCCAGCTCAGCGCGGAGGACTGCCCCGCGGTGATTGTCGACGGATTCGCGGTGAAGCCGTTTACCGCTGGCGACGCGACGACAGCCAACCGGATCGGGATTGAGGTCCCGAGGGGAACTCCGTCGCCCGACGGAATGGACGCGCCCACGTAGTTTCCCGGTGCCTCCGCGAACGCACTGATCGTAACGGTTTGGTTTCCGCTCGGCTGCAGTACGAAACTCGACGGCGTCTGCGAAAAGAACGCACCTTGCTGCGCCAGCGTGATCGTCGTCGGAAACTCACCGACGTTCGTCAATGTGTACTTCGTCGTCGCGCCGCCCCTGCCCGGCAGTTGAATCATAGCGTCGGGTTGCGACGACACGACCACCGAGGCGGGAACTACGCTGACTGTCGGCGTACTCCACGTAGGCGATGACTGCCTGGCCTGCGCCGCCCCCGGGGGGAAATAGGCCGCCTGCACCAGAGCTTCGCCGAGCAGAAACATCGCGACCGCAAGAAACCACGCGCGCGTTCCCTCGCGCGACGAGCGCCGTTCACTCGAGGGCCTCGACTGAAGAGAAAACCGCGTTGAAAGTCGCATCGACATCATCGTCATTGACACGGTGCTGACTCCAGTTATTCCAAATAACCGCATGATGACTCATGCCGATCGAAGGATTGGCGATCTACCATACGTAGAGCGAGGAAGAAGTCACGATCCACGTGTCATGGGACGACGCGCGCCCGGCGGAGACACCAAGTTTACGCCCGCCACGCGCACACTCCGGCGGACGTAGAGTGATTAGAGACGATGAACAACGACGAATCCGAACTCCAAAAGGCTTCTACATCTGCTGGCCAACGTTGCTTCGCCGCTCCCGCCAATGGCGGCAGAACGGGAGGCGGTATCCAAAGCCATATTGGCGCTGGTCGTCCTCTTTGCCGAGGGGCGGCGAACCGAGGTGGAGAACGCGTACATCGACGTTGGACATGTGAAACCTCATGACGTCGAGGACCTGCACTTTTCCTTGAAGGATCCTGAGCTCTGGGTGAGAACGCTCGAAGAGTTTCCGGAAAGAGCAGATCCTCTCAAAGGAGCATGCCGTTGATACCGTCGGCGGATTTCTAAAGCAGCAAATGGAAGAGGTTGAACGTCGACGAACCAGCGAGAACGTTTCTACCTTCCGCAAACATGAGGAGTAGGCGTCTAACTTTGCGAACGCCGCCGCTTGTTGATCTTGCCGAGAGCGTTACTCTACTCGCTGCGGTGTTGGAGTATCGCAGAGCGAGAAGACTCGTGTCGGGCGAAGCGGTACAGTCCAGCCTGATCTAGCCCTACTAGAGCGCACGGTGGTGTCTAACTCTGGGAGTAGCAGCCGACACGCCCGCCTAGTCGCCCCGCCTCGAAGCGAACCTGCACGTTTCGCGTGCTAGTCTCTTGAGACTGGCCGCCCGGCTGAACGCATGATCTATCGGGCGGACACAGGGTGGCAGAATGTGAACATGGCGGAATGCATCTACTGTCGGGGGAGGACTGATGCTCCGAGATTTGTACGTCCGGAGCACGTTATGCCGAGGGCATTCGGTCGATTCAAAAAGAACCTAACGGTGTTTTCGGTTTGCGAAGAGTGCAACCAGTGGTTTGGCGACAACCTTGAGGTCTCGTTTACCCGGAACAGCGGCGAAGCTGTGTCACGGCTGCTGTCTGGCGTTAAGTCGGCCCGCGAAGGGCCGCAGATTGCGGGCGATCGTATCGAGATCATGGCCGACGACGGTACGGCGTTCGCTGGCGGGAGATCCTACTTCACCGAGCATACCGACGGAACTCTAATCGCGTCGTACGTTGCTCAGGTCGGTTTTCGGGCGACGGAGGATCAGCAGCCAGTCTTGTTCGCGGAGGAAGAGCTCACGCGTGAGATCGTCGAGCAATACAGAGGATGTGAAGCCGTCGTCATTTGTGAGACGGAGTCCGACTTCGAGCGGCTGGCTGCGACGCTAAACGAACACGGTTATCATCATGAATCGGTTCTGTGCGTGTTGCCCAATGCATCCCTGCCCCTCGTTCGGGAGCCTCTTCGGGTTGACTACAGATTGGACAAGGGCGTTTTTCGAACTATCGGAAAGATCGCGTTCAACTATCTCGCATATGTAGCGGGTGCCGCCTTTTGTCTCAGCCCCGATTTTGATGCCTTTCGTCGGTTCGTGCGCTACGGTGAAGGGGATTGGCAATCCTTCATGGCTATTTCGCTGGACCCACTGCTTTCGCAGGAGCGGCTTTTCGGCATCCGCCAAACAAGCGGGCATCTCCTTGTCGTTGAATGGCTCAGGGGGAATGATTCGTTGACCGGATCGGTCAAGTTGTTCAACGACATTCACTACCATATCCGCTTCGCCTCACGGATGACCGTAGTCTGGCGGGAGATTATGTCCGGGCACCACTTCAGGACAAAGACACTGACGATCGCGCCGATCACAATTTTTCAAGCCCCAGCGTGAGCAGTGCCAATTCAGCGCGGTAAGCTTCGCAACCGCTTCCTCCAGTAACCCGGTCGTCGCCTTTGAGGCGCCACCGCTACGATCAGGAGCTCTTCAGGCAGATTGATGTAGAGCAAGTTGTACGCAAACGCTCGGATTACTCGCCTTCGGACATTGCGGGAAATGAGAGGCCCGATCTCAGGATAGGTGCGGATGTCGACGACGGCAGCGGCGACCGCCTCCACGAACCTATCGCCGAGTCCCTCCGCTTGGGCGTCGTAGTACGCGGTCCATTCCAGGAACTCTGCGTCCGCGTCCTCGTGGAACCGGTAGGGTTTCACAATCTGCGCGCGCGTACCCGGGCGAAGACTTCATCTCCGGGAATCGCCTTCGCACCACCGGCCTTGAGCTCCATGTACCGCGCCTCAGCCTCTTCAGCCCAGAGCCTCTCGTTTTCTTCTGCCGAAAGGTCCTCAAGACTGTCAAGAAGTGCCAGAGCAAGTGCAGCACGGTTCTGAGGTTCGAGGCTTAGCACCTCGGAGGTCAGATCTTCGATCTTCCGTCCCATGCCGATTATTCTAGTGCTAATTCACCGGAACTTCTCGACGACCGTCGCACGGGTCGATGAGGTTCTGGGACGCCCTATCACGATTCTTCACGTGATGACTCAGCCCTCTCGATGCGGACTCGATCACTCTTCGTGTGCTCTTCGCAGCCGTTGCGTTTGTGGGGCTTGCAGAGCTGGCAGCCTACCCGGCCGCTCTTCGGAGCACTGCGTTTGTGTTTGCGTGGTTTGCCCATCTACTGCTCCTTCCCGAGTCGACGGTCAGTTCTCTGAACTTCCGAAGCCTGGCGATAGGCGATTGCTGTTGCAATCTGCCGCACGGCTTCGCGGGCTGTCAATTTGAAAGCAAGCCTTGCCGGTCCCCGCGAGAACACCGGGCTCACGCCCGGTGCTACAGGTCTGCCGCGCGCCTTCGCGCGCTGGATTCAGAAACGATCTGCGATTGCCGGACCTCGCGTGATCTTTCCTCGCCCTCGGTGGCTCGATGGTGCGTCCCTATCGGCGCCGTTTGCCGGAAGTATTCTTCGCCACTGAGGCCCGTCGCGCGCTCACCCTCGGTTGAGCGGCACCCCGTGCCGCGTCAGCGATGACCCGGAGGGCGGCGTTCATGGAGGCGTCGTCAGGGAAAAGATCGGCCAGATCGGTGTCAATCAGATGCACGCACTTGCGATCGACGACGCCAAGCCAGTAGGGATTCGGCCGCCCCTTGCCCGAAATCGATCTCCCGGTCCAATGGGTCGTGCTCGTTATCGGGGTTGGATTTGTTTTTCATAGGCCATTCATTTGAAATCGCGCATTCGCGCGGTGATTCACAGTGCCCTCACCCGGCCTTCGGTCCACCCTCTCCCTCGGGAGAAGGTCTGGTAGCCGCGATTCCGGGTTCCATTTCGTTGGTATGAATCAGTCCTTCGCCAGTTCCCCATGGTCCCCCGCCGTCATTCTTGTGACCAGCTCCAGGCTTCGGGCCACCCCTTCTTCCCGAAGGTAACGGACGGCCTCGTCGCGCGCCCTCTCCATGAACTGATGATCCCGAACGATGTTCCCGAAACGGAAGCGCGGCATTCCCGATTGACGGGTCCCGAAGAAATCTCCCGAGCCTCGCAACTGAAGGTCACGCTCTGCCACTTGAAATCCATCCGTGGTCGATTCGAAGCTCTTCAAACGACTCTTCGCTTCTTCTGACGTCCTCTCGTCGCGCACCAGAATGCAAAACGACTTCTCCGTTCCGCGTCCGATACGGCCTCGAAGCTGGTGGAGCTGGGACAGACCAAAGCGATCGGCGTCCATGACGATCATCACCGAGGCATTGGGAACATCGATGCCGACCTCGATGACGGTCGTGGCAACGAGGACATCGATCGCGTGATTCTTAAAGGAAAACATCATCTTTTCCTTTTCATCAGCCGGCATTCGACCGTGCAACATGCCGAGCCGCCGCCCGGGAAGCATCTTGCGGATCTCTTCGAATCCTGTGGTCAGCGCCTTCAGATCGATCTTGTCCGACTCTTCGATGATCGGGAAAACGATGAAAGCCTGCTGCCCCGCCTGAAGCTTCTGCTCGAGAAACTGGTAGATCCGCAGCAGCTGTGATGTGCCTCGAACATGGGTCTTGATCGGGATTCGGCCAGGAGGCAGCTCATCGATGACCGACAGCTCCAGATCTCCATACAGAGCAAGCGCGAGGGACCTTGGGATCGGCGTGGCCGTCATCACCAGAATATCGACCAGCTCACCCTTCTCGAAGAGCTTCTGCCGTTGGGCGACGCCGAAGCGGTGCTGTTCGTCCACGATGGCCAGCCCGAGGCTCTTGAACTCCACTTTCGACTCGAGCACGGCGTGAGTGCCGACCAGGAGATCGATCTCTCCTTCACTGAGCCGCTTGAGGATTTCTTTTTTCGCCTTCGCTGTCATGGAGCCGGTCAGCCGTTCGATTCGCAGTCCGCCGTCAACTAGTTGACGAAGTCGCTCATAATGCTGCTCGGCGAGAATTTCGGTGGGAGCGAGCAGCGCCGTCTGGTAGCCGTTCTCCACGACCACCAGCGCGCTGATCAGGGCCACGATGGTCTTGCCGCTCCCGACATCTCCCTGCAGCAGGCGATACATGGGATGCGGCGATTGAAGGTCGTCGACAATTTCCTTCAGAACCCTCTTCTGCGCCCCAGTCAGACGGAATGGCAGAACTTTCCGTACGCGCTCCCGGATCGCGTCGCTGACGACAATCCGTCGCTCTTTCTCTCGATTTTCCTCCAGTGCCCTTCGGACTCTCAGCCGCAGCTGGAAGGAAAAGAACTCGTCGAGAATCAGACGGAGGTGCGCTGGCGATCGAGAGGCGACGAAGGACTCATCGAGCTCCTCGGGGTGATGAAGCCTGACGACTGCGGGCCGGAGGTCGATCACTCCCAGCCGCTCTTTGACGAGGGGCGGCATCGGGTCCTCAAGCTCAGCCACCGCCGGCATGGCCTGATTCACGATCTGCCGGATCCTCTTCGACCCGAGTCCGGCGATACTCGAATAGACGGGAACGATTGCGCCCTCTTCTTCCTGCTCATTGGCGGCGGTGATCTGCTCCCAGTCGGGATTCTCGATCTGGAAGCGGCCGTAGCTACTGATGCGTGGCTGACCATAAATAGCCAGTTCCATCCCCTTCTTCACCTGGTTGGCCAGCCAGGCCTGATTGAACCAGGTCAGCATGATTGTCCCGGTGCCATCATCGAACATCGCCTCGAAAATCTGGAGGCGGCGGACGGCCGTGGTCTTCAGGCCCGCCGAGGTGATTCTGCCGCGCAAAGCCACCGGGAAGTCGATGCTGCGGAGATCGCGGACCTGGATGGGGTGCCGGCGGTCCTCATACCGAAAGGGAAAGAAGTAGAGCAGGTCGCGTGCGGTACGAACCCCGGCGGCCTGAAGAATCGCCGCCCTCCCTTCGCCGACGCCGCGAAGGTCGTCGACAGGAGTGTCCGGTGTGACCGAGCCCGCTCTCCTCAACTCACGCACACGCCGAGTATCCCTCGGATGTTCTCCGGGCGGAAAAACTCTACGAGTCGAAGACAACCTTCATCTGAATCAAGCCGATCTTGAGGCGATCGCCGTTGTGAATCGGCACCGGCACACCGGTCGGGATTCGCTGGTCGTTTACGAAGGTACCGTTGACTGTGCCCACTTCTTCGAGCACGGAGAAGGTGTCTCCGCTACGCACAATCTTGGCGTGACGGCGCGACACGGAGCGATTCGTATCGACGTCGGTCAGGTCTACATCCGGGAGAATCCCCGTGACGGGATCGGCGCGTCCGATCATGCTCTCTTCACCGCCGCTCAGGAAGAAAGCGTTCCCGGTGGAGACGTCGACGAGGCGTCGATTGCGGGTGGGCTCAGGTTGAGATTCGGCTGGAGCAGGCGCACCGAGTTGCTCCACCATTTGATCTGGATCGAGCTCTTTCCCGGCCAGCCTCTCCAGAAGCTGGTTCGCTTCGCGGAGGCGTTTGGAGTATTTACGAATGATCCGGACGGCGATCTCCGGGGTCTTCCGGATCATTTCATCGAAGCGGGATCCATTGATGGGAAGCAACTTAACTTCGGTGAAGGCCAGTGCTTCGGCGCTCCGCGGAGTGCTCTCGAGGACGCCCATCTCGCCAAAGAAATCACCCTTTTCCATACGAGAGAGGATGTGCGTCTCGCCCCGAAGGCGCTTGATGATATGAACCTCTCCCTCCTGGACGATAAACATCTCAGTCCCGAGGTCTCCCTCCTGGAAGATGGTCTCGCCGGCGGCGAAGGTCACCGAGAAATCTTTCACTGGGTCTTTACCCCCACCAGTGCTCTTGAAAACGGCTTTCATAGGTCTCTTTGCGTGGTAACGGCCGGCTCGAGGAGGCTGAATGTCGCAGACCTCGTATCGATGCGAACGGGCGTTCCAATTGGTAGAAGAAGGTTGTCGGCGTGATGGCCGAAGGGAAGCTCGCGAAGAACGGGGATCCCGGCATCAGCGAAGAAGCTGGCGAGGAGCCGATCGAGCTCGTCGGGATATCCGCCACCGCAGTCCTTCAGCCGACCGATCATGACTCCCTTTATTTTCCGTAATTTACCAGACAGCTTCAGGTGGGTCAACATACGGTCGACACGGTACGTCGGCTCGGCGACATCCTCCCAGAACCAGATGCCATCGTCGATCCAGTAGTCGTACGGCGTGCCGGTTAGTGCAGTGGTAAGCGAAAGGCATCCACCGAAGAGAATACCCTCGGCGGAACCGTGCGACATCACCTGATGGGGCTCGATGGCCCATGAAGTGACCTCTCCAGCAAGGACATCCCAGAACCACTGCTCAATGTCCGGCGAAAGGCCGTCGTGGAAGTCAGCGTTGAGCATCGGGCCGTGAAAAGTGCCGACACCGGCGCGGACCGCGACGGCCTGATGAAGCGCTGTCACATCGCTGTAGCCGATCATCGGCCGAGGGTTGGCGGCGATGGCATCGTAGTCCAGTCCATCGAGAATACGCATGGCGCCGTATCCACCGCGGGAAAAGAGAAAGCCGTCGAAGTGCGCTGCGCGCAAGGCATCGTTGAGGCGCTGGAGGCGGATGGAATCCTCTCCTGCCAGATAGCCCATGTGGCGTGCGGCGATGTTGTCGGAGATCGTCACCTCGAGCCCGCGATCGCGCAGGTTGCCGACCGCAAGATTGATTTGGTCGATATCCGAGGGGGACGAAGGTGCCAGTACGGCAATGCGTCCTCCCTGGCGAAGGAGGGAAGACGGCTTGCGGAGAGCCTTTTGAATCGTTGAAGTCATTAGCCTTGTTAGCTCCTGTCCAGAAACGAGCTCATGAAAGGACAGGAACTAACTAATATTAGTGGAGTGGGTCTGTAAGCCGAATTCTGTACCCGGTACTCGGTAAACCGAGTACCGGGCGAAGATCATTCTTCTGTCACGCACGTTACCGTGATGATCGAGCGACCTACCCGGAGGCTTTCTATGGAAACGGGCGGTTCCACTGCCTCCCTATTTGGTCTTGCTCCGCAGGGGGTTTGCCATGCCGTCAGCATTCACATGTGACGCGGTGCGCTCTTACCGCACCATTTCACCCTTACCTTCCGTTCACCCGGGGTGAACAAGGAAGGCGGTATCTTCTCTGTTGCACTTTCCGTCGCGTCGCCGCGCCTGGACGTTATCCAGCCTGCTGCCCGTAGGAGTTCGGACTTTCCTCTTCGTAGAAACGAAGCGATCTTCCGACCCACTCCGACGGGCCACAACATTGGTGAATCCAATCAGAATTCCGCCTGTCAGCAGGAAATTACTGCGGCTAAATACCATTGAAATCAAATGCTTCGAAAGAATGTCGGCTGGCCGACATTAAACATTTCTGTTTTTATCCTCCGAAAAATAGCTCTCCCAATCGACGTCAGAAGTAGTACCACTAACCTCGGTCGAATCACTGTTTAGATCGCGAATCAGCCAATCCGCCGGTCTTACCTCACATCGTCGGGACCGAACGCGACCCGCCAGTCCGGCGTCGGAAGTGACGCAGATGACCTGCCCTTTCAGTTGAAGCGCTCTCTCCACCAACACCGAGTCGGCATCACGCTTCCCGGAGAAGATCACCTGGACTGCACCGATCGACGTTCCGAACCCGGAAGGTCTCTCTCCGTCGAACAGGCACCAGACCCGGGCATGATGGCGACGGCAGAAACTGGCCAGCGCCCTGGTCAATGCGCGCTTGACGTCATCGTTTTCACGGTCGGCCCGCATCCGGCCCAGTACATTGCTACCGTCGATCAGGAGTTGCACGTCGACCCCGCATGCGCGCCAGAAGCGCGATCAGAAGTACCGCCAGAAGCAAGGCGACCGCGCAGGCGACATAGGGAAGAACAACCGCTAGTGAGGTCTGTCCTATGGCGAACAGGTCCTCTCCAACGGAGAGAATCGGATTGCCAACGCCCGCGGTCGTGGCGGTGCTCGCAGCTCTCACCGCCGCCTTGGTCACATGACTTGCCAGAGCTACTCCCCCGCCGATCACAGTCGCCAGGATGACCATGGGTTTCGGAATACTCGTATTTGTGGCGGCCAGCGCCACAATCCCGCCAGCGAGCGGCCGGATGAAGGTGTGGATGACATCCCATACGTGATCGACAGCCGGAATCTTATCGGCGACAAACTCGATCGAATAGAGAACCCCTAGGGTGATCAGAACCGGCGTCGAACTAAAGAATCGAGCCAGCTCGCCCGAGCCGACATGAGGAAAGATCCTCCCCAGGATTCCGAAGACCAGAAGCGTCGCATAGGCGTTTATCCCGGCGCCGACACCGAGACCTGCAGCCGTGCTGAGCGCAGCCAGGCTGTCCACATCAATTTCCGCGGAGCGCCTGGAGGTTTACGACAACCGGTTTGTTTTCCCGGAGTATCGCTGGAATCTGGGCGCTCGCCCTCTCGGCCTCAGCGCGCGTGGCATATTTGCCCCAGAACACGCGGTAGCAACTTCCGCCTTTATAGGTGATGGGAACGAACCAGACACTCGATCCCCCCGCCCCCAGAGCTTTGCTGATCGACTCGGGCCGGCAAACGAGCTCGAATTGGAGAGTGAAAGCTGCGGAGGACATTTTCGACTCATTGGCACGCGCCATCGCGTCGTACTTCTGCTTTAGGTCACTCGGGGCAACCGATGAGGCAATCGTAACCGGCGGCGGTGACGGGCGTGACGCGGAGACCGTTGAGGTAGCAGGCCTTGGTTCTATGACACGTTTAGGAGTCGGGGTTGGAGCTGGCGGACGCTTCGGGGCAATCGTAGCCGGAACCACGGCCGCTGTCCTCGCTGGCGCAGCTGGCTTCGCTCGCTCCACCGGTGGAGTCGCCGCCACGGAAAGGGCCGTTGCGGTGGAGGGGCGCTGAGAGGCAACAGCAACCGAGGCGGTTTGAGGAGCCGTGGAGACAGGTTTGTGAGCCGGGGCCGCTGTTCCGATCGGAGACGTCGTTGCCGTGGAAGCGGAAGAACTGCTGGGCATGATCGCTGTCGTGGTCAGGACGGTGGAAGAAGCTGAGGTGGTACTCGTGCCTACAGTGGAAACAGCCATCGGCTGCCGGCGAACGTGAGGGACTGGTTCCACGACTGCCGTCTCGGCCGCCACATCACGATGCAGGTATCGATAGGCAGCGTAAGCCGCGCCCCCACAGAGCAGCAGAACCAGCATCACGATGAGCGGGCGACCCGAACGACGTTGCTTCGGGACCTGGCCGAACATCGGTTTCGCTTTCGCACGAGTCCGCTCCGCCCCCGGCTCTGGCGGGACGATGGCCGCCTCGGAAATATAATCACGCTCCGGGACGGCCAGGGTCCGGTTAAGAGGCAAGCCGTCGTCCTGATCGAATGAAGAGACTTGCGAAGGTTGATACAACGGCACTACGAGCGTTGAAGACGGCTCCGACGAGGGAAGGGGCGGCAGCGGTTCATTCCACTCAATCTGTTCGGTGTGGCCAGATAGCTCATCTATTACTTTAGGTTTCCCTCGATCGATGAGCCCCAGGTATTCCAGAGCCTGGAGGAGCTTGTACACGTTGAAAGCATCGCTGGAAGAGACCTCGACCACCTCGGAGGCAGTACGTTGTCCATCGACTGCCGTGAGGATCGCATCGGCTTCCTGATTGAGTCCCAGTTCCGGGTAGAACTTCTCGAAGTCTGCTGTCCGCCGGAACACACCATCGCCAGTGGCAATGGTCGGGTCCAGGCGTGCCCGGTCGGTCTCTGTGAGCAGAAGCTCGAGGATGATCTGGGCGAGGTTGAAAATCGTCCCCTCTTCCCGTTTCGGAAGATAGTCAGCAACCAGCGTGTAGCTACCCGTCGTCCAACGCTGAATCGACCGGATGATGCCGATCACCTGGACTCGACGGGCCCAGGTCAGCTCTTTTTTTGTGATGAACCCGAGGTTCAGAAGCGCGTCACCGAGAGTCTCGGACTCCTTGCGCTTCGAGAGCGCCTGTTTCAGGTGCTCCCGGGTGACCTTGCCGGCCTTGAGGAAAATCTCATCAATACTGTCGGTGCGATCGTTTGTGCTGGCCGACAGCACATCTCCCTCTTTGAAATAGATGATCTTGATGATCGCATCGTTTTCGAAGCGAAGTGCCCCGGTGAATTTGTCCCGCCCCAGCTCCACGAGCCTCGGTACCAGCTCGATCTCCCCTACTTCACCTTCGAATCTCATTCCTCTCCTCAGTAACCGATGTCAGATGTCGATGGCGCCCGGACGTCCCTGACATCCGGCACCTATCATCGGCCATCTGCTTTACCCGTGAAGCTGTTCGTAAACCGATCGGCCGACTTTGCGGCCGAGCAGGTTTGCGAGGTCCTGCTGCGATGCCTGCTTTACTGCCGAAAGCGAGCCGAAGTGCTCGATGAGAAGCTTGCGGCGTTTATCACCGATGCCGTCTAGCTCATCAAGAGCACTATGTAGCGTTCTCTTCGACCGTCTCCGACGGTGCGATGATACGGCAAAGCGATGGGTTTCGTCCCGGACCATCTGCAGCAACTGTAGTGCCGGATCATGGCGGTCCAGTCTCACCGGTTCGTCGACGCCAGGCAGGTAGATCTCCTCTTCCCGTTTTGCCAGCCCCGCCACAGCGAGATCGGTCAGACCGAGTTTCGCCAGCGCCGCCATTGCTGCATTGAGCTGTCCCCTCCCGCCATCGATCAGAATGAGGTCGGGCATCGGCCTGGCTTCATCGCTCACTCGCTTGTACCTACGCTGAACCGCTTCAGCGATGGAGCGGAAATCATCCGCCCCCTCGACTGTCTTGATATTGAAGACGCGATATTGTTTTTTGTCGAACTTGCCAGCATCCAGAACGACCATCCCGGCAACCGAATCGCTACCCTGGATGTTTGAGATGTCGAAGGACTCGATCTTGACCAGCGGCCCACTGGCGCCGACGATCTCCCCGAGGCGATCGGCTGCGATCTGCAATCGATTCTGACGCGACCCCTTGAAGCGTAATTCGTGGGAGAGAAACGCATTCCTGCGAGCCAGCTCCAGGCGATCGAGAGTCTTGCCTCTCTGCGGCGTGCGCACCGACACTTTGCGCTCTCGCCGGCTGGTCAGCCATTCCGCGACCAGCTCCTGATCTTCGATCTCGAAGGGTACGATGACCGAGGCCGGGATGAACAGGTTGTCGTGGTAATACCGCTGTACGACCTCGGATAGAAAGTTACTGGCTTCATAGGCGGGGACCTTCTCCCAGAAGATCTCTTTGCGATCGACCAGATCTCCCGACCTCATCACAAAAATGCTGACGGCGACGTCGCCGGCCTCTTCATGAAGTCCCCAGAGGTCGGCGTCCTCGTCTCCTGCTGAGGCCACCTGTTGCTCGGACTGGGTTCGCTCGATCGTGCGTATGAGATCGCGGTAATAGGTCGCCAGCTCGAAATTCTCACTCCCGGCCGCCGCGTACATCCTCGCCTTCAGACGATCCTGGAGCTCTTTGCTCTTTCCACTGAGAAAGAGGACCACGTCATCGACCGTCTCTAGGTATGCGGAGCGCTCGGTCAGGCCGACCACGCATGGCCCCAGACACTGATGCATATCGTAGTAGAGGCAGGGCCGCACCAACGCGCTCCGCCCATCCGTGATCTCCAGGTCGCAGCTCCGGAGCTTGAACTGATCGGTGACGAGCTTGAGGATGCGCCGCGCCGTCCCGGCGAAGAAAGGTCCGAAATAGAGATCCTTCTTGTTTCTGTCGACACGCCGGGTAAACACGACCCGCGGGAAATCCTCAGAGAGCGTGACCTTCAGATACGGGTAGGTCTTGTCGTCCCGGAGCAGGACGTTGTAACGAGGCTGGTGCGTCTTGATGAGATTGTTCTCGAGAAGGATCGCCTCGAGCTCATTGTTCGTGGTGACGAAGTCGATGGAGTCGATCTCCCCTACCAGTGACATCGTCTTCGCATCGCGCGCGCCACGACCGATCAGGTAGGAGGCGACGCGGTTCCGAAGACTCCGCGCCTTCCCAACGTAGATCACCTCACCGGCATCATTCTTGTGGAGGTAGATGCCGGGCAGTTCCGGGAGCTCTTTGACGCGGGATTTGAGGCGGGCCAGGCGCTCGTCGTAGGACTTCATGCGATGTCAGCGAAACCGCTGAGACGCGTTGAGAATTCTGGAGATGAAATCGCGCGTCTGCCACGTCTTACAAAATCAAAGCGATCGCAAGCCGATTTTCGGAGTGGCGACATCCTGTCGCCTGGCTCGGCGGCGTCCCGCGCCGCCGCCCGACTCCCGGTATGCCATGGGAACGGCGCCGCGGGACGGCGCCGAGCCAGGCGGCAAAGATGCCGCCACTCCTGGCAAATCACACGAAAATGCGTAGCTCTTTGAGCTCTTTCAGCCGATCGCGCAACGCTGCCGCTCTCTCGAAGTCGAGATTCTTCGCGGCCTCCTTCATTTCCTTCGTCAGACGTGCAATGGCTGTGTCGAGATCCTCGTCGGCAATGGAATCGAGTCTTCGGCGGTCGCTGATACCCGGCACCTCGAAATAATCAAGGTTGGCCATTCGGACCAGATCGGAGTCGATGGCCTTGATGATGGTGGCCGGCTCGATCCCATGCTTCACGTTGTACTCGTGCTGTGTGGCACGACGGCGATTGGTCTCGTCCATCGCGTTGCGGATGGAGTCGGTAATCTTGTCGGCATACAGAATCGCTACACCGTTGATGTTGCGTGCAGCGCGACCGATGGTCTGAACCAGTGACGTCGTCGAGCGGAGGAACCCTTCCTTGTCAGCGTCCAGGATGGCGACGCAGGAGCACTCCGGGAGATCGAGCCCCTCCCGCAGAAGATTGATGCCGATCAGGACATCGTAGATGCCTCCGCGAAAGTCACGAAGGATGGCGATGCGCTCCAGCGTCTCCACATCCGAGTGCAGGTAGTTGACCTTGATACTCAACTCCATCAGGTAACGGGTAAGATCCTCCGCCATCCGTTTGGTCAACGTGGTGACCATCACCCGCTCGCCTCTGGCGATTGTTTCCCGGATCACCCCGATCAGGTCATCCACCTGCCCTTTGACCGGCCTGATGATGACCTGAGGATCGAGTAGTCCGGTCGGACGAATCAGCTGCTCGACATATTCACCCCCGGTCTTCCCCAGCTCGTAGGGTCCGGGGGTCGCCGATACGTAGATGGTGTCGGTGATCTTTCCGACGAACTCATCAAAGCTCAGTGGACGATTATCAATGGCGCTGGGCAGACGGAAACCATATTCGACGAGTGTCTGCTTGCGGGCCCGGTCACCTCCCCACATTCCGCGAATCTGCGGCATGGTCTGGTGCGACTCGTCGACGATGAGTAGAAAGTCCTTTGGAAAGTAGTCGATCAATGTGGGCGGAGGCTGGCCCGGCGCGCGGCCGGTGAGATGCCGGCTGTAGTTCTCGATGCCGTTGCAGTAGCCGAGCTCGGCCATCATTTCCAGATCGAACATGGTGCGTTGGGAGAGCCGTTGAGCCTCCAGCAGGCGATCCTGGGCCCGCAGCTCGGCCACCCTCTCATCGAGTTCTTTGGTGATGCTCTCGACGGCGACCTGAAGGCGCGAGCGCGGTGTGACGTAGTGCGTCTTCGGATAAACAGCCAGTCGATCGAGCAGGGCGCCAGCGCGTCCCGTCACCGGGTCGATGCGGGAGATTCTGTCGATCTCATCTCCGAAGAACTCAATACGAACGGCGTCGTCCTCGTAGGCCGGCCAGAGCTCGATAACGTCTCCCCTGACGCGGAATGAACCGCGGCTCAGATCATAGGGAGTCCGTTCGTATTGCATTTCCGTCAGCTTCTTCAGGTACGTCGACAGCGGCTTTGAGTCTCCCCGCTCGAAGAAGAGGAGCATTCCAAAGTAGAGGTCAGGGTCGCCGATACCGAAGATGCACGAAACCGAGGCGACGATGATGACGTCACGTCTTTCGAAGAGCGACTTCGTCGCCGCCAGACGCAGCTTGTCGATCTCGTCGTTTTTCGTCATCTCCTTCTCGATGTACAGATCGCTCTGAGGAACGTAGGCCTCAGGCTGGTAGTAGTCGTAGTAGGAGACAAAGTACTCGACCCGGTTCTTTGGAAAGAAGTTCTTGAACTCCTGATAGAGCTGCGCCGCGAGGGTTTTGTTATGACTCAGAATCAAGGTGGGACGACCGATTTTCTCGATGACCTTGGCGACCGTAAAGGTCTTGCCGGAGCCGGTGACGCCCAGAAGAACCTGATCTCGGACGCCTTGCTCGAGTCCCCTGGTGAGTTGCTCGATGGCGTTGATCTGATCCCCCTGTGGCTCAAAGGGTGAAAGCAGCTCGAATCCGCTCAAGGCCTTACCACCGCCGGAGGTTCAGGTTTCCCGCCGAGGATTGACTCGATGTCGCGTGTGAGCGCGGCCGACTCGCTCCGCGAAACCTTGCCGTCCACGATCATCGATTGAAGCTCTCTGAGTATTTTGGTCGCGTCGGTTGCCGACACCTTGCGTTTCGAGACCGCCGAGGCCAGCAGGTCGAGCTCGTGCTTCAGCGATTGACGTTCAGCCGGCGTCACGTCGGGCCCGAATTGCTTGTCCAGCTCGTCCTCGATGTTCGAGAAGACAAAACCGAGAATTGTAGGGAGCCCGTCGTTCACGAAGAAGCTTCCGAGGGCGAACAGCACGATGAGCGCGGCGATGGACAGCAGGCCGCAACCCACTGGGAGCCAGCGCGGAAGCTTGCTCGCCGCAGGCATCGGATCGCCGTAATAGTAAGACGGAAAGCGACTGTCTGAGGGTGTAGCCTTCGCCTCACCGCTCGCGGCCGTGCCCGCCTCCGTATTGTCCTGGGAATCGATATCCACTTGTCTAAACCAGACCAGAAAAATGTATCATGTCACCGCTGACTCCAAACCGGATCCGGAGCTAACATTAAACGATGTCGAAAATTGGCAAACTTACAGTCTTGATTCTCGATGACAACCCGTTGGTCTTGAAGCTCGCTCGCGCGCTTCTGGAGCGAGAGGGCTGCACCGTGCTTACGGCTTCGAGTTGGATTGAGTTCAATCATGTCCTGGCCGCGAATTTACCGGACGTGATCTTTCTCGACGTCAATCTCCCCAGTATCAAGGGAAACCGTCTGAGCGAGGTACTGAAATCTCAATCGACCAAGAAAGAGATTCCAATCATCCTCATCTCCGACCTTCCGGAGAAGTCGCTCGAGGAGATGTTCCCGGCGTCCGGCGCCGACGCCTGGCTGCGAAAGCCACTTACGCGTGACAAGGTCATCGAGGTCATCGCGCGCGTGCTTCCCGCCACCGCGATGTGACGAGCACGGCCGCCGCACGCGCGCCGCTCTACAGCGCCGTCGGCTATTCGTTGTCATCCCTGAGCCGTGGACAGCGTGCGCGCTGCCACTGAGAAAAGAAACTGAGTGGGTGTCATCCCTCGCTGCGGCTCGGGATGACACATCAGGGAACCCGCGTAAATACAGGGAGTTTCTTAGAAGCAAGGGCGGATGTGCGGGAGGGGCGAGGGACCTCGCAACCGGCGCCGATGACAACGGTTCATTTGGGCTTCAACAACGTGCCACTGTTGTTCTCCAGCTCGGGATGACATAGCTCAATTTCTGAAAAGCGTAGACTGACCTACCAATGGCATCCTGGATGATTTACGGCGCGAACGGCTACACGGGCGAACTGATCGCCCGCGAAGCAAAACAGCGTGGACTCGAGCCGATCCTGGCAGGGCGCAACCCCGAAAAAATCAAAGCGCTGGGCCAGTCGCTTCAGCTCGAGACTCGAACCTTTGCTCTCGATGATCCGGAGCCTGCCCGGCATCTTCAGGGCATCGCTGCCGTCCTCCACTGCGCCGGCCCGTTTCTTCGAACCAGCGCACCGATGGTCAACGCCTGTCTCGAGGCTGGAGCGCACTATCTCGATATCACCGGCGAGATCGCCGTGTTCGAGTCGATCATGTCAAAAAACGAGGAAGCGCAGAGCCGTGGAGTAACGCTGCTTCCGGGCGTTGGCTTCGACGTCGTTCCCAGCGACTGTCTCGCCGCTTCGCTGGCGGAGCGAATGCCCGCCGCAAGGGAGCTGACGCTGGCTTTCCACACTCCCGGCGGCACCTTCAGCCGGGGCACGATGAAAACCATGATCGAAGGACTCGGCGAGGGTGGCGCGGTGCGGAGGGGCGGAAAGATCATCCGCGTGCCCACGCTTTTCGATATCCGCGAGATTCCCTTCTCCTGCGGCGTTAGAACTGCAATGGCCATTCCGTGGGGCGACGTCTCCACTGCCTTTTACACAACGGCGATTCCGAACATTACCGTCTATTTTGCGACGCCGAAAAAGGCTATCCGCAGGATGCGGATGATCTCGCCGGTCATGCCTCTTCTGGCCACGCGTTTCGTCCGAAATCTATTGCTGAAACGGGCCGATCGGCAGAAGGGGCCCGATGCCGAAGCCCGCGCCAGGGGTCAGGTCTATCTGTACGGCCGCGTCGCCGACGAAACGGGAAAAAGTATCTCGGCCACGATGACGACGCCCGAGGGGTACGCCTTCACGGTTCTGTCGGCTCTGGAATCGGTGACGAGATTACTAGCCGGCCCTCTTCGGCCGGGTTGTCACACTCCGGCCGCGTTTTTTGGCGCTGGGTTCGCGATGACGATTCCGGGCGTGACGATGGCCAACGGTGAGCCGTGAATTTAGCCGCGTAGCGGCGACATCGCTCGCCAACATCCACACGATATCGCCCCTAACGGGACTGGAAATCTCGCGCCCCATTCCCTTCCCACGGCTTACGCCGTGGGCTAACAAGATGCCGCTGCTACGCGGCTCTGCTACCGCCCCGGAATGGCCATCGACTCGAAGCCGTTGCGTCAGGCGTGGGATCGGATCTGAAGAGCGGCGCGAGAGTCGTCATTCTGACCGGAAGCCTGACCACTACGCCGCTCGATCAGCCGTCATTGGAAAAGCCGAGGCGACCAGCAATCTACGAAATGATCCCCGGCTTCGAGACACCGTTGAACCTCGGCATTCCCCGTTTTCGCTATCGCGTCCTCAACGACACCAAGGTCCTCCCTGTGGCCGAGCGCCTGGCCCTCCGACGCTGTCACCAGACACAATGCGGTGTCCATTGGCGTTAGCGACGGCATACAAAAAGGAGGAGCGCCGCAGCGCCCCTCTTCCCTAGATCAAGACGGTTCCCCTTACCAGATGGCGCAGCGCTTCGCCTCCTCGCGCACCATCCTGCTGTTTTCGGCGCAGCCCCACGCCTTCCGAAACGCCGGCATATTCGAAGTCGTGCCGTTGACGCGGAACGGTCCCTGGGCGTGAGGATCGACCAGAGCGCGGCGAGTCTGTTCTTCCGACGCCATGTTCTCTCCCCAGACCTGTGAGAATCCGAGAAAGAAGCGCTGCTCGGGAGTGAAGCCGTCGATGTTCTCCCGTGACTTGCCTTCCAGGGACTTCTCATATGCCGCCAGGGCCAGCGTCGCGCCGCCGAGGTCGGCGATGGCTTCGCCAGTCACCAGCTTGCCGTTGGTGTTCATACCGGGGGCGACATTGAACTCACCGTACTGGGTAACGATGCAGTTGGCCCTGGCCCCGAAATTCTTGAGATCCTCAGCCGTCCACCAGTCGCGTAGATTCCCGTCGGCGTCGAACTTCGCTCCTTGGTCATCGAAGCCATGGGTCATCTCGTGCCCGATCACCGTCCCAATGCCACCGTAGTTATAAGCGTCATCGGCGTTCGGGTCATAGAAGGGCGGCTGCAGAATGCCAGCCGGGAAAGTGATGTTGTTTCGCGACGGGTTGTAACTGGCATTGACAGTGGATGAAGAGTAATTCCATTCACCCGGGTCATCCGGTTTCCCGATCCGCGCAACACCGTGGGAGAAGTTCCAACTGCGTGAGTTGATGAGATTCCGAGCGTAAGAATCCTTCGAAATGTCGAGCGTGGAGTAGTCGCGCAACTTCGCCGGAGAGCCGATGCGGCGGGCGAAGGCGTTCAATTTCTGAATCGCCGCCATTTTGGTCGGCTGCGTCATCCAGT
>DASZZV010000432.1:0-3797 GCA_035544835.1 Thermoanaerobaculia bacterium
TCCATCGTGGTGCTCGCAAACATTTTCGATTGCCAAGGGTCTAAGGCCCCCGCCCAGATCCCTCGCTGCGGCTCGGGATGACACCCACTCAGTTTCTTTTCTCAGTGGCAGCGCGCACGCTGTCCCCGGCTCGGGATGACACCCTCGGTGTGCGTCCCTCTGCTCGCACTCGAACGTCTCAGGCAAGTCGAGAAAGCTTCCGAAAGTGCCTCCCGGCGATCATCAGAGACCGAACGCGCTAGAATCTTCCATTCCGGAGGAACATCGATGAGCCGAATGATCACGGCCGAGCAACTCGTCCTTGCCCGCGCACTCTCGGACCGCTTCCCCACAATCGACGCTGCGGCGGCGGAGATGGCCGCCCTTCGAGCATCGTTGACTCTTCCGAAAGGAACCGTACACGTCGTGAGCGATGTTCACGGCGAGTACAAGAAACTCCGTCACATCATCAACAACGCCTCAGGGCACATCCGGCCGCTCGTTCGCTCCCTGTTCGACGGAAAAATCAGCGACCGGGAACAGCAACAACTGCTGGCGCTTCTCTACTACCCGATGGAGGCGATGGAAGAGGCCCAGCTGCACAGCAAGGACGTCGCCGAACGGGTGGCCTGGGTCGAAACGGCACTCGACCGGCAGTTCGCGGTCATTCGCGCGCTGAGCCGTCGCTATCGCCGCGCCTACGTCACGCAACTGATTCCGGCTGACAAACGTGAATTGTTCGACGAGCTCATGTCGGCACCGTCGGCGAACGGACACACCGAGTATCTCAAGACGATGTTGACGAATCTCGTTCCCACCGATGGCGATGTCGCTGCGGTCCGCGCGGCATCGCGACTGATCAGGAATCTCTCCGTGTCCGAGATCATCGTGGCCGGCGATCTCGGCGACCGCGGTCCCCGCCTCGATCGTGTGATCGACTACCTGATGCAACAGCCACACGTCACCGTCGCCTGGGGAAATCACGACGTCTCCTGGATGGGGGCATGCCTGGGGCAGGAAGCGCTGATCGCCACGGTGCTCCGCATCTCGCTCCGATACCGCCGCATCTCGCAGCTCGAAGAAGGCTACGGCGTAATCATCGCGCCGCTGGAAAAACTGGCCCGCGACATCTACGGAGACGATCCGGCAGAGCACTTCAAGACCAAAGGCTCCGGCCTGCGTGATGACCTGCTCATGGCTCGCATGCAGAAAGCGATCGCGATCATTCAGTTCAAACTGGAGGGTCAGGTCATGGCCCGCCATCCCGAGTGGAAGATGGATGATCGCCGCCTGCTGCACCGGATCAACTACACCGATGGCACGGTGACGATCGGCGACAAGGTCTATCCGCTGATCGACCGTCACCTCCCGACCATCAATCCCGAAGATCCCTATCGGCTGAGCGCTGAAGAGCAGCTCTGCGTGACGCGGTTACGCGAGTCCTTCGTCGGCAGTCAACGGCTGTGGCAGCACATGTCCTACATCGTCCGTCAGGGTGCGGTGTGGCTACGCCGCGACGAGGCGCTCATCTTCCACGGCTGCGTTCCCGTCGATGATGCCGGAGAGCCGCAGGGGCTCGTGGTCGATGGAGCGGAACGCCGTGGACGCGAGCTCTTCGATGCCCTCGATGGGGTCGTGCGCAGAGCTTTCCGCAAGGGAACCCGGCGCGATGATAACGACGCCGACTGGCTCTGGTATCTCTGGACCGGCCCTACCTCGCCGCTCTTCGGCAAGGATCGCATGGCCTCATTCGAAAGCTACTTCGTGGCCGACAAGGAAGCGAAGAAAGAGAACAAGAACGCCTACTTCAAGCTCATTCACGATGCCGAATTCTGCCGGAGGATCGCCCGCGGCTTCGGGCTGGGTGACGACGCGCTCATCGTGAACGGTCACGTGCCGGTCAAAGTCGAGAAGGGAGAAACTCCGGTAAAGAAGGGCGGCAACGCCGTGACCATCGATGGCGCTTTCTCAGAAGCGTACGGAGATCGCGGCTACACACTCATCCTCGAGCCCGAACGGATCGCCCTGGCCGAGCATCATCATTTCGATTCGATTCGCGAGGCTATCACGAGTGGTGCCGACATCATTCCGACCGTCACCCCGGTCAAGCTCCACGCCAGACCCCGGACGGTGGCTGACACCGAAGCGGGTACGGCCTTACGCGAAGAGATCTCGGCGATCGAGATCCTCATCGGAGCCTATCGCGACGGCGTGATGCGGGAACGGGAGCATTGATGCATCGTCATCTCTGACGACACCAGTCATGAAACGCGCGATTCTCATCCTCTCTGTAATCCTCGGCGTACTCCCGGCAGCGGGAACGGCCGAGGCTGCGGTAGCCTGGCAGAGCTGGAGTCCGGCTGTCTTCAGCCAGGCGGCCCGAGAGAAGAAATTCGTTCTTCTCGATCTCGAGGCGGTGTGGTGTCACTGGTGCCACGTCATGGATCAGCAGACCTATGCCGACCCGGGCGTGGCGGCGCTGCTTGGGTCGCATTTCATCGCCGTCAAAGTGGATCAGGATTCACGACCCGATCTTTCGAATCGCTACGAGGATTACGGCTGGCCCGCCACCATCGTTTTTGCTGCCGATGGCAGTGAGATCGTGAAGCGCTCCGGCTTCATGCCGCCCGACGAGATGGCCAGCATGCTCAAGGCCATCATCGCCGACCCGAGCCCCGGACCGTCGGTAGTGAGGGAGGTGCCTCCCCACTTTCCGCAGGGGACGGCGCTGCCTCGCCGCCTGCAGACCGAGCTCGAGCAGAGTCTCTTCGATCGGTATGACAAGGTTCATGGCAGCTGGGGCTTCAGCCAGAAGTTTCTCGACTGGAGCTCGGTCGAATACTCGCTGCTGCGCGCACGAGAGGGATCCGATCCTCGTTTCGAAAAGATGGCGCGCCAGACTCTGGACGCGCAACTGGCGCTCCTCGATCCCGTCTGGGGAGGTGTCTATCAGTACTCCACCGGCGGTGACTGGAAGGAGCCGCACTTCGAGAAGATCGAGCCGATGCAGGCCGAGAATATGCGCATCTATGCGGCAGCCTCGACGCAGCTCGCCAACCCCCGTTACCTGCGTGCGGCACTCTCGATATACAACTACCTCAACGCCTTCCTGCGCGATCCCGGTGGTGCTTTTTACACCAGCCAGAACGCCGATGTAGTCGATGGCCAGCACAGCGCTGCCTACTTCGCGCTCGATGACGCCCATCGGCGGAAGATCGGGATCCCCCGAGTCGACCGCAACATTTACGCGCGTGAAAATGGCTGGATCATCCAGGCTCTGGTGCGGCTCTACGCGACGACGGGAGACGATCGGATTCTCAACGAGGCTCTCACGGCAGGTCGCTGGGTGATCGCAAACCTCGGCGGTACGAACGGGGCATTTCGTCACGGAGTTGCGACAGCAAGCAACCGCGGGGGTCCTTATCTGGGAGACTCCCTCGAGATGGCGCGCGCCGAGCTGGCGCTCTTCGCCGCGACCGGCAATCGGGGCTGGATCGATCAGGCCAGGCGAACGGCCCTCTTCATCGACACTACGTTCATGTCGAAGTCGATTCCCGGTTACTCCACCGCGCCTGGCGCCACGCCAGAGCGGGGGGAGAATGTCGCCGTGGCGAGGTTCTCGAACCTGCTCTTCCGCTACACCGCCGACCACCGCTTCGAGGCCGTACGAGACCGCGCTCTGCGCTACCTCGCTGCTCCGGAAGTTGCCGCGCTCTTTCCGACAGCGTCGGTGCTGCTGGCCAGCCTCGATGCCGAAAACGAGCCCCTTCACGTGACGGTCGTCGGGTCTCGAACCGACCCGTTGACCCGCACGCTGG
>DASZZV010000433.1:0-3535 GCA_035544835.1 Thermoanaerobaculia bacterium
GTCATCCCGAGCCGCAGCGAGGGATCTGGGCGGGGGCCTTAGACCCTTGGCCATCGAAAATGTTTGCGAGCACCACGATGGAAGGGCCCCCGCCCAGATCCCTCGCTGCGGCTCGGGATGACACCCATCCAGTTTCTTTTCTCAGTGGCAGCGCGCACGCTGTCCCTTGCTCAGGATGACAGCCCTTCCCATCGGATCGACATCTGTCATAACTCCCTCAGCCTGCAGGCCGCTGCTACAATGCGCCGTTCATGGCGGGTCTTTGCGCGGGCGACATTGCAGACTTCCTCGGTGGCGAGTACAGCGGCGACCGCACCGTGGAGATTGGCCGTGTCCGGCCCCTGCCAGAGGCCGGTGAAGGTGATCTCACGTTTCTCGCCAATCCCAAATTCACGGCGCTCGTCATGCAGACCAGTGCCGCGGCGGTTCTGGTCCGGCGGGACCTGCCCGAGTCGTCCGGGCGGTTTATCCGAGTGGACAATCCCTACGAGGCCTTCGCGCGGGTCGTTCAGCGATGGTTTGCGGCGTTTCCCCTGCCGGAAGGGATCTCGCCGAAAGCCGACGTTTCTGCGACCGCCCGGATCGGGCGTGATGTCCGGATCGGCGCCTTCGTGCGGATCGGAGACGATGCCGTGATTGGTGACGGCGTGACGATCTTCGAGGGTTGTGTGATCGGAGCGGGGTCATCGATTGGTGAGGGGACGATGCTTCACGCCAACGTGACGCTCTACCACCGTTCTCAGATCGGCCGGCGCTGTGTCATTCATTCCGGCGCCGTGATCGGCTCGGATGGTTTCGGCTTTGCGATGATCGAAGGAGTTCATCACAAGATCCCGCAGATCGGGATCGTACGCATCGAAGACGATGTCGAGATCGGTGCCGGCTCAACGATCGATCGCGCCACCCTCGGCGAGACTGTCATCGGCGCCGGCACGAAGATCGACAATCTGGTGCAGGTCGGGCACAACGTGCGGCTGGGCAGGGGGTGCATACTCGTTTCTCAGGTCGGCATCGCCGGTTCCACCGAGATAGGTGACGGCTGCGTGTTCGGCGGACAAGCGGGAGTAGCGGGCCATCTGAAGCTGGGCGCCGGTGTGCTGGTCGCGGCGAAATCAGCGGTCATGAAGAGTGTAAGCAGGCCTGGCGAGATCGCCGGTATTCCGGCCCGGCCATTGCGGGAGTATCTCCGGCACGAGGCGTGGCTGCGCCGATTGCCAAAACGAATGCAGAGACGCGGCGTAGGGCCGCTGAATGAGCAGGAGACATAGTCCACATGTTGATCAACGAGATCATGAAGTATTTGCCGCACCGATATCCGATGCTTCTCGTCGACCGTATCCTGGAAATCGGAGAAGGTCGGATCGTAGGCCTCAAGAACGTGACTGCCAACGAGCCGTTCTTTCAGGGTCATTTCCCCGGTGCGCCGATCATGCCCGGCGTGCTGATCATCGAATCCCTCGCGCAGTGCGGCGCAGTCCTGTTCGCGCATGACATGCCCGATCGAGACGACAAGATCTTCTACTTTGGAGGCATCGACAAGGCGCGTTTCCGCAAGCCGGTCATCCCGGGAGACCAGCTCATTCTCGAGGTCACCACTCTCCAGAAGCGAGCCGGCACGGCGCGACTGAAGGGCGTGGCCAGGGTCGAAGGGAACATCGTCGCAGAAGCAGAGTTTCTCAGCGTGCTCGGGCCGAGGCCTGCGTGATGATGGCGGCCCGTATTCATCCGACGGCGCTCGTCGACAGCAAGGCCTTTCTCGCCGAGGACGTCGAAGTGGGTCCCTTCTCGATCATCGATTCAGGTGTGACCATTGGAGCGGGAACCAGGATCGGACCCTACATCCACATCCAGGGACCGACGACGATCGGCGAGCGGAATCAGATCATCGGCAACTCCTCGTTCGGTACCGACCCTCAGGACGTCAAGTTTCATGGCGAGCGCACGGAGCTAGTCATCGGCGATGACAATATCTTCCGGGAATTCTGCACTGTGAATCGCGGAACGGCAACGGGGCGCTCCATCACCCGCATCGGCTCTCACAATTTCTTCATGGCCTACTCGCACGTGGCGCACGACTGCAGGGTTGGCTCACATGTAATTTTCGCCAATGCGGCCACGCTGGCGGGGCATGTCGATGTGGGAGATCACGCCACCGTTGGCGCCTTCAGCGCCGTTCATCAATTCTGCCGAGTGGGCGATCATGCCTTCCTGGGCGGTTTCACCGTGGCCACCCAGGACGTGCTGCCGTTTGTGAAAACAGTCGGCAATCGTCCGGCAAAAACATACGGCATCAACAAAATCGGACTGGAGCGGAAGGGTTTTTCGCCCGATACGATCGAGGCACTGCGTAAGGCCTATCGTTACCTGACGCATTCGAAGCTAAGGCTTACCGACGCCCTCGACCAGATTGAGGCCGAGCTGTCGCTCTACCCCGAGGCCCGTTACTTCGTCGAGTTCATCCGCGGCGCCACTTCACGCGGCTTCGTGCGGTGATCGAGTAATGGAGGCCCCGTTGAAAATCGGAGTCGTCGGCACCGGTTACCTCGGTCGCTTGCACGCCCGCGTTTTGAGCGAGATGCCCGAGGTCGAGCTGGTCGGTTTCGTTGAGCATCATGACGACATTGCCAACGAGGTCAGCTCCTCCCTCGGCATCCGCCGGATGGCGACGCTCGAAGAGTTGCAGTCCCAGATCGACTGCGCGGTCGTCGCTACCCCGACCGTTTCGCATTTCGAAGTCGCGCGCCAGCTCCTTCTGGCGGGGCTCGACGTGATGATCGAGAAGCCGATCACGGTTACCCTCGACGATGGGCGGCAACTCATTGACCTGGCGGCCTCAGAGGGGCGGCTCATTCAGGTTGGTCACGTGGAGCGTTATAACCCGGCCGTAGCAGCGGTGACGCCGCACGTTGTCGACCCTCGGTTTTTCGAAGCCCAGCGAATTGGCGTTTTTGTCGGACGCTCACTCGATATCGACGTGCTCCTCGACCTCATGGTGCATGACCTGAATCTGGTGCTGTCGTTCATCAAGTCGCCGGTGAAATCGATTCACGCTGTGGGCGTTCCGGTTCTCACCGAGAGAGTCGACATCGCCAACGTGCGGCTGGAGTTCGAGAACGGCGCCGTGGCCAACCTCACCGCCAGCCGCGTCTCCAGCGAGCGCGTTCGTAAGTTCCGCATCTTCGGGCACGACTACTACATCTCGGTCGACACGAAAGAGCAGGAGGCGAAAGGCTACCGGCTGCTGCGCGACGGTGCCGCGAAGACGATCGTCCCAATGGAGTTGGCGGTGGAGAAGAAAGAGCCTCTTCGTGCCGAGCTCGAACACTTCGTCGCTTCGGTGAGAAAACGCCAGCGGCCGCTGGTCAGTGGCGAAGACGGACTGGCCGCCTTGGATCTGGCCTTACGCGTGGGCGCTGCTTTAGAGCGGAATTGAAAAACTCGTCATCCTGAGCCGGGGACAGCGTGCGCGCTGCCACTGAGAAAAGAAACTGAGTGGGTGTCGTCCCGAGCCGCAGCGAGGGATCTGGGCGGGGGC
>DASZZV010000434.1:0-7459 GCA_035544835.1 Thermoanaerobaculia bacterium
GCCCCTGGCAATCGAAAATGTTTGCGAGCACCACGATGGAAGGGCCCCCCGCCCAGATCCCTCGCTGCGGCTCGGGATGACACAGTAGCTTCCTTCGCAACGAGCAACGAGCAACGAGCAACGAATAACGAATAACGAATAAACACTAACTAACCCCCAACACGGACACCACGCCATGCTCAGACACTTCGACCGCGATATTGAAATCCTCACCGAGATGCTCCTCAGAATGGGAGCGATGGTCGAGGATGCGATCAGTCAATCCATCCGCGCTCTTCTCGAGCGCGATACGACCATGGCCGAGGATCTGATCGCCCGGGACAGTGAGATCGATCAGATGGAATTGGAGATCGACGCGCATACTATCGAGCTCATCGCAAAGATGCAGCCGGCTGCGGTCGATCTGCGGCTGGTCGCGGCGATCATGAAGATTACGCCGGAGCTCGAGCGGATCGCCGATCTGGCGCAGGACGTCTGCGAGCGCGTCATCGAGCTCAATGGTGAGCCGCAGCTGTCGACGGCCGACGTCTCACGTTTGTCGCGAACGGCCCAGGAGATGGTGCGGCTGGCGCTCGATGCCTTCGTCCGCCGTGATGCGCAGCTCGCTCGCACCGTCATCGCCCGGGACGATGAAGTCGACCAGATGATGGAACAGTCTTTCCGCGAGCTGCTCACCTACATGCTCGAGGATCCGCGAAATATCTCCCGGGCCATTCGTCTGACTTTCATCGGGAAATACTTCGAGCGGATGGCAGACGGTGCCACGAACATCTGTGAGATGGTCGTTTACCTCGTCGAGGGAAAGGTCATCAAACACGCCGGAGCGCCTCAGCAGCAGTAGCATTGGGCGAAACGATGGATGCCAAACGTGTTGCACTCGTCGAAGATGATTCCGATCTGGCCTTCTCGGTGCAGCTGAATCTGGAGCGGGAAGGCTACAGGGTCGAGCACTTCGTCAATGGCCAGGAAGGGCTGAACGCCGTCCAGCAGAAGCCCTTCGATTTCCTGATTCTCGATCTGAACCTTCCCGACCTCGATGGTTTTACCATCTGTCGGGAGGTCCGGCGCGATCCAACGACGCGACGGCTGCCTATCCTTATCCTCACGGCTCGGACATCCGAGCGGGACAAGGTCACCGGTCTGGAGCTTGGCGCGGATGACTATCTGGCCAAGCCATTCAGCATGCGCGAGCTGATGGCACGTGTGGCGGCGATTTTCAGGCGCGCTGGTGGCGGTATTGACGACACGCTCAGCTACGCCGACGATCGCCTCACCGTCAACGGGCGAACCCTTCGTGTGGCCGTGGAAGGAAAGGATGTCAGGCTATCGAAGAAGGAGTTCGAACTGCTCTGGCTTCTCATCAGGAGCAATCCAGCCGTGGTCTCGCGCGACCGCATTCTCAGCGAGATCTGGAAGATGGCCGACGATGTCGAGACGCGCACGGTCGACGCACACGTGCGAAACCTCCGCAAGAAAATCGGCAAGGATCGCATCTCGACGATCATCGGATATGGGTATCGCTTCGAGGCCTAGATCAGGAAACAGCTTATATTCACGACCTTGGGAGCGTTTGTCATCCTGAGGGAGCACGCGCGAAACAATGAACCACTCTAGAGTGAGTGCGACCGAAGGATCTTTGGTGACACTCGCGAGGTCGTCAATGAACACCGTCGTGATGTCACCCGAGATCCTTCGCTTCGCTCAGGATGACAAATGCATCCGGTAAGGTTGCTCCTCATCTCCTCGGTTGGCATCGCTGTCCTCGTGGCGCTGCTGTTCGGTTACTTCATTCACGAGCCCTCCTCGCTTCCGCTCTTTCGGAGTGCGGCCGGAGCAGTGACGCTTTCATCGTTGGTCATGCTCGTTTTTCTTCTCCCGGCACTGGGGATCTATGTCTGGAGTCTTCGCTCCGCTGCCGCCGTGGACCGGTTGACGGATGGGGTACGCGATGTGTTGCGGGGCGAGACGTCACGCCAGGTCACCGTGAAGCTCTCCTCTGATGAGATCCAGGATCTGGCGCGTAGCGTCGATGAAATGCGGCAGCTGATTGTCCGGCAGCAGCAGTCGTTCGAGGAACAGAAAGCACTGCTGTCGGAGATCGTTGGCGGCCTTCGCGAAGGACTCCTGGCAATCAACGCCAGAAAGCGTGTCATCTTCGCCAATGGGCCGGTCTCGTCGCTGTTTAATCTCGACGGTCCGGTAGTGGGCCGATCCCTGGTCGAGGTGCTTCGTCATGAGACGTTTCTAACGGCCTTCGATCGTGCGCTGGAGGGGGCCGAGTCGATGGAGCGCGTGTCGGTGTACGTCGGTGCCGAGGAGCGGCGTATCGAGAGCCGCGTGTTTCCCGTGGGGAAATCGTCCGAGGTGGCGGCCATCGCGCTCTTCATCGACGTCACGCGCATCGAGCGACTGGAGACGGTCCGTCGTCACTTCATCTCCGATTTCCTGCACGAGTCGCGAACGCCGCTGGCAGGGCTACGGTCGGCGGTGGAGAGCCTCGACGCGCGTCCTCTCGAGCTGGAGGCCGAGAAACAACTGCGGCACATCACGCAGCGACAGCTGGGGCGGCTGGAGAGACTGGTCCGCAGTCTGGCCGAGCTCAACAGCATCGAGTCGGGGGACGTGATTCTGCAACCGGAAGCAACCGAGCTTGCTCCTCTGCTCGAGGATGTCGTGGCAGAGCTGGATGACGCGCTGAGGGCGGCCGGGATCCGCGTGAACATCTCGGGCGACGCGACAGCCTTCGTCGATCCGATGCGGACGCATCAGATCTTCATGAACCTCATCGACAACGCCATCAAGCACGCCGGCACTGATTCGATCGAAGTGTCCGTGACCCAGACTGATGGTGAGGCCATCACCCTCGTGCGCGACTACGGCGTCGGGATTCCACCGGGCGAGCAGGAGAAGATCTTTCATCGCTTTCATCGAATGGACAAGAGCCGCTCACAGAAGGTCATCGGCACGGGACTCGGGCTCGCGATCACCAAGCACCTGGTGCTGCAGCACGGCGGCCGCATTTCGGTGGAAAGCGCTGGCAAGGGTGCTGTTTTCGAGGTGCGGCTGCCGAAACGCTCCTCGGGGGTTCCCTGAAAGCGGACCGGGCCTGACGCCCAACGCGCGACGAGGTTTCGCGCGATGCTCTTTGCCCAACGCTTCACGCGGAATTTACCGTGCCCGCAGATCACATTCATGTCCGCTGGCTACACTGCGCCCACTTTCAGGAGGCGCAGCGAAATGAATTCTCTCAACCCCATCAGGAAAATGCTTTTGAGCGCGGTACTGGTCAGCGCCGCGAGCACGATGAGCGCGCAGGTAACCCCCGCCGACCCGACGACATGTATTTCTAACCGGCTTGGATCAAAGGCCGGGCAGGGGCACGGGCACGGGAAAGTCAAAACCCAAAGATGGCGGTAGGAGAGTTGCGATCCGCCGTGCCCGGGTCTTTGGTCTTGACCTTCCCGTGCCCGTGCCCGAGCCCCTGCCCGGCCTCTTTCAGGGGCGGCATGCCGCCTCCCTCCTTTCGTGCTACAAATCTCTGCATGCCCCGCCACGTCTATCAGGTCAGCTCGCTCATCGCCGAGATCAACGAGGTGCTCGAGCCGTACCGCGACCTTTACGTGGAGGGTGAGGTCACCAATCTGACTCGCGCCGGTTCTGGTCATCTGTACTTCACGATCAAGGATTCGAAGTCCCAGCTGCATGTAGTGATGTTCGCCATGCAGGGCCGGTCGCTTCGATTCAGGATCGAGAATGGGTTGAAGCTGATCCTTCGTGGACGCCTCAAGATCTACGAGGGGACGGGCAAGTTTCAGTTGGTGGCCGACTCTGCTGAGCCGGCCGGAGTCGGAGCACTGCAACTGGCCTTCGAGCAGTTGAAAGCCAGGCTGGCCGCAGAGGGGCTCTTCGAGCAGAGCCGCAAAAAGGCGATCCCGATGCTGCCGCAGAGAATCGCCATCATCACCAGTCCCACTGGTGCTGCGGTTCGCGACATCCTTCATGTTCTGGGGAGACGCTTCGCGGGGCTGAGTATTCAGATCTATCCAGTTCGAGTGCAGGGCGCTTTTGCGGCGAGGGAAGTCACCGAAGCATTGCAACGGCTCTCCGAGTGGGAGATGCACGACGTCATCCTGATCTGCCGCGGTGGAGGCTCCCTCGAGGACCTGTGGCCGTTCAATGAAGAGTCTGTGGCTCGCGCTGTCGCCGCCTGCCCTGTTCCGACGATCTCCGGCATCGGTCACGAAACCGACTTCACCATCTGCGACTTTGTCGCCGATCTGCGGGCTCCCACACCGTCAGCTGCCGCCGAGATCGTGGTTCGGGCGAAAGCGGAGATCGGCGAACAGATCAATCAGGCCGTTCGGAGGATCAGAACAGTTCTCGATCGCTCCGTGAGTCATTATCGAAGCGAGCTGCGTCACATCTCATCGGCGGAAGGCCTCGGTCGTTTTCCGAGACGCGTCGAACGACAGCGTGAGCGGTTGCAGCGTCGCCGTGTGGCGCTGTTCCATCTGCTCGACGGGCAGGCCAAACTGCTGCGCCGGCGCCTGACTCGGCTGAGCGATCCAATCGCGCGATTTCCCGACCGCCTGGCCATCGCGGCGCGTAAGCAGCATGCCCTGGCTACTCGCGAACGACTCGCCCGCGCGCTGGAGGGGCGGTTGCAGCGAAAACGTCAGGTCTTGCGCTCTGCCGTGGCCACCCTGCAGGCAGTCTCGCCGCTATCGGTGCTCTCGCGCGGCTATGCGATCGCCTTCAATCGCCGGCATAAACCGATTCTCGACGCGGGAACGGTCTCCATCGGCGACCCGGTCCAGGTTCAGCTCAAGAAGGGCAGCCTGAATTGCACCGTCGATTCGAAGACGATGGGAGTCGAGTCCATCTGGCCGCCGGTAGGGTTCGAAGAGTAGGGTAGCGCTCGACTCTTGCGAGCGGTTCTTGTGTGGCACAGGCACTCTTGCCTGTGTGTCGGCCGTCGAGGCCGACTTCCCTGTGGATCATTACAGAAACGCCACGGCTCGACGCCGTGGCACACAGGCAAGAGTGCCTGTGCCACACAAGAACCACTCCCCGAGTGTGAGTGCGGCTGAAATTCCGGCCCTACGCGTGTTCCGCGTGCGCAACCTTTTTCTTCGACTCGGCGATGATCTTTTCCTGTAGGTTGCGCGGTACTTCCTCGTAGTGCGAGTACTCCATGTGAAACGAGCCGCGGCCCTGCGTGATGGAGCGAAGCACGGACCCGTAGGTGAGCATTTCCGACATCGGCACGTGCGCCTTGATGGTCTGCTGATCCCCCTCTGCGTCCATCCCTTCCATCTTCCCGCGCCGCGAGGTGAGGTCTCCCATCAGCTCACCCATGTACTCGTTGGGCGCATAAACCTCGACGTGCATGACCGGCTCGAGAATGGTCGGCCGCGCCGCCGCCATCCCTTCACGGAAGGCCAGCGATCCGGCAATCTTGAAGGCCATTTCCGAGGAGTCGACGTCGTGGAACTTTCCATCGAGCAAACGCACCCGGAAGTCGACTACGGGAAATCCAGCCAGAAAGCCGTGGAGTCTGGCGTCCTGGATTCCCTTCTCGACGGCGGGGATGTACTGACGCGGGATCGATCCCCCAAAGATCTCGACGACGAACTCGAAATCTCCACCCCGTTCCAGCGGCTCCATCTTGATCTCGCAGTCGGCGAACTGCCCATGACCGCCCGACTGTTTTTTGTGGCGGCCGTGGGCGTCGGCAGAGCGGGTGATGGTCTCTCGATACGGGACCTTGGGCGGATGAAGGATGACGTCGACGCCATATTTGCGTTTCAGCTTTGCGATCACGACCTCGACGTGGAGCTGCCCTTGTCCCGACAGCAGGAACTCCTTGGTCTGCTCCTCGCGGGCGAAGCGAATGCTCGGGTCCTCCTCGATGACGCGGGCGATCGCTCCCGACAGCTTGTCCTCATCACCGCGCGACTTTGCTTCGATGGCGAATGAGATGGCCGGCTCGGGGTAATCGATGTGACGCAACACGATGGGATGATCCTTCGACGCCAGCGTGTCGCCGGTGTGAGCATCCTTCAGTTTGAGGACTGCTCCGATATCGCCGGCCTTGATCTCGGAGACTGGCAGGTGCTGCTTCCCCTGCAGAAGCTGCAGTTTGCCAATGCGCTCTTCGTGATCGCGAGTCGTATTGCTGTAGGCGTGGTCGGAAGTGAAGGTGCCGGAGAAGACCCGAAAGATCGAGACGCGGCCGGAGAAGGGATCGGACATGGTCTTGAAGATCAAGGCCGAAGGAAAGGCCTCGCTGCGACGGTCGAAGGCCGTCTCGGCGCCTTTCATGGTGCCCGTCACCTGTTTGGTTTCAGCCGCCGACGGAAGGAGTGACACGAAGGCATCGAGGATGGCGTGACCGCCGATGTTGTGGCCCGACGACGCGAACAGGAGTGGATAGATCTCGCGAGCGGCGACCTCACGCTGGAGACCCGACAGCAGCTCTTCCTGCGAGAGCCCTCCCTCGTCGAAGAAGCGCTCCATGAGCTTGTCGTCGCCCTCGGCGACTTTTTCGATGAGCTTCTCACGCCAGTCCGCTGCCGTGGCCGCCAGATCGGCCGGGATCTCTCCCGCCTCTTCCAGCTTTCCCGAATTGTCGGCTGCGTAGCGGAGCGCTTTCATCGAGATCAGGTCGATGACCCCTGAAAAGTTTTTCTCTTCGCCGATCGGGAGTTGAACGGGGATGACGTTCTTGCCGAACTTGCTCTGCAGTTGCTCCAGTACGCGGGTCGCCGAAGCCCGTTCGCGATCGAGTTTGTTGACGATGATGAGGCGTGGCATCTCGAACTCATCGGCGAACTTCCACACCTTCTCGGTCGTGACCTCGACGCCGGTGACGCCGCTGACGACTACGGCCGCGGCGTCGGCGACTCTCATGGCCGTTTTCGCCTCCATGAGGAAAATGCCGAAGCCGGGAGTGTCGAGGAGATTGATCTTCGTCCCCTTCCATTCGGCGAAGGCAACGGCGGCGGAGATGGAATGCTTGCGCTCGATCTCGTCCGATTCGAAATCGGTGACGGTCGTGCCGTCTTCGATGCGCCCGAGCCGTGTCGCGGCACCGGCATTGAACAGCAGCTGAGAAACGAGAGTCGTCTTGCCGGTATCGTTGTGGCCGACGACAGCGACGTTGCGGATCTCTGAGGCGGAATACACCTTCATCAGGTTGTCTCCTCGGCTACTTTGGTGAATAGGGAGGCCAATGATATGGAAAGCTTCCGTGGCTTTCCAGCGGTTTCCCGTGCTTGTCATCCTGAGCAAGGGACAGCGTGCGCGCTGCCACTGAGAAAAGAAACTGGGTGGGTGTCATCCCGAGCCGCAGCGAGGGATCTGGGCGGGGGCCCTTCCATCGTGGTGCTCGCAAACATTTTCGATGGCCAAGGGTCTAAGGCCCCCGCCCAGATCCCTCGCTGCGGCTCGGGATGAC
>DASZZV010000435.1:0-5275 GCA_035544835.1 Thermoanaerobaculia bacterium
GAGATCGATCCTCGGCAAAACCTATTCGCGGATCGATCAAGTAGAGGTTCCCCGCGGCCCCAGCCGAGGGTGTGGGCTGTGGCGTGGAAGTCGCGCATCCTCCTGTGAGGAGCGCGAGGGTCACCGCGATGGCGGGGAAGAGGCTTCGGACATTTCGCATTGTGAAACCGCCGTTGTGATGGAGATTTTTTGCAGGGCCTGATTCAAGTTCGTGGTTCGAGTCGCAGATCTTAACCCGACGAGGGAAAGCCTGCGCTCCGATCCAGCAGATGAACAATCCGCGCCAGCTTTGCTTCCATGCTCAGAGTGGCGTCCAGAGGATTCATATCCTCGGCTCGAAGGAAGGTCCGCTGGCGCTTGGCGTAGGCGCGAGTACGGCGCTGGGTCTCAGACACAGCCTCCGCGGCGGCGAGCTCCCCGTCGAGCAGTCGCACCGCTTCGCGATAGCCGATCGACGAGAACGGCCTGGAGGCACGGTCGTGCTTCGCCAGCAGCGCTCGCGTTTCGTCGACCAGTCCGCAATGGAACATCTCCACGACTCTGCTCTCCAGCCTCTGTCGGAGAAGTGGAGGCGGAAGCTGTAGGGCCACGCGGCAGGTTCGAACTGCCGGCGTGCCGGCTTTGCCCGGTCGTGCCCAACTGCTGATCGGCTTTCCCGACAGCAGGTAGACCTCCAACGCCCGTTCGAGCCGATGGCGATCGCTTACCGAGATCCGACCCCCACTGACCGGGTCGACGTGCATGAGCCAGCGATGGAGTCGCTCCGAGCCGTTGCGGGCTACAGAAATGCGCCGGAGGCGTTTGCGGATCAGGTCATTCTTCCCGGGGAGTGTCGGAAGGCCGTGCAGGAAAGCGCGCAGGTAGAAGAAGGTGCCGCCAACGAGAATGGGTGTCTTGCCTCGCTCGATGATCTCAGCGCAGGCACTCCGCGCCGCGATTTCATACAGGGCGGCGTCGAAATGCTCCTCGGGCTCGATGATGTCGATCAGATGATGACGGATCCCTCTCCGTTCCTCGGGCGTCGGTTTGGAGCTGCCGATGTCGAAGCCTCGATAGATCTGAATCGAGTCATAGTTGACGATCTCGCCGCCGATCTCTTCAGCAAGCGCGAGGGCGAGTGCACTCTTGCCGATGCCGGTTGGTCCGGCGATTACGACGGGCAGCACATCAGTGTCTTGGTCGAAGGCCCGGGCCATGAGTCCTGTCGTGCTCATCCTCGATGATCCGGCGGAGATGTTCGCGGCAGTAAATATCCCCCTTCTTGACCGGCCGGCCGCACACGGAGCAGCGGCCCCGGGCGGCGGGCTTGGGATCGCGTTTCTTGAAGAAACCGAGAATGAAGCCGCTCACCCCGGCGAGGACGCCCACCACCCCGGCCTTCATGAGCATGTCGCCCGACGTGAAGGCCCCGATGGCCGTGTCCGGATACGTCTCGTGCACGACATAGAGTGCGAACGAAATCAGGACGATCCAAAGACCTGCTCGCAGAAGGGTTACGGACATGACTGTGTCCAGATGGTAAGAGGTTCTAAGGAAGGTAGTCAATTTGGGTGGTGAGGAAAAGATGATGGTGAAGGAAGGAAATCCTGATATCGCCATCAAGGTCGGTCCGCAAGACCCGCGTGTGCGTCTCCCGGAGCCGCTCGAGGACCTCGACGTGCGGATGACCGAAATAGTTGCGCCGGCCGCAGGAGATCAGGGCGATCCGCGGTGATGCGGCGGCAAGGAAAGGCATGGTTGAAGAGCTGCGGCTGCCATGGTGGGCGACTTTCAGCACGTCGGAGCGCAGCTCCCGGCCGTGTTCATCGAGCAGTCTCCCTTCAGCCTCTCGCTCGATGTCTCCGGTAAGAAGGAGTGTCCGGCCGTCGATCGAAGCCTGGATGACAGCGGAGCTGTTGTTCTCCGGAGCTCTCTTGAACCGTAGCGCCTGGGTCCAGATGCACACCCCGATACGGTCGATCTGTGCGTGATCCATCCGATCGAGAAAGCGTACGCGTACTGGTCGGTCTCCGATCGCCGCAAACATCTCTTCGGCGCACTGCGAGTGGAGATGGCGTCGCGCGATCCATAGCTCGTCGACAATCAGATTACGCAGCACTGATGGCAGGCCTCCGCAATGATCCGGATGTGGGTGAGACAAAACGACCACCGATAGATGCGTTACGCCGCGATCGATCAGCTTCGGCAGAAGGACGCGATCGCCGAAGCGCAGGTTTCCCGGGTGACCTCCACCGTCCACGAGCATCGACGCCTCCCCACTTCTCAGCAGAATCGAATCCCCCTGCCCGACATCGAGGACCTCGATCTGCGGTGACGCAACGCTCTTCAGCAGATGTGCGGTCACCAATCCCGAAGCGAGTGGAACGAGCAACAGAAGGGGTGCGAGACGCGACACCCTTCTCGTAAAGGTCGCGGTAATTAGAACGAACAGCGCGTACGACACGATCGTGATCATGGCCGGCGCAGCGACGGCAATTCCGGTGAGCCGTGTCGCGCCGATCATGTTGTTGACGATCATGGCGAGATCGTTCAGGCGATCTGTTCCCGTCAGGAGCACTGCCGTCAGGTCGGGCATCCCGGCCAGTGCGGTCACTGCTCCGGCTGCCGCGAGAGCGCACATCGCCCCGAGCGGCGGCAGCAGGATGATCGTGATGAGCGAGCTTCCAAAGGCGTAGCGATGGAAGAACTGAAGGGTCAGCGGAACGGTCGTCAGCTCCGCCGTGGCCGCGAAGAGAAACGTTCTGCCCGCCGTAGAGCGGACTCGATACTCGCGCACCAGCGGGCGGGCGATGAGAATCAGTCCGCCGGTGGCACCGTACGTCAGAAGGAAGCCGGCCTTTGCCAGGTCGTCAGGTACGAACAGCAGTCGGAGCATTGCCGAGAGGAAAAAGAGATTCTCAATCGGTGTAGGACGACGCATTAGACGTGAGACAGAAAAGAGCGCCAGCATTGCTGCCGACCGGCTGACCGAGGGGTCGTTGCCGATGAATCGCGCGATGAAGATCGAGAAGGCGAGCAGCGCCAGATCGATCACGAACGGGCGCTCCAGCCATATCAGCGAGGCGGCGATGAGCCCGGCGGCGACGGCGAGCTGGAGCCCTGAAAAGACGAGCAGGTGGTAGGTCCCGCCGTGTTGGTAGGCGTCCAGGATGTCGTCGGGGAGCTCACCACTTCGTCCCAGCAGGAGAGCGCCGGCCAGCGCTGCACCGCGTGCGGAGCGCTCGTCGACTACGCTGGTCGCGAACAGGTGCGCAATGTGACGGTTCCAGCTCAGAGGGTCGAGCGGAGAGGATCTACCCGACGGGGTCAGTAACCGTGCTGACTTCACCCGGAGCATGAGTGCTCCCGATTCGGTCCGATCCAGGAAACCCTCTGCCTCGATGTGAGAGCTGGCGTCGAAGGGAGGCGCAGCGGGCGCGAGCAGCGTGATCTGCTGGTTGATTCGTCCGACTGTGGCGCGGCCGTTGGCCTCTGTGATGATGTCGAAGTGCGGAGCGCGAAGACTCGCCCCACCACGCTGCTCGATCGACCACCCTCGATGGAGCGGCACCCGTACTCTCGTGAAGCGGCCTGCAGGTGTGGCTGCCAGCGATCGATTCTCCCGGTCAACGGTCGTTCGATGCCAGTCTGAGACGGTCAGTCCCAGCGCCGCAAAGAGAACGATCACTGCCGCGCGCGCCGGAATCCTTTCTCTCCTGCGGAGCACAGATAGGAGAATTGCCATCGCGGCGAGTGCGGCGGCACTCTTCCCGGGCGCAATCAGTAACGTTGAAGCGGTGAGGCCCAGCACGAAGGCAAGGCAGGGAAGCGCTGCTGGAATTCGATGTCGAAGATCATCTTGCAATTAGAAACGAGGAGAGCGTTTCGAGGTGGTGGGTATTCGGAAACAGATCGACGAGGTCGAGTGTGTGGAGCACCCAACCGCTGCGCGACAGCAACGCAGCATCACGTGCGAAGGTTACTGGATCGCAGGAGAGATAACAAATTTTCTCGGTTCCCTGCCTCGCCAGGGCCGTTACCGCCTCGTGCGAGAGGCCGGCTCGCGGCGGATCGACCATGATGAAAGGCGCAGCGATTTTCGAGGTGCCAAGGAAGTGCTCCGCGGTGACATGGCGAGCCTCGACGTTCGAGAACGACTCGGTGTTCCGCCGGGCGAAACGGTGCGAGGTGTCAGATGCCTCGACCGTGATGACCCTCTCGAAAAGATAAGCCAGCGGAAGAGTGAAGAATCCGACTCCGGCGTATAGATCGATGGCCAGGGAGCGATCGTGCGTCGTGCCGGCCATCTTCGAGACGAGCTGCAGCATCTTCGGAAGAAGGTGGCGATTGACCTGGAAGAATGAGGAGGTGGAGAGGCGGAACGAATGCCCTTCCACGTCGATCGTCACTTCCTGTACCGATTCCTCAGCGGCGACGGATGTAAAAAACCCTTCCCTCTCGAAAGTCTCGATGTCGGAGGTGCCGCTGGTGTCTGCGAGACGCCGGAGATTGCGGAGCACCTCCGGTCCGACCACCTCGCACCTTTCCGACAGTGGAACAACGTCATGGGACTTTCTGGCGAAAAACCCCACCTCTCCTCTGACATTCCGATGCAGGCGGCTGCGAAGTCGGTAATTGAGCGGCGATGGATGGATCGAGATCTTCGGCACCTGCTCCGGTTTGAATTTTCCGACGCGGATCAGGGAGTCGAGCAGGATCTTTTTCTTGGCGCGCAGCTGGGCGTCGAGGCGGAGAGAGGTCCAGTCGCAGCCGCCGCACTCCGCCGCGACGGGACAGGGCTCGACGCGGCGCTCCTCGCTCGGCTTCAGCATCTCGACGACCTCGCCGCGAGCGAATCCCTTCTTTACCTCCGTAACCCGCACCGAGGCAACGTCACCCGGATAGAGTCCCGGCACGAAGAGCGTGAATCCCTCCACCCGGGCCAGAGCATCACCACCGGCGACGAGGAGTACAGGTTCGGCAGTGACGAGGGCGCCGACGGCGAAGGGCGGAGTCGAAGTCATGGAATGACTTTAACGCGATAGGGGAGGCGGTACCGAGACTAGATGAATTGTGAATGCTTAGCTCTGAATTGAGTCTGCTGATCCTCGGCGCGAACTCTCCCCTCTCCCCGGCGGGGAGAGGGTGGCGCCGTGGTACAGACCGGGAACATAGGTAACACTTCGAACCGGGAACATAGGTAACAGTCAGCCGGAGCCGTAAAAGGGATCGAGGAGGTCTTCGATGCCTTGGGAGGCTACGAGCGTGAAAGATCAGAGGGTGCGGTTTGTCCGGG
>DASZZV010000436.1:0-10303 GCA_035544835.1 Thermoanaerobaculia bacterium
CGACCTCTCGCCGTCGGTGCTCGGCCTCAACCTCAATCCGCCCAACGTCCTCCCCGACGTGAGCTGGATCAAGCCGATGAAGTACATCGGCATCTGGTGGGGGATGCACATCGGCACCATGACGTGGAGCTCGGGTGCCAAGCACGGCGCAACCACCCAGAACACGAAGCGCTACATCGACTTCGCCGCCGCGAATGGAATCGGCGGGGTGCTGGTCGAGGGATGGAACGTCGGATGGGATGGTGACTGGATCAAGAACGCCAACGCTTTTTCATTCACCCAGGCGTATCCGGATTACGACCTTCCGGGTCTTGCCCGCTACGCGCACGAAAAGGGCGTCAAGCTGATCGTCCACAACGAGACGTCGGGCGGAATAGTCAACTACGAGCGGCAGATGGAGGCGGCTTACGCTCTCTACCACTCCCTCGGCCTCGACGCGATCAAGTCGGGCTACGTCACCGACACCACGCCTGAAGGGAACTCGCACCATTCGCAGTTCATGGTGCGGCACTACCGGAAGGCGATCGAGACCGCGGCCAAGTATCACATCATGCTCGACGCACACGAGCCGATTCACGACACGGGCGAGCGTCGCACGTATCCGAACATGATGGCCAGGGAGGGAGCGCGCGGACAGGAATACAACGCATGGGGTGGAGAGGGCGGAAATCCGCCGGAGCACGAGACAAATCTCTTCTTCACGCGCATGCTCGCCGGCCCGATGGATTTCACTCCCGGAATCTTCGACATCCTGATCGAGCGTGGCACCGGCCGCCCGCGACGTCCGGAAGAATCGCGTCCGAGAACGACGCTGGCCAAGCAGTTGGCACTGTACATCGTTCTGTACTCGCCGCTTCAGATGGCGGCCGATCTTCCCGAGAACTACGAGCATCAGCCTGCATTTCAGTTCATCCGCGATGTCGCCGTGGATTGGGACACGACGCGAGTGATTGACGGAAAGATCGGGGACTACGTGATAGTCGCGCGGAAGGCGCGGAACAGTCCTGAATGGTTCCTTGGCGCGATCACGGATGAAGAAGCTCGCACGTTCGATGTGCCGCTTTCGTTCCTGCCCAAGGGGCAGAAGTACGTAGCGGAGATTTACGCCGACGGGGCCGGCGCGAACTGGCGCGACAATCCGCTTTCGGTCGCAATCTCCAAGCGGAACGTCGACTCGAGCACGCGCCTGAGTGTCGCCCTGGCGCCGGGCGGTGGTCAGGCGATCCGAATACGCCCCGCGAAGTAGGGCGATCGATTTGCCTGTGTGTGCGTGCCAGACTGCGGCGTCAGTCGCGGTCCTCGCGCTCGTCCTGAGCGGGTGCAATCCGGAGCAGAAATCGGTTGCGCCGCCGGCGCATCCGCTCTTCGAGCTGCTCGCGCCATCGTCCACTGGCGTTACGTTCGCCAACAAGTTGCCTGAGGCGCCCGACTTCAACATCATCAACTACCTCTATTACTACAATGGAGGCGGCGTTGCGGTCGGAGATGTGGATGGCGATAGCCTGCCGGATCTCTATTTCACGTCGAACATCGGGCCGAACAGGCTCTATCGCAACAAGGGGAACTATCAGTTCGAGGATATTACCGACCGCGCGCACGTCGCCGATCCGGACGGGTGGAAGACCGGCGTCACCATGGCCGACGTCAATGGTGACGGAAAAATCGACATCTACGTTTCCGGCGGCGACTATCTCACGATGCACGGGCACAACGTGCTCTACATCAACAACGGAGACGGCACCTTCACCGACAGAACGAAGGAATACGGGCTGGAGCACGTCGGTTATTCGACGCAGGCGCTTTTCTTCGATTACGACGGCGATGGCGACCTGGACATGTACCTGCTCGACCACTCCACCCACACTCAGCGCGCGATAGAGACCCAGTCACAGCGAAGCGCCACGAGCCCGCGGACGAGCGACCGGTTGTTCAGAAACGACGGAGGCGGGCATTTCACCGAAGTCACCAATCAGGCTGGGCTGCACGACGGAATCGATGGCTATGGGCTTGGCATCGTAGTCAGTGATTTCAATACGGATGGCTGCCCCGACATCTACGTCGCCAACGATTTCCAGGGGGACGACTACCTCTATATCAATAATTGCAACGGCACCTTCACCCAGTCCATTGCGAAGGCGACCGGACACACGAGTCGGTTCTCGATGGGTGTGGACGCCGCTGATTTCAATAACGATGGCAGGCCGGACATCGTGACGCTCGACATGCTGCCGGAGCGGGAGGACATCCTCAAGACGTCAGCCAACGCGGAGAGCTTCACCATATACAATCTGAAGCTCCAGGCCGGGTATCACCCGCAGTTTGCGAGAAACAACCTTCAGCTGAACCGCGGGATGGGAAAGTTCAGCGAGATCGGATATCTGGCCGGCGTCTTTGCCACCGATTGGAGCTGGTCCCCGCTGTTCGCCGATCTGGACAACGATGGGTGGAAGGATCTGTTCATCACCAACGGGATTTACCGCCGACCCAACGACATGGATTACATCAACTACGTCGGAAACGAGGCTATTCAGGCATCGCTGGCTCAGGGAATCACCAAAAAGAATCTGAGCCTGCTACAGCACATGCCGCAGATCCCGCTGCCAAACTATGCCTATCGCAACAACCGCAATCTGACGTTCACCAACATGGCGGAAGCATGGGGCTTGTCGCAGCCGGGTTTTTCCAATGGTGCGGTGTACGCCGATCTCAATAACAGCGGCTCGCTCGACCTCGTGGTGAACAACATCAATGCGCCGGCGTCGATCTACAGAAACCATTCGCGCGAGATCAACAAGAACCACTACCTGGCGGTTCAGCTGCGCGGCTCGGCTCCGAACACAGCGGGAATCGGCACACGCGTTGAAATGCATCAGCAGGGTCTGACGCAGGTGCTCGAGCAGGAGCCTACGCGTGGCTTCCTCTCCTCTGTCGATCCTCGTCTCCACTTCGGGCTCGGCACGTCCAACCGGATCGACTCGCTCACCGTCATCTGGCCAAATCGTCGCTTCCAGACGATGACGAACCTGTTGGGCGACACGACGATCACACTCTCGCAGAAAGACGCAACGCAATCCTATCAGTACGCGGCTCACCCAACCCCGCAGCGCCAGCGCACTAGCGCAGCCCAACCTCTCTTCTCCGACGTCACCTCGAAAATAGGTGTCAACTTCAAGCACGAAGAAGACACCTTCTTCGATTACAATCGCGAGTCGCTGATGCCGCACCTCCTGTCCACGGAGGGGCCGGCACTGGCGGTCGGTGATGTCGACGGCGACGGGCTCGACGACATTTACGTCGGTGGCGCGAAGTGGCAATCAGGAAAGCTTTTCGTCCAGCAGCCCAACGGGACGTTCCGTCCCAGCAATCAGCCGGCGTTAGCGGCGGACAGTCTGAGCGAAGACGTCGATGCAGCCTTCTTCGACGCCAATGGTGACGGATACCAGGATCTTTTCGTCGTCAGCGGCGGGAATGAGTTCTGGGGAAATGCGGAGGCGCTCCGACCCAGACTCTACCTGAACGATGGACACGGCAATTTCCGGAAGGCCAACGACGCATTGCCGGATATTTTCGAGAACGGCTCCTGTGTTGTCGTCGGTGATTTCAATGGCGACGGCTCTCCCGATCTATTCGTGGGAAGCAGAGTCGTCGCGCGGAGTTACGGAGTCATTCCAAAGAGTCACCTGCTCCAGAACGACGGCCACGGACACTTCACCGACGTTACGCTCGAAAAGGCCCCGCAGCTCTCCGAAGCCGGTATGGTTTCCTCAGCTGCCTGGACGGACTACGACCACGACGGAAGGCTCGATCTCGTGGTCGCGGGCGAGTGGATGCCGGTGCGCGTGTTTCACCAGGAAAACGGCAAATTCGTCGATCGAACCAAAGAAGCCGGGCTGTCAGACACGAATGGCTGGTGGAACTTCGTCGCCGCGGTCGATTTGCGCGGGACGGGGAGGCAGGATCTCGTGCTCGGCAACCTCGGTCTCAATTCGTATCTGCGCGCGTCCCGACAGGAGCCGGCGCGCCTTTACATCAACGATTTCTCGCACAGCGGCGGACTGGAGCAGATACTAACGTTCTACAAGCACGGAGTGAGCTACCCGCTTGCCGGCCGCGACGAGCTGGTGCGCAAGATTCCTTCGCTGAGGAGCAAGTACCCTTCGTACAAGGATTTCGGAGCGAGCCGCATCGAGGACATTTTCCCCGCAGCCGACCTCAAATCGGCGACGGTCCGTGAGGCGTACACTTTCGCGAGCTCGGTGGCTCTGAATAACGGGAACGGAACCTTCACGGTTCAAAACCTACCGACCGAAGCGCAGTTTGCGCCGATCTACGCCTCGTTGGCGCAGGACTTCGACGGCGATGGGCACGTCGATCTTCTGGTCGGCGGCAATTTCTATGGTGTGACCCCCATGCTGGGCCGGTACGACGCGAGCTACGGCTTGATGCTGCGCGGCAGTGGGGACGGCCACTTCGAGCCGGTCGACATGGAGACGAGCGGCCTCGTGATCGAGGGACAGGTGCGCCGCATCAAGTCTCTTCGCGGCGCGAACGGGCAGCGACTCATCGCTGTTGCGCGCAACAACGACAAGCTCGAGATCCTTCGCGTAAAGTAGGCTTCGCTAGCCGTAGCGAACCTTAGCCGTCACCAGCGCCCCGTTCAGCGCGACCATCCCAATGTTGGTGGCGATCACCGGCCAGGATCCGATCATGGATCCGTAGAGAATCCACAAGCTGCTCGCGGTCACGAGCAAGGCAAACATGCCGAGTGAGAGATCCCGCGTCTGCCTCGTTCGCCACGTTCGAATGACCTGCGGGAGAAAGGAAACGACCGTGAGTAAGCCTGCGAAATAGCCGAGATATTGGATCATGTATATTTTGTTTGAGAATTGAAGTTTTCTAAAACTGAAGACTACCTGCCGGGGGCTCTCGGCGGGCCGGCAGTTGGCCGCGGGCTATCACTCGGTCCATTCGAGTGTAGCCCGTAGCCTCGAGCCGGCTCGCCCAACGCACCTGGCAGGTAGTCTTCAGTTGATTCATATCAAGCAGCCGGCTCGATCGCCGCGATGGTAGACCCGTCGCGGATGGTCAGCCAATCGGTCCGCACCCGATCCCATTCCTGGATCAGCAGACCCTGCTCCTCGAACACAAGCCGGATCTGGCTCGGATCGTAGCCACAGATCTCTTCCAGGATCGGAATGAGAACGCTTAGCGCATCGTCGCTGATCACGGTGCGTCGCGCGATCTGGGAGATGTGCCGCGCTTCCGATGCGGCGATCGTCAGGCCGTCGCCTCGATTGACGTGAAGCATGACGTGGATATCCGAGCTGCCGTCGCCGACGTATACCACGCGATCGCTCGGGACGCCGAGGCGGAAGCGCAGGTAGTCGACCGCCGCGACCTTGCCGTAGCCGGCAGGGACCTGTTCGATCGTCTCGATCTCGCCGGTCTCGGAGCTGAAGCCGAAGTGTGCGCCGATGATTTTGTCGGGCGGCACGATCCCCTCGAGCGCTGAGTGCACCACCAGCCACGGCGCGGCGGAAACGACGTAGAAGTCGAAGCGGAATCCTTCGATACCCTCTTTCAGGAATTCGGCGAGCAGCGCAATGTTGCGCTTGAGGCGGATGCGGTGACCGACCTCGATCAGATCATCCCTGCGCACGCGCCGGAACTCCGGATCGTGGCGCAGCAGGTAGGTAAGCTCGGCGCCTTCCTGCACGAGATTGAGCCGGGCCAAGGTCGCGACCTTGTCCTGAAAGCCGGTGATCCCGAGCATCTCGCTCAGGACGAGACCAGAGTCGTTGAAGCTCAGCGTCTGATCGAAGTCGCTCACCAGCAGGTAATGCTTCCTCATCGATCCTCCATTCGCGGTTATCCGCATTCGACCCTCGTCGAACGTGTCGTCACCGGTGGTATAAACGAAGTCGCCCCCGCATCCAGTCGGAACGCGGGGGCGAGGTTTGCAAGTAACATGTACACTTAGCCTCTTCGCCGCCGCGCGCCGCGCATCGAGCACTCGCCATTGAGACGGTTCTCGAGAATTGCGTTGTGATTGCGATTAGCGAAGACTGCCATTTTGTTTCCCAAGTCAGTGCGATATCACGGATGTTCGCGTGACGTGCTCAATTCAACCTATGAGAGCATGTCTGCGATGTCAACGTTTCTGACGAGCACCGTGGTCACATTCCTGTCACACTCTGGATTGCCTACACTCAGGGCGGGACAGGGTCCAGGACAGCCGCAACCACTTATGGTATGTCGGGGCCCGGAGATGAACTGTCCAGTACGTCGATCATGGATTGGCCGGCGAAGGAGGGCGGGCAGATGGTACTGCTACGCGCGGGCACGAATGGGTACACCTGTCTCACACATCATGGTTCCCGTTTCTTCGACAAAGAAGTAGCGCTACTTACAGATTTGGCGGAGATGGCTCGACCATCTTTGCCGAACAAGTGCGCAAGCGAAAGGAGCGTCCGTGACCGTATCACCGTAAAGCAGCCTATCTGAGGACCGTGACCCGAGATGCTTGACTTTTCATGTTTCGGGGTGGATAGTCGCTCACCGTACAATCCCCTCTCTTTGCGTCTCCAGTGAGAGGGCTGCATCCAACTCCCCCTGTGGAAGGCATGCTTATGATAGTGGCCCGTCGCCTCCTTCTTCTTGCCGGTGCCCTATTGTGGGCCGCAGCATCCCTTACTCCCCTCGGCGCGCAGCAACCCACGGGCACCATCACAGGGCAGGTGATCGACAGCGCGACCCGACAGCCGCTCGCTGGCGTCAATGTGGTGGTCGAAGGGACCCGACTCGGTGCCGTCACCCGTGACGACGGTACCTTCACCATTGTCGGCGTGCCCGCGGGAACGCACACGGTTCGCGCGCGCCGGATCGGCTACGGGTCAGTGCCGATGGTCGTGAACGTGTCGGAAGGCGCGACGGTCTCGGTGGCGTTCGCGCTCGAGAAGCGAGCCGCGGTTCTCGATCAGGTGGTAGTCGTGGGCTACACCACTCAAAGGAAATCGAGCATAACCGGCGCCGTCTCTACCGTAGATGCGGCCGATCTGGAGACGCGAAGGGTTCCCGATGTAGCGCAGGCCCTACAAGGGCAAGTTGCCGGCTTGCAGGTTACGCAGAGTACCGGCGCGCCCGGAGAGCCAATCAGTATTCGCATCCGTGGCGAAGGAACCATAGGTAACAACAGTCCGCTCTTTATAGTGGACGGAGTACCTACTCGGGATATCTCCTTTTTGAACCCCTCGGATGTGCAATCCTATACTGTGCTCAAGGATGCCTCCGCTGCCTCTATTTACGGCTCCAGGGCTTCTGCCGGCGTCATCGTGATTGTCACGAAGAGTGGAGAAAGAGGGAAAAACAATATGAGCATCAACGCCTATACTGGATTGCAGCGCGCCACTCATCTGCCGACCATGCTGAATTCCACTCAGTACATGAACAAAATGGAGGAAGCCTGGAACAATTCCGGGTATGACCCGTTACTCCAAAACCCGTATACCGCGCAAAAAAGCCTAAGGGTTTTGACTAACACCAATTGGTTGGATGAGTTGTTTACGACTGGAAAATCCCAAAACGTGCAGCTGACCGCGAGTGGTGGTAGTGATAAGGTGCAATACCTGCTTTCGGGTGGGTATTACAAGCAGGATGGCATAGTGATTTACGCGAATGACAGGTATCAGCGCTTCAATTTGAGGACGAACATCAATGCAGGTTTGACTGATCGTTTCCACGTTGGAACCAATCTTCTCCTTTCCTATGGGGACCAGGACACCGTTTCCTCACATGGAGATGTGCCCGGAATTATCCGTCATGCCCTGATCAGGCCTCCGATCATACCTGTCTATAAGGATCCAAGTGATCCTACTTATTCCGCGAGAGACCCGTTTACCGATGTGCCTTTTTTCGCAAAACCATGGGATAATAGTATCAAAACATATGAGCTTAGCGCTAACCCCGTTGCCCTGGCCTATTTTACTAACGCCCAGAGAACCAACTTCAAGACTTTCGGCAACATTTACGCAGAATACGCTCTTTTGGACGCTCTAAGATTCAAGAGTAACGTTGGGGTCGATTTAAGCTTGAGACACAGCAAAGCCTTTAACCAGAATTTCGGAGATGATAACGGAGGAGCGGGTCCGTTAGACCAAGGAACCGGTCGTCAGAATCGTCCAACCTATTTGAACGAAGACAGAGGGCAGGAAACTACTGTGACATGGAACAACACCCTGAATTATGCCAAGACCAATCAAACGCATGACATAAGTGCCCTCGCAGGCAGCGAGTACATCACCAACTATGCGTCTGGAGTTGGAGGATCGAGGCAAAGATTCGACTATGTAAGGGAGAACTTTCAATATCTCAATTACGGTCAATTAACGAATCAGAACACCGGAGGCTCCGCATCTCAGTGGGGCCTTTTCTCACTATTCAGCTCGGCAACCTACATGTACGACACTCGGTACATGATTACAGGCAATGTCAGAGCAGATGCTTCTTCCAGGTTCGCCAAAGCCAATCAATGGGGCTATTTCCCATCGGTTTCCGTAGGCTGGAAGATCTCCAATGAGGGTTTCATGCAGAATGTTGGTTGGCTATCTGACCTGAAACTGAGAGCCAGCACCGGAAAATTGGGGAACCAGGAGATCCCTGACTACACATTCCTGACTTTGCTCACCAGATCGGGAGACCAATTTCTCATCTCGCGCTATGGCAATCCCGATCTGAAGTGGGAGACCACTTCACAACAAGATATTGGGTTGGATGTGGGGGTGCTGAGCAACCAGCTCTCTCTTTCCCTCGACTACTTCGTGAAGAAGACGTCTGATATTCTGTTGCCCATTTCTTTGCCTTCCATCGCAGGGAATGTCGAACCAACTATCGTCAATGCGGGTGAAGTGAGTAATAAGGGATTTGAGCTCGCTATGAGTTTCAGAAATAGCGGCGGGCCGTTCAATTACGCTATAAACGGGAATCTGGGTACGGTAACGAACAGGGTAGAAAAATTGCACCCCAATTTGCCGAATATCATCGGGGACGTATCCAGGACAGCAGTCGGGCATCCGCTCGGCGCATTTTATGGCTACAAGATGGAAGGAATTTATCAAGATCAAGCTGAAATCAACGCGCATTTATTCGGCACTGTGAGTCCTCCGAACAAGCCGGGCGACATAAAATTCAAGGATTTGAATGGTGATGGAATAATCAACGATAACGACCGGACGTTCATCGGAAATCCAATTCCAAAACTCTCCTATGGTTTGAACTTATCCGCGGGCTATCATCGCTTTGATTTTTCCATGTTTTTCCAGGGAGTAGGAGGAGTCGACAAATACAACGATGCCAAGCAAATAACAGACTATGACAGCCGCCCCTTCAACCATAGTATCGCAGTACTTGGCGCCTGGAATGGACCGGGCACCAGCACCACGATTCCCCGCACCACTTTCAACGACAATGGCAGCAGCAAGAAGTCGAGCATTTTTGTGGAGGATGCTTCTTATTTCCGCCTCAAAAACCTCGAGGTCGGATATTCTCCCGGACCGACGCGACGCCTGTTTGTATCCGGCCAGAATCTCTTTACAAAAACCAACTATACAGGATTGGATCCGGAATCTACCGATATCCTGGACAAGGGAACCTATCCGCAAATGAAAGCATTCCTATTCGGAATCAACGCGAAATTTTAATCGATTTATATGGAAATCATAAATCGGCAGGAGCAATCATGAAAACAAGGCATAAGGCAGCTGCATCGATCCTGATCATTTCAGTTTTCAGCTGCACAGATTTGCACAAAGATCCTATCGGTTTGCTTACCCCAGAGCAGATAAGCACAGACCCAACATTGAATTCGGTCAAGTTGTCGGTCACATCGTCTTATCAGATGCTTGCCAGTACACTCAATATTCTTGGTAGCAATTGGGACGTAAATTGGGCCAAAGGCGTTGTATTTCGGGACGATTTTGTTGTGCAGGACATTGCTTCGGATGATGTGAAAAAGAAATGGAACCCTGATGGCGACCAGTCATGGATGGATCAGGTCCAGAGTTTCAATTTCACCTCCTCCAACCAGGCCTTTAACGGTCAATGGACCTACGATTACGAAGGGATATCACGTGCGAATTTAGCCATCAGCTATTTGACCGATGCGGCAATAACGGCAAAAATTGCCATCGATCCGGCCTTGAAGAACAGGCTGTTGGGCGAGGTCTATTTTTTAAGGGCTTTTTACTATTTCGATCTGGTAAACAACTTCGGAGATGTGCCACTGTTGCTGAAGCCGCTTCAAAGTTTT
>DASZZV010000437.1:0-2173 GCA_035544835.1 Thermoanaerobaculia bacterium
AGGACTTCGTCCTGGGCTATTTTCAATCGGCCCTCCGGGCCTCCCCTCACTCCAATATCTCCGCCTGGTCTCCCTTTGCCGTCAGCCAGCTTTTGCGATCTCCGGCCCGGTTCTTGGCCAGGAGCATGTCGATGGTCATGTCTGAGGCGTCGCCGGACTCGAGGACCAGTTGGACGAGACGACGGGTGTCGGGGTTCATGGTGGTGTCGCGCAGCTGGAGCGGGTTCATCTCGCCGAGACCCTTGAAGCGCTGGATGTTGACCTTGCCGCGGATCTTCTCTGCTTCGATGCGTGCCAGCACACCTTCTTTCTCGGCGTCGTCGAGGGCGTAGTAAACGTTCTTGCCGACGTCGATGCGATACAGCGGCGGCATGGCCACGTGCACGCGACCGTCGATGACCAGCTTGCGGAAGTGACGGACGAAGAGCGCGCAGAGCAGCGTCGCGATATGAGCACCGTCGGAATCGGCGTCGGCGAGGATGCATACCTTCCCGTAACGCAGCCCTTCGTGGTTGTCGGAGCCCGGATCCACACCCAGCGCCACGGCGATATCGTGGACTTCCTGCGACGCCAGCACCTCGTTGGGATCGACTTCCCAGGTATTCAGGATCTTTCCGCGGAGCGGCATGATGGCCTGAAACTCGCGATCCCGGGCCTGCTTGGCGGAGCCGCCGGCAGAGTCGCCTTCCACCAGGAACAGCTCGGTGCGACTGAGATCCTGACTCGTACAGTCGGCCAGCTTCCCAGGCAGGGCCGGACCGCTGGTGAGCTTCTTACGCTCGATCTTCTTTCCAGCGCGCAGCCGGACCATGGCGCTGCTGATGGCGATCTGCGCAATCTTCTCGGCGTCGGCGGTGTGTTGATTGAGCCAGAGGCTGAAGGCGTCCTGCGTCACTCCGGATACGAACGCCGAGGTCTCACGCGAGGAGAGACGATCCTTGGTCTGCCCGGTGAACTGCGGGTTCGACATGCGCACCGACAGGATGTAACTGCAACGGGCCCAGACGTCTTCGGGCGTGATCTTCACACCCCGAGGCAGCAGATTCCGGAACTCACAGAATTCGCGAATCGCTTCGGTGAGTCCGGTCCGAAAACCGTTGACGTGTGTGCCACCCTGAGTCGTGGGGATCAGATTGACATAACTCTCCCCGACGATCTCCCCCTCTTCAGACAGCCACACGACCGCCCAGTCGACCTCGGAATCATGTCCTTTGAAACGGCCGACGAAAGGCGTCTCGGGAAGGCTCGGCACCCCCGCCAGCTCGCTGGTCAGATAGTCGACGAGACCATCCTCGTAAACCCACTCGTCGTTATCGGCCTGATCGAGCTGGTTGAGGAATTTGATGCGCAGGCCGGGGCAGAGAACGGCCTTGGCGCGCATGACGTGCTTGAGTCGCGGCACGTTGATTTTCGGCGAGTCGAAGAATTGCGGGTCGGCCCAGAACTGTACGGTCGTCCCGGTGTTCCGTCTGCCGACCGTTCCGATCACCTTGAGCTCGGATTTTTTCTTTCCGTCGCCGAAGACCATCGTGTATTCGTTTCCGTCGCGGCGGACCCAGACCTGAAGCTTTGTCGAGAGGGCGTTGACAACGGAGACGCCGACGCCATGAAGCCCGCCTGAGAAGCGGTAGTTCTTGTCGGAGAATTTCGCGCCGGCGTGAAGCCGGGTGAGGATGACTTCGACGCCGGAGACCCCTTCTTTGGCGTGCCTGTCGACCGGCATTCCACGACCGTTGTCCGATACCGAAACCGACGTGTCGCCGTGGATCGTGACGACGATCTCAGTGCAGTAGCCGGCGATCGCTTCATCGGCGGCGTTGTCGATCACTTCCTGAGCCAGATGGTTCGGCCGCTCGGTCGTGGTGTACATGCCCGGCCGCTTGCGGACCGGCTCTAATCCGGTGAGTACCTCGATCGCTGAGGAGTCGTAGCTCATGGTTTACTTGGCGTCCCTCCAGGGGGCGGGGAATGATAGCTGCTTGTGGGCGCGAGCGCAGCGGAACGTTGTCATCCTGAGGGAGCACGCGCGAAAACAAAAAACTAGAAAAGAGGTGAGTGCGACTGAAGGATCTTTGGTGACACACGAGGTCGTCAATTTACGCCGCGGTGGTGTCACCAAAGATCCTTCGCTTCGCTTCTAAGAAACTCCCAGTATTTAGGCCGCTTTGCGGAG
>DASZZV010000438.1:0-14203 GCA_035544835.1 Thermoanaerobaculia bacterium
GTATGGGGACTTGATTGCGGCGCCGCCGGAGAAGGTCGCCGAGCTGGTTGACGGCAGTCTGTATCTTTCACCTCGCCCGTCGCTCCGCCATGCCAACAGCGCGTCGGTGCTCGGGTCTGTTCTGAACGCCGCCTTTCATCGTGGTAGTGGCGGGCCGGGCGGATGGTGGATTCTCAACGAGCCGGAACTGCATCTCGGCGTCGATGTCATGGTCCCCGACATCGCCGGTTGGCGACGAGAGCGACTTCCCGAGCTTCCCGACATCGTCGGAATCGATCTCGCTCCCGATTGGCTCTGCGAAGTTCTCTCGCCATCAACAGAGCGTTTCGACCGGCTCCAGAAACTTCCCTGTTACGCGCGAGCGGGAGTGGCGCATCTCTGGCTGGTCGACCCCAAGAACCGGCGTCTCGAAGTCTACAGCCGGTTCGACGAGCAGTGGATTCTGCTCGAGACGCACACCGGCGGTGCCGTCGTCGCCGCGCCACCCTTCGACGCCGTGGCCTTCGATCTGGCGGCGTTGTGGGGCTAGCTCAGTTCATCGTCTCGCAATCAAATTCGAGTGCTGACCAGTTCGAGGGCCGTCGTCCCCCATCCTGCCGCCAGAGCCTCGAGCCCCCGATCGAACGTAGCGAGAACTCCGCCGTGATGATTCGCCAGGGCCAGGAGGTAGGCGTCGGTCGCTTGCTGATGGCCTTGTAGCTTGCGCGGGACAGCTTCGAGGGCGGCCGGAACGGAAAGGTCGTCGACCCAGAATTCGTGGTTCGCGTGCGCGAGGTTGACGGAAAGCAGGAGGACCGCATCCGCCGGCGACAGTGCGTCACGCGAGAACGACGGGTTGCTGACCAAACGGATGAGTCCGAGCTGCGTCAGCGCGCAGGTGGCCCAGCGCGCCTTGCGCCGGACCCCGAACCACCGATGAGCGGCCTCGTGGTGTTCGTGGGCCGGCCACAGCAGGGCCGTGAGGATGTTCAGGTCGAGCAGCGCCGGCTTCACGGCCGGTCGTCGCGCAACTTGCCGACGAGCGCGGTCGTGACTTTGGGAGAGCGACGGCTGAGATGCACCAGGCGAAGACCGTTCCGGGCATCGGTCACCAGTGGCCGGTCGGCCGCCTGACGCACCAACTCGCTGACCGCTTGACCCAGCGTCAGACGATGACGTGACGCATGCACCTTCGCTACCCTCAACGCATCATCTTCAATTTGAAGTGTGGTTCGTGGCATGAACGCATCATATCACCATAGCTGATGCGCTCCCCAGTCCCGGGGTGATCGTTTCCGGTGGAACTCGCCGCTTTGGCCACGACGTAATTGCACTCTTCGAGCTCTGGCCGGTTCGAGATGTCCTGGCCGCGGGAATCACCCGGCGGAGCCCGCTTACCAAAGATTGACCAATCAACAACCAAAGGCCTGGTCCCATCAGAACCCGCGCTGCATACTGGATACCCTGCGCCGACAAATAAGTCAGTTCATAAAACGCGCCTGACCCTAAAGCCCCTCAGGGTTGGTTGCGGCTGAAAAACGGCGATCTGTTACGCGCCGCGGTTAGCGCAGGCTTCAACGTCATTCTTACTGCCGATGGTGACTTACGGTACCAGCAGAAGTATCGCTGCCGTCGTGGTCGTTCGCGTTCGCAATCGCATTGAGGATTTGCGGCCACTTCTTTCGCGCATTTTGAACGCCCTGGCCAGGATTGAAGTTGGTCAGGTAATCGAAATCTCCGGCTAAGGCTCCGCAGGAAGGGCGCCCGCGCCATACCGTTCATGGACAAGCCACAGCCCTGGTTCACGGTCTGGTCGTCGCCACCCGCAACCGCGCCGATTTCGAGAAGGCCAGCATCGACGTCGTCGATCCCCTCGGGGCCCGATTCTCAATCAAAAAGGAGGGCCGGCAGAGAATGCCGGCCCTTTCGTCGTTTCGTGCGCGTCTACTTGTGAATCACGATGCTACCTCCGGCAATTGCCTGCGGAGCGGCCGCATCGATGTCGTCGGAGCCATTCATCACGTTGTCGTACATGATTGCACCGCTAACCTTGTCCCAGATCTTGATCCGGAACTTGTCGACTCCCCCACCGCCGCTCACGTCTCCGTCGGTCCCCGTCAGCAGGAAGCCGTAGCTGCCCTGCCCATTTACGACTCCATCGCCTTTGTACTGGGCTTTGGCGCCAGCGACCACGAGCCATTGATAGGAAGTGCTGTTGAAGATGAATTTTGCGACGTGGAACTGGAACTGCGTGCCCCCCGTCGGGATGCTCGCCCCCTTCTGATACTTCGAGTTGAACCCAAAGCTTGCCTTACCGGCGAGTGTCTTATCGGCGACGTATGCGCCGGCTGGCGAGTTGATCCAGCCTCCACCCGTCACGAAGCCGCCAGTTGGATCGTAGATGACGACGTACTCGAAGAACGCCGAGGCCGCCCCGCCATCCTTGTCGGTTACGGTCAGCCCGATGCGATAGACGCCTGGTGCGCTGAAGAGATGCGTACCGCTAGCCGTACCGCTACCGCCGGACTCGGCCACCGCAGCCGCACCCGTCGTCCCGTCATCCCAGCTCCAGGCCGCGACATGGGTGTCCAGAATTCCGGCATCAGTAAACGGCGCACTGAGCGTGATTGAGTTCCCGAGAGAAACAGGGCCGTTCACCCCGGTAATTGCACCGATGGCGGGAACGACGTTGCCCACATTCACCTGGGCCTGCGAAATCGAGGAGAGGCCACAGCCATCGGTCACTTTCACCCGGATCATCGCGGTTCCTGGCCCGTCGGCCCCGTGGTAGCGCACCGACTGGCCGGAGGTTTCGAACGAGCCGTCGCCATCGCGATCCCAGCTGTAGGTGACCGTACCGCCATCGGGATCCGATCCTGTGGCGGACACAGTGACGTCCCCACCCTCGGTGACGCTGTAGGGTCCGCCCGCCGTCGCCGTGGGAGGGTTGTTGATCACGTTGAAGGTCGTGTCGCAGGAGGACTGGTTCCCGGACGGATCGGTCACGGTGATATGTACGGTATAGCTCCCGATCGGCAGGATCGTCCCCGCTACAGGGGACTGGGCGTAGCGCAGCGCGCCGTTGCTGTTATCGCTCGCCACCACACTGGTTGTAAAATCAGGAACGGCGGAAGAACAGGCCACCACCGTGCGCGCGATCGCACAGGAACTGATGACCGGAGGCGTGGTGTCACCGAGCGGCGGGCACCCTGAATTGAGCATGATTGAGGTGACCACCGGATCGCTCGTCGTCGAACAACCATTCGCCGCAGTCGCCGTCACCGTGTAAGTGCCCGCCTGAGTCACAACGATGGACTGTGTCGCCGCGCCATTGGACCATTGATAGGAAGCGGCCGTTGGGGCCGCAAGGGTCACCGAACCGCCCGCGCAGAAGGTTGTCGGGCCCGACGCACTCACGATTGACGCGGCCTGTCCCTGGTAACGCGCAGCGACCTCCGCAGCACTCAATGCGTGATTCCAAAGCCGGATCAAAGCCATCCGGCCGTTGAATGTCTGGGATGCCGTGTCGTATTGGCCTGGTCTATATGTGCCGATGATCAGATCGCCGCCCGTACCGTAGGGAATCGGGGAGGGATTTTGAGGTGCGGGTGTCCCATTCCCAATCTGCGCGCCGTCGATGAACAGGCGCACAAAGCCTCCGTCATAAGTACCGACCACGTGGTGCCACTTGCCATCGCGAATGTTGTTCTCGAAAAAGCCTGGCGAACTGCCCGCACCGGTCACCTCGAAATACAGGTTCCTGTCACCCTCGGTCAAAAAACGATAAGCCTCGGAAGTGTTGCCATTCGCATATTGATCCAGTAGAAACCGGTAATTGCCAGACGTGCCCAGGTTGCCGTTGTCCACGATCCAGAACTCTGCGCTCAACTGCTGCATGTGAAGGGAAGGCGAGTCAGGAACTTTCAGATACGACGTTCCCGCGAAGGCCAGCACGCTACCCCACCGTGCATCGGCTACCCATTGTGGATCGTCTGCGTCGGGAAATGGATTTGCACCCAGCTGAGCGTCGTTGCCGTTGCCGGTGGAATCGTGAATGCTCAGTCCTGCGCCTGCCGTGAGCTGCCAGTCTGCCGTCATAAACGTCGGCACCGGATTTACTCGCACGGTAAGTGGCTCTGATCTCGCCCCGCAGCCGCTCGCGCTTGAAAGAGTCACGCTATACGCGCCTCCCTGCGTCACCACGATCGACTGCGTCGTCGCACCATTTGACCACTGGTAGGAAGCCGCCGTCGGTGCGGTGAGCGTCACCGACCCCCCTGCACAGAATGCAGTTGGCCCCGACGCGACTACCGTCGCATCTGGTAAGGCACTCACAGACACTCTAACCGGGTCGCTCGTCGTCGAACAACCGTTCGTGGCACTCGCCGTCACCGTGTAGGTGCCTGACTGAGTCACCACGATCGACTGGGTCGTCGCACCGTTGGACCATTGGTACGAAGCGGCCGCCGGTGCCGTAAGGGTCACCGAACCGCCCGCGCAGAAGGTTGTCGGGCCCGATGCCGTGATCATGGCAACCGGGGGTGGTGTTACCGTAATGGTTGTCACCTGTGAAGTAGCGGAGCAACCACTGCCGTTGGTCACCATGACGCTGTAGTTACCTGACTGAATGACACTTATCGACTGCGTAGTCGCGCCGTTCGACCAAAGGTATGAGGATCCTGCGGTGGCCATGAGCGCCACCGATCCACCGCTACAGAATGTGGTGGGTCCTGCAGCATTGACGATCGGGGTGGCACAGCAGCCGGAATTGAGGTAGACCTCGACATAATTACCGTAACTACTTGCAACGACGATGTCCGGTCTCCCATCCCCATTGAAGTCACCCATCACCGCGCCGCCATCGAACGCACCTGGATAGCTCAATGTAGTTGAAAATGCACCGGCACCATTGCCCAGCAGGACGTTGTAATTGGGGGTGTCGCCACCCAGCCAGATGTCCTGTTTGCCGTCCTGGTCGAAATCGAAGACAAACGAGTTGTACGTCCTGCCGCCCGCCGGGTCACTGGCGTAGGCGACCGGCGACCCGAACGTTCCATCGCCGTTGCTGAGCAGAACGCCCAAGCCACTGGTCCAAGCCGCGACCAAAATATCTAAACGGCCATTACCTCGCAAGTCCGCCAAGGTTATGTTGTTCGCATGCCCATAGTAGTACCTGGAAGCGGTCTGGAAGGTGCCGTCGTCATTCCCGAGTAAGACGTCTACACCGCCAGTCTGGTTATCAACGCAAACAATGTCTACCTTCCCATCGCCGTTAAAATCCGCTGCTGCGACAAAGGCAGGCTCTCCCGGCGCCGAAGTCCAGGCCGGAGGGGCGAAAGTGCCGTCACCATTACTTGCGAGAAACCAGAATTTTCCCGGCGCAAATGCCTGACCATCTGTGATTAGAAGATCTTGCATGCGCAGCCCCCGAAAATTGGCAACCACGATTCCACCTGCGGTGTTCGATCCAGGCAGCGAGATATTCGTCGGCTGCCCAAAAGTACCGTCTCCGTTTCCAAGCAGGATCGAGACGTTGCCGCCGCCACCTGAACCATCTTTAGTCGTTACGGCCAGATCTCTCTTGCCGTCTCCGTTGAAGTCACCGACTATCAGTGCAGAAGGCGATCCCAGCACACTGTTACCGACCGAGAACCGCATAGCAGGGCCGAAGGTTCCATCGCCTTTTCCAAGTTGCACCGCGATGTCGTACCCCGTGATAACAGCCAAGTCGAGGTTGCGATCGCCATCGAAATAAGCGGTAACCGGTGAGTGAGGAGCAGAGAAATTGTAGACAGGCTGCGGGGTAAAATTCAGGCACGAGGCTCTTGCATTCCGGCTGCTCCCGAGGCAGAAGATCAGGAACGTAAGACAAATAAAGATACGTAGTGTCCCCTGAGAGAGCTTGAGACTCTGACTAGACGATCGGTCGAGGAGTGACGGCTGCTTTGTGTAAGACATGGCACTTCCTTTTATTGATGCTTTTAAAGGCAAATACAACGTCAGCTGGGAACGACACCGGAGTAACGTTGAGCGCTTCGCTCGCGTGCGATCGGCGGATGGTTCATTTTGTAAGTGCGAAGGAAACGGCCGGATGTGATCGAAGTTCGAGGTGTTGACACGATGTTGCCTCCCTTGAGTCGCGTTTGAGTGTTGTGCGAGTAAGATAGAAGCCAACCCCTCAATGAGTCTCACGACCAAGTCAGGAGATTTTCACTTTCGAAATGCGCGCTCGATTCGGCGACTTCGTTCTCGATCTGACGCAGCGTGAGCTGCTCGAGCGCTCCGAGCCGAGACACCTTTCCACCAAGGCCTTCCTTCTCCTGGAGTTTCTCGTCAAGAGCGCTCCCCGCGCGCTTACTAAAGAGGAGCTCTATCGCCACATGTGGGGCGACACGATCGTCGAAGAGGTCAATCTGCCGAATCTCATCTCCGAAGTGCGGTCGGCGCTGGGCGATAACCGGAAGCGGTCACGTTTCATCAAGACGATCCACAGCTACGGATACGCCTTCGCGGGCGAGGTCACCGTCGAATCCGAAGTCGAAGTAAAGAAGCGGCGCCGCGAGTCCCTGTTTTCGCTTCGATGGGCACGGGAGGAGTTTCCACTGATGAAGAAAGTGAATATCGTCGGTCGAGGCGATGAGGTCGATGTCGCCATCGACTCAGGCGCGGTGTCGCGGCGTCACGCGCGCATCACCGTAACGCCGGGGAGCGCAACCATCGAGGATCTGGGAAGCAAGAACGGGACGTTCGTCCGAGGTGAGCGAATCGATGGAATCGTCCCGCTCCATGATGGAGAAGAAATCCGGCTCGGATATCTTGCTCTGACCTTTCACGTGACCACGCGTCAGGCCACGACGGTTTCGGGAATGGCTTGAGCCGCCCGTCTTCGATGGCCGTGCCCGACCCCACCGATCCTGAAAATTTCCTGAGTGCATCGTGAGATTGCTCCGTCCCAAGGGTCTATGGTTGCGATCATGATTGCTTGCGGCGAAACGCTAACCCACGTCGGAGAGTGGAATCGCGAATGCGGCGAGATACCTTCAGCTGACCGCGGAAGCATCGGTGACGGGAATCCCTTCAGTCTGACCTTCGGGCGACGCGAGTTCCTGCTGCCGTTTGGTCAGACGACCATCGGCCGAGGCCCTGATACGGAGATCGTGCTGGACTCGCGAAGCATCTCCCGTCGCCACGCCAGAATCACGGTCGACGATGAGGGAGTAACGATCGAAGATGCCGGCAGCAAGAACGGCACGTTCGTCGATGGTGTGCGTATCGAGGGACCGATGCAGATCACTCCAGCCAGCAGGATACGATTAGGTCAGGCTTGGATCACGCTCGTTATGGTCGAGAGGTCTCGATGAACGATTCCGGTTCCGAGACACTGGCTCGTTCTCTCACCGCCGGCACGCTGGTCGGACAGTACGAGATCGTCTCGTTCATCGGCGCGGGCGGAATGGGAGAGGTATACAAAGCCCACGATCAGCGCGTGGGGCGCGACGTGGCCATCAAGATCATCCCCTCCCGGTTCGGAAAGGATCACGACCGTGTACGGCGCTTCGCTCAGGAGTCGCGCACCATGGCCCGTGTCAATCATCCCAACATCGTGTCGATGTTCGACGTTGGAGAGCATGAGGGGCGGTCCTTCATCGTCAGCGAGCTGTTGGAGGGGGAAACCCTTCGCCAGTACATGGGTCGGGCAAAGCAGATGCCGGTCCGCAAGGTCGTCGAATTCGGAATTCAGATGGCCCGCGCCCTGGCCGCGGCGCATGAAAAGGAGATCGTCCATCGCGATCTCAAACCGGCAAATGTCTTCATCACCAAAGACGAACATCTCAAGATTCTCGATTTCGGTCTCGCCAAGCTGGCCCATACCGATTGGGAGCGCGACAGCGGCAGCGACACGATCTCCGCGGTGAGTCTGCCCGGCACCATCCTCGGCAGCGTCGGCTACATGTCTCCCGAGCAGGTCGAGGCCCGTCTGGTCGACCATCGCTCCGACATCTTTTCACTCGGCGTGATCCTCTACGAAATGCTTACCGATGTGCGGGCCTTCAGCGGCACGTCGGTGCCGGCGACACTAGGAGCAATTCTCAAGGATCAGCCCCGGGACGTCAGCGAGATCCGGAGCGATGTCCCGACCGCTCTGGTCGTCATCATCCGCAGGTGCCTGGAGAAGGAGGCCGACAACCGCTTCCAGTCGGCGCGGGATCTGGCCTTCAGTCTCGAGGAGCTGACCAATCTGTCCGACCCGAGCTTCAGCTCGATGACTCGCAGCGCAATGCGCGCCGCCATGACCCGGATGAGGGCGCAACCGAGAATCGGCATCGTCACGGCGGTCGTAGTCGTAGTGATCGTGATCGGAATCGCGGCCATGAACAGTGGCTCGGCCGAGCCGCGCCCATCGAGACCACGTCCGCCGGCAGCGCTGCGTCTGACTCGCGTCACCAGCAGCGGAAACGTCCTGGCAACCGACGGAGGACCGGTTGGCGTATCGCCCGACGCCACCTACGCCGCCTACCTCCGGAAGGATGGTGACGAGTCGAGCATCTGGCTCCACCATATTCCGACCGGAAGCGAGGTTCAGCTGGCGCCACGCGGCGCCTACGACAGCGTGCGCATCTCGCCGGATCGAAACTTCGTCTATTACACCGCTGCCGAAAAGGGAAGCCTGTCGCTCTATCGAGTTCCCCTGCTGGGGGGCAATCCGCGAAAGATCGCCGACGATGTGAACTGGTCCAGTGCTCCTGCGATCTCGCGAACCGCCGCCAAAATCGCTTTTACGCGAAACGGCGAGATGGAGAGCTCCGTCTGGGTGGCGAATTCCGATGGCGGTGGCGCGCGACAGGTTTTGGCGGTGCTGCGAAAGGACACCAAGTTCCGCTCTTGCGCCTGGTCTCCCGATGCGACGCAGCTGGCCTGTACTGCGGAAAAGAAAGCACCGCTGATCGTCTTGATGATCATCGACGTAGCCACTGGACGTTTCGAGGAACGACACGGTTTCTTTACGAATTACCTCTCGGCATTCGAGTGGGCCGACGACGGCAATCTCGTTGGAGCAGGCGGTTCCGGCATCTGGAAAATAGCCTTGACCGGTGAAGGGGCGCAGCGCCTCACCAACGACCTGAGCGGATATGCTGATCTGACGCTGGCTCGCGACAGTAGAGCTATCTGCACGGCCCAGATGAACACCACCTACAACCTCTATCGTGTCCCTGTAGATCCGCCGGGAGCTCCGCAGTTGATTCTGTCCGGTTTCAACACCCAGGACGGAAAGATGGGGATCTTCCCTCTTCGCGACGGACGCTTCGTCTACTCCAGTGCCGCCTCGGGTAAGTCCCTCGATCTCTGGATCAGTAACGCCGATGGATCCGGCAGAAGACGTCTCACCGAGGACGACGGATCCGATGAAGTTCGCCCTCAAGTCTCCAATGACGAGACGTTTCTCGTTTACATTCGCAGATCCGAGGAGTCGGCCTACGAGCTCTGGCGCGCCGACCTCAATGGGGAGAATGGCCGGAAGCTGACTGATCATGCCGAGGGCCCGGGAATCGCTCCCGACGGTCAGTGGGTCTATTTCACCCGTAATGAGGCTTCCGGACCGCACCTGTATCGCATCCCGTCGACTGGCGGTGAAGTAACCCGGGTCTTTGACCGGCGCTGTGCACACATTTCGATCGCTCCTAATGGCAAGTGGCTGATGGCGAGCTGCGAAGGGAAGACGGTGGTGTTCTCCGTTGACCAGCGTGGGAAGGAGAAGGTTTTCAGTGCAGCCCAGCCGCACCGATGGAGACCCGACAGCCAGGCCTTCGCTTATGCCGACGACACAAAAGAGAGAAACATCTGGCTGCAGCCGCTCGACGGGGGTGCGCCACGCCAGCTCACATCATTCTCCGACCAGGGATTGAACTTCGAGTGGGCTAGGGATGGCAAGAGCCTGTATGTGCCGCGCTGGCAAACAGCGACCGATATCGTCTTGCTCAATGAGTCTCAGTAGTTAGACAGGAAGCCTCCGGGGAGTGTTCATGATGAGAAAGATCACAGGATCCGTCATTGCAATCGTGCTGCTGACCGCGCTGAGTGGGTCTGGCCAGACTGTGGATACGGGATCGATCGTCGGTCGGATCGTGGAGACGCAGACGCCGTTGCCTGGCGTCCTGGTGGAAGTGCGATCGCCTGCTCTGCAGGGCGTTCGCTCCGATACGACACGATCTGATGGATCGTTCCGTTTCTCACTTCTGCCGCCGGGCTCATACACGTTGAGCACCTCTCTCAAGGGGTTCCGAAGGATCCAACAGGACAACATCGTCGTCGCACTTACGCAGACCGTGACTCTGGAGCTGGCTCTTCATCCCGCTGCCGCCCAGGAGATCACCGTCGAAGCGTCCGCACCGCTGGTGGATGTGACGTCGACACTCTCGGGAGTCAACATCACCCCGAAAGCGATGGAATCGCTCCCGCTGGGCCGCAGCTATACGGCGGTCGCCCAGATAGCTCCTGGTGTCCGCTCCGATGCCACCGGTCCCACCTTTTACGGATCGACCGGCCTGGAGAACCAGTACATCATCGACGGATTGAACGTGACAGGCCTGTCCAAAGGCGAAGAGGGCAAATCGGTCAACCTCGATTTCGTCCAGGAGGTCCAGGTGATGACCGGCGGTCTGACGGCCGAGTACGGCCGCACCACGGGCGGCATCGTGAATGCCATTACCAGAAGCGGGTCGAACGCCTTTCAAGGAGGGCTGTTTGGCTATACCACCGGCCGCGGTCTCCGATCATCGCCTGAGTACCTCCGCCATCTTCCGGAGGACCAGACCGAGTACTCCGATATCGACCATCAGTACGACTATGGCGCCAGCCTGGGAGGACCGATGGTGAAAGATCGAATCTGGTTCTTCGGAGCCTATGATCGCGTCAGCGAGCGGGATATCACCGTCCGTCTGCTGGATCTGTCCGTCCCCGGTTTTCACCTGCCCGCCGGAGGCGAGATCCCGGTCAACAACACCAGCGACCTGATTGCTGCGAAACTGACGCTGGCGCCGACACCCAGTCAACTCGTGCACCTTTCGACCTTCGGCGACAACGGCGCCCGCTCCGGTGCACTCAGACTCATCCTCGGGCCACCGAGCACGTTCGAGGGAATTCAGAAAAACGGGGGGACTGATTATTCGGGACGGTACTCCGGCGTTTTCGGGCAGCTCCTGAACGTGAATGGTCTCGTCGGCCGCAACACGCAAAGCGGAAGATTCAGAGGCCCGGGGACCAGCACGCCCGTTCTTTTGGATCTGACCCACAACCCCCGCACCCGAAGCGGCGGTTTCGGAGCATTCACCAACTCGCGGGCCGACCGCGATGTCCTGAAGCTCGATGCCTCCACGTTCGTCCTCGGCGCACACGTCATCAAGCTCGGAGTCGATCAAGAGAAGCTTCGGTCGATCGAACAGGCGTTCTACAGCGGGGGGGACAGAGTCGCCAAACGATGTTCCGTGGCCCTCGTGCAGAGGCAGTGCCCCGCTTCGGCACTCGTGTTTTATACGCACTTGACGAATGTGACGAACGCGGCGAACCCGGCGGATCCATCGACCTTCTCGGCGGCCATTGTCAACCCGCGCGTGACCCGCTACGTGGCCAACAATGAGTCGGTCTATCTGGAGGACTCATGGACACCCTTAGCCAATTTGACCGTCAATGCAGGGCTCAGACTCGAGCGTCAAACGCTGGACAACGCGCGTCGTGAGCGCGTGCTGGCGGTCAACAACCCGGCGCCGCGGCTCGGCATCATCTGGGATCCGCTGGGCAATGGACGGAGCAAACTCTACAGCTATTTCGGACGGTTCTTCGAGTCGTTCACCTTCGATATCGAACGGGACTTCGGCGGCAGCGGTGGCGCTCTTGTCGTCTACAACCTCGACCCTACACCTGGAAACTTCACGCCCGACCCCGCGGCTCCTGCCGCCAGCCCTGATGGCCGGCGATACGACCTCTTTCTCGCTCCCGACGACGGGATCCCGGTTGATCCTGGTCTTAAGGGACAGTTCATGGATGAATATCTCTTAGGCTATGACCGTGACATGGGGAGGGGCGTCACTGCCGGGATCAAGGGAACGTACCGCAGCCTCGGCCGCATCGTGGAGGACACCTGCCTCGACACCTCCTGCTCGACCTTTGTGCTGGGAAACCCCGGCCATGGCATGATCCGGAAGGTGCTCTTCGAGTCGGGTGAGACCGTGCAAACACCAAAACCGACCCGCCGCTTTTCGGGAATCGAGCTCCACGCGACGAAACGTTTCAACGGCAGCGGTCAGTTCTTTCTTTCTTACCTCTGGTCCAGACTGTATGGCAACTACGAGGGTCTTTTTCTGGAGGAGTCGGGGCGGGCACATCCGAATACCACCGCCCCCTATGACTTCGCCGATTTCTCCGTCAACAACTCCGGGCCGCTTTCGGCAGATCGCACCCATCAGCTCAAGCTGTACGGTTCGTACCAGCTTCGAAGCAGCGTAGTCAAGGGGCTGACCGTCGGGGCGGCGGCGCACTGGTACTCGGGTACACCACTCACGGCGTTGAGCTCCTCCCACCTGTACTTCCTGACAAAACGTGGAGCCCTGGGCCGCGGTCCTTCCGACTACGAGGCCGACATCCATTTCGGCTACCCGGTCTCGGTTCGAAGCAGGCGCTTCGAGATTGTCGCCGACATCTTCAACGCACTCGATCGGCAGGCACCCTCAAGTCTCGATCTGGGCTATAACTCCGACTTCGATCCCCCCTGCACCGGGATCCCGGACAATCTCTGCAATGGCGATGGCGGCATTCGAAATAGCCCGGGGACGACCAAGCCACTGGGGCGAATCACCGATCCGCGGGCCACTGCCACCAATCCGAACTTCCTCAAACCGAACGGATACACAGGCGCCCGCTCCATCCGCCTCGGCGCCAGGATCTCCTTTTGACTGTTCGTGGAGAGCGGCCATCTATTGGGGCGACGTCCTGATCTTGGTGCCCCGGCTCGACGTCCGGCCGAAGCTTGAAAACCGTGGCCACCTTACCAGACCGCGTGCGCCACATCATGGTGAAAATCTCCTGAGAATCGCCTGAGACCTCGGTATCAGTGTGGCTCTATCGTTCTCGCAGCTCAGACAAAAGAGTCCGAAGCGAAAACGAAAGGAGCAACTCCATGTCAACCTCGCAAGCCATCTCACCAGCCCAGGGCCGCTCTCGACGGCTCATCGGTATCTCAACCCAGCCCGCTGTCATTTCTGCCTTCATTCTCGGGCTCAGCCTCACGCTCGGCGCGGCTTCTTCACAGGCAGCAAACCCCACCTCCAGCGTAACAACCGTTGTGAAAGATTCCGTGCTGGCGTCCGATGGAGTCACCGTGGTGCCGCTCCTGGTCCAGAGTGACTCTCCTCTATCCGGTGGCGGGCAGACCTACAGCGGTGGTCAGCTTTCGCCCGATTACCTCTTCACGGTACCAGCCGGGAGGAAGATCTTCGTCGACCTTCGAAACTCTGCGGGTGGAACGGGGGCTCCGTTTGCTACTGCATATGTTCCCGGCTACTTCTACACCTATTGCGCGAACAACTCCCTCCCCACGCCGACCTCGCTGACCGGCGTGGGCGGGCCTAATTCGTCGACCCAATGTCCAATGGCCATCCGCTTCGACTCTGGCGGCGTCGCCTATTTTCTGAGGATGAATGTCTTCAAGCACGCAACCGACAACGTCCTGATCGCTTGTACACATGTCACTGGGGATCAGGCCGACCCCAATTCGCCCTGCAACGGCTGGAAAATCGTACCGACTGGTGCCGACGGCAGGAACCTGGCGTTGTTGACGAAGAAAGTCACCGTCAATAAAGTAACGACAGAGACGGAACTGGGAAATTACTACACCAGTTTCCGCATCGAGCTGACCAAACCGTGAACAGCGTCGATGTTGAAATCAGATGCTCAGCGGTCGTCGAACCCGATCCCGTGGCCCCTGCTGACACGCCCTGAACACGGTAACCGATGCAAGTTTTGTTCAGAAAGGCCGGCAATCTGCCGGCCTTTTTTTTCGGCAGAGTCTCCGAATCGCTGGCATGTGGTACCCGGCTTGGCGACGGGCTGGTCCTGGCTGGAGCATTCCCGTCCATCGACTTTGGGTCGCGATGCCGCGAGGCCGGAGTCAGGCCGTCGATGCGATCTCTCAGCGATTGCCACGACAACGCCATGTGAGAAACCTTCTTCG
>DASZZV010000439.1:0-2373 GCA_035544835.1 Thermoanaerobaculia bacterium
CATGACTACGATCTCACCATTCTCGATCTGATGATGCCGCGCGCGTCGGGATTCGATGTCCTGGCCAGCGTGCATTCTCGCGACCCCGGGGCGCTTCAGAAGATCATCGTGATGACCGCTGCAGCCGCGCACGTGAGCAGCGATCTGCTCAGCGGCGTCCGACAGGTCGTCACGAAACCTTTCCTGATCGAAGAGCTTCGTGCGGCGATCATGGAAGGATTGAACAGCACGGCGGAGTGATTCGCGGCTGCTCTTCGTGCAATTGGATCTTACTCCGAGCCCGCCTCTTGTGTGGCACAGGCACTCTTGCCTGTGTGTCACGGCGTCGAGCCGTGGCTTTTCTGTGAATAGTTATAGGGAAGTCGGCCTCGACGGCCGACACACAGGCAAGAGTGCCTGTGCCACACAAAAGGCATCTCAGGCCAGGGCGTTCGCCGGCGCGTCCTTCATCTCTGCTTCTCTTTCCTCGCCGCCTTCCTCGCCGGGAGACCAGGCCAGGGGCAGCATTACCGTAAAGGTCGATCCCTTGCCCTGCCCCTCGCTATCAGCCTCGATCGTTCCACCGTGAAGCTGAACGATATGCCGCACGATGGCCAGTCCGAGTCCGAGGCCACCCTGCACCTTTCCGGTATCGGCCTGGTAGAGCCGCTCGAAGACGTGAGGCAGAAATTCGTGATCGATTCCGGCGCCGGTATCGCGAACCCTGATTCGAATTGAATCGCCGACGGTGCGCATTTCGACTTCCACTGTCCCGCCGGACTCGGTGAACTTGATGGAGTTCGACAGGAGGTTCCACACGACCTGCTTGAGCCGATTGGCATCGGCCAGCATCGGCGAGGCCTGCTCTTCGATCGAAGTATTGAGTGTGACGCCCTTGGCGTCAGCGAGATGACGCACCGTCTCCACGGCCGAGAGAATCACTGCCGGGACGCGCGTCATCTGACGCTCCACTCGGAACTTGCCCATGACGATGCGCGAGACGTCGAGCATGTCCTCGATGAGGTGAGCCTGATGTTTGGCGTTGCTCTCGATCGTGTCGAGACCTTCGCTGAACGTGGTGGCGTCGATGTCGTCGAGCCGCAGCATCTGTAGCCAGCCGAGGATGGCTGTCATCGGCGTACGCAGCTCGTGAGAGAGTGTGGCCAGGAAGTCATCCTTGGCCTTATTGGCGGCCTGCGCTTCCCGATAAAGACGCTCGCTTTCGCTGGTGCGAGCTGCGGCCCGACGCTCAGTGACATCCCGGAATGTGAAAACCGCGCCCTGATTCTCGCCCTCCTCGTCCCGCAACATCGTGGCGCTGAACTCGACCGGGAAACTCGTTCCATCGGCCCGCCAGAACTGATCTTCGGTCAGTTGCAGAGTAACGCCACCGCAAAGAGCCTGGTACACGGGACACGACTCCGGTCGGCAGTTCGTTCTGGTGCCCGGAGGGTGCACGAGCCCGTGGATATCGCGTCCGATCAGGTCGTCGGCGCTCCAGAGCATCATCGTGACAGCTGCCGGATTCGCGAACGTAGCCCGCCCGTTGCGATCAACTCCGAGCACTCCTTCCGCAGCCGAATTCAGGATGAGCTCGTTCTGTTTGCTCAACCGGACCAACTCGGTGGTCTGCTGCTTGATCTCCAGGTTCTTTTTAAACAGGTCGACGAAAACGCTGACTTTCGAACGAAGGATCTCCGGCTCCACCGGCTTGAAAAGATAGTCGACTGCGCCGAGGGAGTATCCCCGGAAAACGTTCTGGTCACTTCTGCTGAGCGCGGTGACGAAGATAATCGGTGTATAGCGCGACTTCTCCCGGTCACGAATGAGATGGGCAGTCTCGAAACCATCAATTACCGGCATCTGCACGTCCAGGAGAATGACGGCGACCTCGTGATCGAGCAGCGCCTTGAGGGCCTTGATCCCTGAATCAGCGCGGATCATGAGGACGTCGAGACCCTCCAGCATCGCTTCGAGAGCTAGCAGATTGGCAGGCTGATCGTCGACCAGCAGGATCTTGACCTTGTCGGTTGTCGTCATCGCTTGCCGCCCCGGGCCGGAGCTCCGAGCTTCACGAGGAACTGCGCAATCTCTGATACCGGCAAGATCTGGTCCACCGCCGTGGCGGCGATGGCCGCCGCGGGCATTTGCGGTGCCTCGGCGGTAGCTGGATCCTGAACGATCACGATGCCGCCCCGCTCCTTGATGCTTCGCGCACCGGCAGCACCGTCAGCATTGGCGCCAGTGAGAATGACGCCGATTACATTCGACCCACAGCAACTCGCCGCAGTCTGAAAAAGCACATCGATGGAAGGACGTGAGTAAAGGACCGGACCCTCCAGCGATAGACTGAAGTGTTCGCCCTCGACCTGGAGGTGATAGTCAGCAGGCGCG